>DASVAK010000004.1:0-4467 GCA_036376395.1 Candidatus Krumholzibacteriia bacterium
CATCGAGGAACGGCCGCGCGGTGTGCGACAGCTCGGGTGACATGAAGATGTCGTAGTGCGTGAGCCCGGGCAGGATGGCGAGCCGGTTCTTCGACATGTTTTCGCGGTTCCATCCGGCGTCCTTGAGGCCGCCGCCGAGGAGCTGGTAGAACTTCACGATGTGCTCGGGCCGGTACATGTCGCTGTCGCCGTAGATGAGCATCACGGGCATGGTGAGTTTCTTCACGTCTTCCTCCCAGTTGTACGGCGTGCGCATCCACGCGCCCATCTGGTCGAGCAGCTTCGGGAAATCTTCCGGGTGTGGCGCGACCGCGGCGTAGCTCTTGTACATCGGCGTCTCCTTCATGGCATCCGCCATCGCCGCGCCGACCGCGGCCTGCTGGGGCAGCATCTCGGGATAGAAGCCGTCCTGCGCGTAGCCCGTCGAGACGAGAACCAGCCGGCGCACCCTCTCCGGGTGCTGCGCCGCCATTCGGAATGCGACGCCGCCTCCCATTGAATATCCAAACACGTCCACCTTCGTGAACTTGAGCAGCTCGAGCAGCGACGCCATGTCGTCTCCCATGTCGACGAGATTGATGGTGCGATTGCCCAGCGGCGTGCGCCCGTGGCCGTGCAGATCGACGGCGATCACCTGGCGGTCTTTCGCGAGGGCGGGGAGAATGGGGTCGAACATGTCGATCGATCCCAGGCCGCCGTGGAGGAGCAGCAGCGGCTCGCCCTTGCCGAGGATCTCGTAGTAGTAGCTGACGCCGTTCACGTCGAGGTGGCCGCTCTTCACCGGGGTGCGGGTCGCCGCGGCGTGCGTGGGCGCGATGGCGGCCACGCACATGGCGACGGCCGCTGAAATGACAAGAATGCGACGCTTCATGATGGTCCTGTCCTTTCCTGTGGTTGACTCCCTCACAGAATGACGACGAACCGGCAGGGTTGGAATCGACAGGATGCCCGATTTTCTCAGGCGGTGCGGAACACGTCGGTATTGAGGTACTTGAGGCCGGAATCGCAGAGGAGCGTGACCACCGTGCGCCCCGGGCCCAGCACCTGGCCCATGCGGACGGCCGCTACCACGTTGGCCCCCGACGACGTGCCCGCGAACAGCGCCTCCTCGCGGGCGAGGCGGCGCGCCATGGCTTTGGCGTCGTCCGTCTTGACGGCCATGATCTCGTCGGCGAGCGACGGATCCCAGAGCGCGGGAATGAAACCGATGCCGACGCCCTCGATCTTGTGCGGGCCCGGCGGCCCACCGCCCAGCACCGCCGATTCGGCCGGCTCGACGGCGGCAAAGCGGAGGTCGCGATTATAGCGCTTGAGCACGGTGGCGACGCCGCGCGAGGACGCGGCCGTGCCCACGCTATGCACGAACGCGTCGACCTTGCCCTTCGTCTGCGCCCAGATTTCTTCGCCGAGCGCGTGGTAACCCGCGATGCTGTCGTGGTTGTTGAGCTGGTCGGTCCAGAATGTGCCCGGTTCGCGGGCCATCTCGCGCGCGGTTTCGATCATGTCGAGGATGAGCTTCTTCGTGGTGAGGCCGCCTTCGCTCGGAACCAGCGTGAGCTCCGCGCCAAAGGCGGCCATCTGGTCGCGCTTCTCGCGCGCGAACGCATCCGATGTGACGATGCGGATCCGGTAGCCGCGCGCCGCGCACACCATCGCCAGCGACGCGCCCGTGCTGCCGCCCGTGTATTCCACCACCGTGCCGCCGGGTTTGAGGCGGCCGTCGGCCTCCGCGCGCGTGATGACCGCTTCCGCCATGCGGTCCTTCATGCTCCCGGTGGGGTTTTCCCACTCGAGCTTCACCAGGATGTCGGCGCACTCCGCCGGCACAACCTTGCGCAGGCGGACCATCGTCGTGTTCCCGATGGCGGAAAGAACGCTCATGCTATTTCGGTCCGGCGAATCCGATCGCGATTCCGCCCGGGGCGCGCACGCACGCAATCCACAGGTCGTCCATGATCGCGTCGGGCGCGATCATTTCGTCCGCGCCCGCGCGGATCGCCTTGTCGAACGCGGCGCGCACGCTCTTCACCTGGACGTACGGAACCGTGCACGCGTCGTCATTCGAACCGGCGACGCGTATCCCGCCACCGCCCTTGTCCGAATACATGAAGAGCAGGTACTGGCTTCCATCCGGCATGGGGAAGCTGGGACGGAACTTCCAGCCGAGCACCTTTTCGAGCCACACCTGCGTGGCATCGGGGTCGGTGCTGGCGAACTCGGTGTGCGTGATCCAGCCATTGAGCATCGTGTTGGGCTGGCTCGGCGGTGACGACGGCGTCTTCTTCTTCCGGGCGGGGGCTTTGCGAGCGACTGGCTTCTTCGAACGAACTTTCTTTTTCGCCATGGGTATTCTCCTCGCTTGTTGTCATGACGCGTCCACGGCTGCCGAGCGATCGGCCGGGGAGCGCGTTGCTTGTGTCATTACCCGGGAGAATAGACCGGCGACGGCGGCGTCGCAAGAGAGCGATTGGTTGTCCGGCTACTTGAGCTCGCCGTCTTCGATGGTGTAACGCCTGCCATCCCTGCCGAGGGCAACCAGCGTGTAGTGGTCCTGGGTGGCGGTATAGCTTTCGACCCGGTTGATGTTCCGCGCGATGGAGCGTGCAGTGTAGGCGTCGAACTTTTCGAGATCGGCAAGCGAGAAAGAGGACGGGTAGTACCCGTTATCGGCGTAATTGCTGGCGAAGAGGACGATCAGCTGCTTGCAGGCGTTGACGACATTCTGGCTTTCGACCATGCTCATCGCCGCGTCGATGTGTCCGGTGTAGTCGAGGATCTTCTCGGCTTCGTCGCGCTGGAAGCGGTTCAGGTCCTGCGTGATCAGCCATTCGCCGACTCCGCGTGCTTCTTCGAAACGCTGGCGTACCAGGAGCCATTTGGCTTTCTCGATGTAGAACTCGTACTGGAGGTGAGTGCGCGCACTCTTCCCATCCTCCGTGTCGACGAGCGCAAGGTCCTGGAGCATCTGCTCCGCGCGGTCGAACTCGCCGTCGCGCGCCAACTCGCGCGCCAGGTGATAGAGCCCGTGGGTGGCTCCGCGATACACGACGATCTTCTGCGCGGCACTGTCGGCGATCTGGTAACGCCGGTTGTCGCTCAGGAACGATTCCAGCAGGGCGACCGACTCGCCGGGCGTGTCGAAGCTCAGCGTGTCCGTGAGCGCGTGGTAGCGGGCGAGAATGTCGGGTGGCGTGGGCACATTGCTGCTCTGGCAAGCGAAGAGCGCCGCCCCGGCGACGAGAACAACGAGTCGCGCGTTCATGCCCACCTGCAAGCGCAAAATCCGGGCCAAAAACCGTTGGTAGATGCTCTGGCCGATCACGATGTACGATGGCAGCCGGAAGCGCTGGACGGAACCTGGATGCAGCCGCCACTGCATTTGATGTGATTCAAACCATGGGCAACACCCTCGTCATCGCACTTGCATCGCCCCGTGCCGCATCGTCGCTCGACGACGGGCTCCAGCGCGTCGCGCGCCTGGTCGCGGATGCGGCGCAGCGCGGTGCGCAGATCGTGTGCTTCCCGGAGGCGTACCTTCCCGGCCTTCGTGGGCAGGATTTCGATGTGTTCGCGTTCGGACCGCGCGAGGAAGAGCGCGCGCTCCTCGAGGTGGCGGAGTGCGCGCGCACCCACCAGGTCACGGTGATCATGGGCATGGAGCGCATCACGCCGGCCGGACGACAGATCGCCGCGTACGTCTTCGGCGGGGACGGCCAGCAGCACGGTATCCAGACCAAGAACCAGCTCGATCCGAGCGAGGACCGCTTCTACATTCCGGGCGACACGCGACAGCTCTTCGAGGTCGGCGGCGTTCCGTTCGGGATCGCGATCTGCCACGAGGGGTGGCGTTACCCCGAGACGGTGCGCTGGGCGGCGGCGCGGGGCGCGAAGATCGTGTTCCATCCGCAGCACACCGGCTTCGAGAAGAAGGGGCCGCGGCTGAAGACGTGGGGCGCGACCGATTCGCCCTACTTCGAAAAGGCCATGGGCATGCGCGCACGCGAGAACACCATCTACTTCGCCAGTGTCAACTACGCCCTCCGCTTCCCGGAATCGGCAACCAGCCTGATTGATCCCTCCGGCGAGTGCCTCGCATTTTTGCCCTATGGAGAAGAGGGCGTTCTCGTGCACTCCATCGACCTCGAAGCGGCCACCGGCCTCCTCGCCCGCCGCTTCGCGCCCGAGCGCTACCGAGAAATCGAAGAAGCGCCCGGCGACGCTGTCTGACCGGGGCATCCGCGTTGGCACATCCGGCTGGCGCTACGAACCCTGGCGCGGCGCCTTCTACCCGGAAAAACTCCCCCACAAGAACGAGCTGGCCTACGCCGCGAGCGTGTTCAACTCGCTCGAGATCAACGGATCGTTCTACTCGCTCCAGCGCGTGTCGAGCTGGAAGACGTGGTACGCGCAGGTGCCGGATGACTTCGTGTTCGCGGTGAAGGGCCCGCGCTACATGACGCACATGCT
>DASVAK010000015.1:0-28135 GCA_036376395.1 Candidatus Krumholzibacteriia bacterium
GAGACGGTTTCCGACACCATCGCCGCCATCCTCACCCGCGCGCCGCAGTTTGACCTGCTTCCCGGCAACACGCCCGCGCGCGTGCGCCGCCTGCTCGAGCGGTGTCTCGACCGCGACCCGCGCCAGCGCCTGCGCGACATCGGCGAGGCGCGCATCCTGCTCGACGCGAGCGAAGCAGCGGTGGCGCAGCCGGCAACCGCGGTCGTGCCCGCGCGTTCGCAGCGCGCGTCCATCCTGCCGTGGATCATCGCCGCGATCGCCGTCGTCGCCGCGGGCGCGTGGGTGCTCACCACGACACGACGCGCCCCGGTTGCGCTTGCGCCCATCAAGTACTCGCAGCGCACCTTCCGCGCGCAGACCATCTTCCAGGCCCTGTACGCGCCGGACGGGGAATCCGTCGTCTACAGCGCGGCGCCCACCGGCAATACACCGTATCTCTACCTGCTGCGGACCGAATACACCGAACCGCTCAAGGTGAGCGAGTCTCCGCTGCAGCTGCTTTCCATTTCGTCGAAGGGCGAGCTGGCGGTGCTGACCAACCCGAGGTGGGTCGCGCATCGCATGTGCTACGGCACGCTCGCGCGCATGCCGCTGGGCGGAGGCGCCCCGCGCGAAATCCTGGAGAACGTCTTCCAGGCCAGCTGGAACCCGGAGGGGACCGATCTCGCCATCGTGCGCCCGATGGAAGGCGTGGTGCGCCTGGAGTACCCGGTCGGGAAGGTCCTCTTCCAGAGCGGCGGTTACGTGAGCGATCCACGCTTCTCTCCCGACGGCAAACACATCGCCTATTTCGAACACCCCGCCAAGTGGGACGATCGCGGCGACGTGGCGGTGGTGGATCTGGCGGGCAATCGCAAGGTGCTCTCCACCGGCTACTGGGGCATGGAAGGTGTCGCCTGGTCGACGGACGGTCAGACCATCTATTTCTCGGCGGGGACGGGATACGCCGATTTCTCGGTCTACGCGGTGTCGCTCTCGGGCGAGGTGCGGGCCGCGGCGCAGAGCGCGGGAGGACTCGTCATCCACGACGTGTCGTCGAAGGGAAGCTGGATCTCGACGCGCGACGACCTGCGCCGCGTCATGCAGGTGCAGGCGCCGGGCGCGTCGCAGGAACAGGACATGTCGTTCCAGGAGCTCTCCGAACCAATCGCCATGTCGCGCGACGGTCAGACCGTGATCTTCACCGAATCCGGCAACTCGGCGGGATCCAACTACCAGGTGTGCATGCGGCGCACCGACGGTTCGCCCGTGGTCGTGCTCGGCGAGGGTGGCGCGACCGATTTGAGCGACGACGGCCGCTGGGTGCTCGCCGGCATCTTTCCCAACCGGGTCATCGCGTATCCGACGGGGGCGGGGCAGCCGGTCGAGCTAGAGACCTCGTCCATCGACCTGATCGGCGACGCGCACTGGATGCCAGGCGCGAAGCAGGCGCTGGTGGTGGGAGGGGGCGCGAACGAAGCCAGCCGCGTTTATCTCGTGGACGTGAACGGCGGCCTGCCGAGAGCCCTGACGGATCCCGGCGTGCTCGTCGCATATCCCTCGCACGACGGGACGCGAATGCTCCTGCAGGCGTCGGATCTGTCGTGGAACCTGGCCGGGATCGATTCCGGTACGACGCGCACGCCGGCGGCCGGCATGCGAGCCACCGACATGTTCTGCGACTGGCAGTCGAACGGCCGCGGCGTCTACGTTGCCACGCAGAACCTGGTGCCGAACCTCATCGAGGCCGTGGACGTCGTGTCGGGGACGCGCCGGCGCGTGGCAACGCTCGACCCGAAGATGCCGGGCGTGCTCTACATCCGCTCGATCGCCATCGCGTCCGACGAGCGCGCCTACGCGTACGGCGCGCTGACCTACATCTCGCGCCTCTACACCATGGAAGGCGCCCACTGAGGATACGCCATGCGACGGCTCGTCATTCCGCTCCTCGCTATCGCGCTCATCTTCGCCTGGCTCATCTACCGCGGCAGTCGCAACGACGCCACGCACACCTACACCGGGACCATCGAGGCGCGCGACGCCGCCATCGGCTCGCTGGTGGGCGGGCGGATCGCCGAGGTCATGGTGGAAGAGGGCGACTCGGTGCGCGCGGGTGATCCCATCGTCCGCTTCGACCGCTACCTGCTCGACCCGCAGATCCGCGAGCAGCAATCGCGCGTGGCGTCGATGCGCGCCAACCTCGAGCGCGTGACGACGGGTCCGCGGCGCGAGGAGGTCGAGCGCGCGCGCATCCAGTACGAGCAGGCGGAGCGCGACCGCAAGCGCCAGCAAACGCTGCTCGAGCAGAAGGTCACCTCGCAGGCGAATTACGACCAATCCGCCGCGAATGCCGCGGCGCTCCAGCAGGCCTACGACGAGCTCCGGCGCGGCAGCCGCGCCGAGGACGTCGCGCAGGCGCGGGCGCAGCTCGCGGCGGAAGAGGGGCGCCTCGCCGCCCTGCAGCGCCAGCTCGACGAGATGGATGTGCGCGCGCCGGCGAACGGGATCATCCAGACCATGGACCTGCGTCCCGGCGACCTCATCCAGCCCAACCAGGCGGTGGCCCAGCTCCTGGAGACCGACGAGCTGTGGGTGCGCGTGTACGTGCCCGAGACCGAGCTCGGTCACGTGACGGTGGGGCAGAAGATCGGCGTGCACATCGACACGTTTCCCGATCGCGCGTTTCCGGCCACGGTGTCGTCGGTGAGCGAGCGCGCCGAGTACACGCCGCGCAACGTGCAGACGGCCGAGCAGCGTGCGGACCAGGTGTTCGCGGTGCGCCTGCACATCGCGCCCGCGCCCGAGCTCAAGGCCGGCATGACGGCCATCGTCCGTTTCGAATGAGCCCGGCGGGATCGCAGAGCGCAGCGGGCGCCGAACCCGGCATCGAGGTCCGCAACGTCACCCACGACTACGGCGCGGTGCGCGCGCTGCGCGACGTGAGCCTGAGCATCCAGCGCGGCACCATCTTCGGATTGCTCGGCCCCAACGGATCCGGCAAGTCGACGTTGATCCGCGTGCTGTGCGGGCTGCTGCGCCCCACGGGCGGCACCGCGATCGTGGACGGGATCGACGTCGCGCGCGAGGCGGGCCAGGTGCGGCGCCGGATCGGTTACGTTCCGCAGCGTGTCTCCCTCTACGAGGACCTCACCGTTCTCGAAAACCTCAACTTCTTCGCCTCGGTGTACGGGCTCTCGGGCGCGCGCCTCAAGGAACGGCGCGAGGCCGTGATCGCGCTCACGCACATCGGGCCGTACCGCGACCGCCTCGCCGGCGCGCTCTCGGGCGGATGGAAGCAGCGTCTCTCGCTCGGCGCCGCGCTGATGCACGAGCCGCGCGTCGTCTTTCTCGACGAGCCCACCGCGGGCATCGATCCGGTGGCGCGCCGCGAGCTCTGGAACCTCCTCTTCGACCTCTCCGCCAACGGCGTCACCCTGCTCGTGTCGACGCACTACATGGACGAGGCCGAGCGCTGCGGCCGGCTGGGCTATCTCTACATGTCGAAGCTGCTCGTCGAGGGCGAGCCGGAGGATCTGCTCGCGCTGCCGCAGATCACGCCTCCCGGGATGCGCCGCGTGGAAGCGGCCACCGACGGGAGCGCGGCGCGCGTCATGCGCCGGGCCCGCGCGCTCGAGTACGTCGAGGAGGCGACCATCTTCGGGAACAACGTGCACCTGCTCATCCCGGAGTCCGTGCCCGATGAACGCGTCGCGCGCGATCTCTCCGCCGACGGCGTGCCCGTGACCATCCGGTCCATCGCGCCCTCGCTCGAGGACGTGTTCGTGCGGCTCACCGCGCTCCAGGCCGACGCCGACAACGAGCCCGCGAAGGAGGGTGCGCGCGCATGAGGGGCTTCTTCGCCGTGCTGATGAAGGAGTCGATCCACATGCGGCGCGACAAGGGCACGCTGCGCCTCGCGATCTTCATCCCGCTGTTCCAGATGGTGCTGTTCGGTTCCATCGACACCAACATCCGGCACGTTCGCACCGCCGTCTACGACCAGTGTCGCTGTCCCGAGAGCCGCGCCCTCACCGACCAGATGGTGGCGACGCGCACGTTCGACATCGTCGAGATGGTGGAGTCGCGCGCTGCTCTCCGCGAGGCGATCGTCGCCGGCGAGGTCAAGGTCGGCATCGAGATCCCGCCCGACTACGCGCGCCACCGGCTGAACGGCACCGAGGCGACCTTCCTCGCCCTGATCGACGGATCCGACAACACGGTGGCGTCGCAAGCGCTGCTCGCCATCGACGGGCTGGCGCTCACGCAGTCGCTGCGCGAAATGCAGCGCCGCTTGAACGTGAAGACGCTGCCCGTTTCACCGCGCCCGCAGGTGCTTTTCAACCCCGACACGCGCAGCGCCAACCTCCTGATCCCCGGTCTCATCGCCATCCTGCTCACCTTCTCGGGCACCATGCTGACGGCGTATGCCATCGTGCGCGAACGCGAGCGCGGCACGCTCGAGCAGCTGCTGGTGACGCCGGTATCGGCGGTCGGGATGATCCTGGGGAAGCTGATCCCGTACCTCGTGCTGGCGTTCTGCCAGCTCGTGCTGGTAGTGTTCTTCATGACCACGCTGTTCCGGGTGCCGATTCACGGCAGTGTGCTCCTGCTGGCGGGGTTGTCACTGGTGTACCTTACATCGCTGCTCTCGATCGGGCTGATGATCTCCGCGCGCGCCACCACACAGATCGAAGCCACCCAGGCCGCGCAGGGGATCCTGCTGCCGTCGATCATGCTCTCGGGCTACATCTTTCCGCTGACCTCGCTGCCCGATCCGCTGCGCTGGCTCTCCAACATCATCCCGGCGACGCATTTCATCGCCATCTCGCGCGGGATCATCATCCGCGGCGCGACATTCGGCGACCTCGTGAACGAGGTGGTCGCGCTGGCGCTCATCTCCGCGGTGCTGCTCACCGTGAGCGTGATCCTCTTCAAGCGGAGCCGGCTGTGATGCGGCGCGCGATTGCCCTTCTCGCCGTGTGTGTCGCGATCGCGAGCTGCTCGGGCGTGGCGCAGGTCGATCCGCATCGCTACGCCGAGCCGCCGCGCGATTCGATCACGTTCTGGGGGCACGCGTGCGTCTTCGTCGACGCGGGCGGCCTGGGCTTTGTCACCGATCCGGTCTTCGAGAAAGGCCTGTGGCAGCGCCGCCGCTTCATCGGCTCGCCGCCGCCGGAGGTGCTGCAACGCGTGCGCGTCATCCTGCTCTCGCACGCACACGATGATCACACCAGCCCGGAATCGCTGGCGCTGTTCGGCGACGGAGTTACCATCCTGGGCCCGCCCCCGGCGGTGGAGTTCCTGGCGAAGCAGGGAATCGCGGCGAAAGCCATGCGCCCCGGCGACGAACACGTCGTCGACGGGGTGCGTTTCATTGCGGTGGCCGTGCATCATGCCGGTGGACGCATGAGTGTGACCGCGTCCGCCGATGGCGACGCGCTCGGGTGGGTGGTGGTCACCCCGGCCGCGACGCTGTTCTACAGCGGAGACACCGACTACTGTTCGACGTTCTCGGACGTCGGGTGGACGTACGCGCCCGACATCGCCATTCTCAACGTGAACGGACACCTGATGCCGGCCGATGCCTCGCGCGCCGCCCGGGCGACGCGCGCGCCGGTGGTGATCCCGGCGCACTGGGGTGGCTACGGGTACTGGGTCGTGGGCGGCAACCGTCATCCGCGCGGCGAAGCGCAGCTCGCGCGCCTGCTCGGGAAACGCCTGCACGTGCTCGCCGTGGGGAAGTCACTGCCGCTCTCCCGCCCCGCAAAGGAGCATTAAGAGAACCGTTGGACGAAACCCGGGCCGCCTGTATAATGCGGGAAGCCGCGACAGGGTGGTCTCACAGTGTCATCCCAGCCTGCGCTTGCGCGCACTCCAGATATGAGTTTAATCGACAAAATGGTGGCGACGTCGCTGCCACTGATCCCCAAGCCCGTCGTCCGCAAGGTGGCGTCGCCGTATATCGCCGGCGAGCACATCGAGGACCTGCTCAACGTCTCCGCCCAGTTCAACCGCGACGGCTACCTGGTGGCCGCCGCCGTCCTCGGCGAATTCGTCTCCAAGCCCGAGGAGGCGGAGGTCGCGGTCCAGGAGTACGTCGAGCTCCTCGACGCTCTCAAGAAGCGCGGCATCGACGCGTACATCCACGTCAAGCCGACGCACCTGGGACTTCTGCTCGACCAGGCACTGTGCATCCGTAACCTCAAGACCGTTCTGGACACGGCGGCGCGCAACGGCCAGTTCGTGCGCATGGACATGGAAGACTCACCCTGTACCGACGGCACGCTTTCGGTGTACCACAAGTTGCACGAGAGTTACGAGAACCTCGGGATCGTCATCCAGTCGCGCCTGCGACGCACCCAGGACGACGCAAAAGCACTCGGGCGCGTGCGCGCCAACGTCCGCGTCTGCAAGGGCATCTACATCGAACCGTACGGGATCTCCTACACCGATCCCGAGATCATCCGTCGCAACTTCACGTCGCTGTGCGACAGCCTGATGGGCGCGGGCTGCTACGTGGCCATCGCGACGCACGACGAGAAGCTGGTCTGGGACGCCGAACGCCTGATCGACCGCCACGGTCTTTCCGCGGAGCAGTACGAGTTCCAGATGCTCCTCGGCGTGTTGCCGGCGTTGCGTACGGTGATCAAATCGTCAGGGCATCGCCTGCGCGTGGCGGTTCCGTTCGGCACCAGCTGGTACGCGTATTCGCTGCGCCGCCTGCGCAAGAACCCGGCCATCGCGGGGTACGTGCTGCGCTCGATGTTGAAAGGGTAGTGTCGGCCGGCCGCGACGAATACATCCACGGCACCGCGCGTGACGAGCAGGATCGTCTCGCGACTCTCAACCGTCTCCTGAACCGGCAATCGCTGGCGCGGCTTCTGCCACGCCCGGGCGAGCGCGTGCTCGACGTGGGCTGCGGCTTCGGCCTGTTCGCGGAGGAGATCGCCGCCCACGTGGGGCCCACGGGGCGCGTGGTGGGCATCGAGCGCGAAGCGGCCCAGATCGAGGAAGGGAAGCGGCTCATCGCCGCTCGCGGCGCGGCCCCGCGCGCCGAGATTCGCCAGGGCGACGCGTACCACTTTCCGCTGCGCGACGACGAGTGGGGCACCTTCGACATCGCGCACGCCCGCTTCCTGCTCGAGCATCTCGCCCGTCCCGGCGATGTCGTCGCGTCGATGGTGCGCGCGGTGCGCCCGGGCGGCCGCATCATCCTGGAAGACGACGACCACGCCGCGCTCATCCTGCATCCGCCCATTCCGGAATTCGAGGCCGTATGGAGCGCGTACGCGCGCTCGTACGACGCGAGCGGTCGCGACGCGCGCATCGGCCGCAAGCTCGTCTCGCTGCTGGCCGGCGCCGGCGCGTCGCCGGTGCGGTGCGACTGGCCCTTCTTCGGCGCGTGCGCGGGGTCGGAGACCTTCGACGTCATCATTGCGAACTGTCGCGCGATCCTGGTGGGCGCGCGCGACACCATCGTTTCGACCGGCAATATCTCGGCGGAAGACTTCGCTGCCGGCCTTCGTGCCTACGACGCCTGGCGCGGGCGCCCCGATGCATCGTACTGGTACTGCACCTTCTGGGCGGAAGGCGTGCGGCGCGATTAGCGCTCGCGGGGAAGGATCTCGAGCAGGAACCGCTTCTCGTTCTCTCCCATCACGGCGCGGACCTGGTTGCGCGTGAGGCCTTCGTCGAGGAGCGCCGCCGTCAACGTCGCCATGTGGGCGGCGTCGAACGGAACCGCCGTGGCGCCGTCGAAGTCGGAGCCGAGCGCGACGTGGTCCACCCCGGCGACAGCGATGGCGCGGTGAATCGAGCGCGCGATGCCGCGCGCGTCCCCCGCGCACACCGCCGCTTTCCAGAACCCGATCGCCACGATCCCGCCGCGTTCCCCGATCGCCGCAACGACATCATCCGGAATATTGCGCGGCCCCGCGCACGCCGACGTGATCCCCGTGTGCGACACCACGACGGGGCGCGTGGTGAGCGCCAGCACCTCGTCGATGGTGGCGCGCGACGCGTGCGCGAGGTCGATGATGCCGCCGAGCGAATCGATGCGCGCCACGGCGCGACGTCCGAACGGCGTGAGCCCGCGCTTGCGCCATCCGCTGGAGGCTCCGGCGACGTCGTTGTCGAACATGTGGGTGAGGCCGAAGACACGGTACCCGGCCGCGAAGAGCGAATCGATCCGCGCGATGCGTCCGTCCGCCGCGTGCAGTCCTTCGAGCAGGAGCACGGCGCCGATCACGTCGTCGCCGTGCGCCTGGTCGCGTAGCAGCGTTTCCAGGTCGTCGTGCGTCTCGACCATTCGCAGGCGTCCCGAGGACGACTGCGCGGTGCGCCGGAGCTCGCGCGCCAGAACGAGCGCGCGCGGGAACGGATCGAGCCACGACGCACGCGGCCAGCGCTGCGCGAACGCGGCGAGCGCCATCACGTCTCCCACCGGCGGTGTGCGCGTGTAATTGGAGGCGACGTAGTGGCGCGTGGTGGCGGAGAAGACCGCCAGCTCGAAGCCGCCCGCCCGCATGCGCGGGATATCGAGCGCGCCACGCGCGCTCCCGTCACGCAGATCCCGGTTCCAGAGCAGCGCGTCGTTGTGAAAGTCGGCGATCCAGAGCGAATCGTGGAACGCCTGCACGTCCGGGGGCACCGCCGCCGGGGACTGGGTGACGCGGTTGAGCGCGCCGTCGGCGATATCGAGAATCCAGCGCGACGAGGCCAGCAGGAGAACGACAAGGAGCAACAGGAAGGCGAAGAGGCGCTGCATGGTGGGGGAGCCTAGGGCCGCAGGGAGGGGGCGAGGAAGGCAAAAAAGAAACGAGAGTGAATCCCCCAACTACCGTGTCGCGGATCGCCCATCAGAGGCTCATGCGGCAACCGTTGGCTATCCAATAGCGTGAGGAGCGGCGGCGCACGAGCAGGCGAGGGATTACTCCCGCTTCGTGGAAAAGTGTAGAGAGCGCTCCGGCGATTGTCAACCGGGTGTCAGGGGCGGGGCGTGGCGTTAGGAAGCCAACATTTCGCCCGCAGATAATGTAAGAGATGAGAGGTGGTGGCGGTGTTCCCAGGTGTCGCGCCGGCCTGGCGGGCATCCAGGAACACCGCGGCGCCGATCAGCGCTTTCTGAGCCACCAGAGAAGGTCGACGAGTTCGTTCCGCATGATGGGCACCCCCTTGGGAGAGCGTTACCGGAATCAACTCATCGGCGCGGTGCCGGACGGCATCGCGTCAGGCAGGTGAGGACGCATAGCGCATGCCCCGGTGCGGAATCATGCCCCGCCATGGGCCATCCACGGCCTCTAAGCGCTTTTCCGAAGAGCAATTACGCTGGTGAGGTCGTCGTCCTGGCGACCCGCGCCGAACCCGGTAATTGTGTCCAGCAGTGCATTTTGCAGCTCCGCGGGTGGTAACTTTCGATGCGCGCGCAGGAAGTCGACCAGGCGGTCCTCGCCGAACTGCTCGCCGCCGGGATTGGCCTGCTCGGTCACGCCATCGGTGTAGAGGAAGAGCATGTCACCGGGCCGGAACGCGACCGTTCCTTCCTCGAAGCGGTGCAGCCGGCTCGCGCCCAGCACCATGCCGCCGTTTCCCAGCCGGTCGATGAACCCGTTCGTCGACAGCAGGGCGGGGCACTGGCCGGCGTTGGAGAACGTGAGCGTCGACCGGGCGAGGTCGAGGATACCGCAGAAGAACGTGGCGAACTGCCCCGGCTTGGCGTGGTCGATCAGGTAGTCGTTGAGCTCCTGGTTGAGCGCCGCCGGCGCGAGCCCGCCCTTGATCGCGCGATTCTTGAACACGGCCTGCAGCGACGCCATCAGCATCGCGGCGGGAATGCCTTTGCCGCTCACGTCGCCGATGGCGATCACGATGCGCTCGTCGTCGAGGGCGAAATAGTCGTAGTAGTCGCCGCCCACCTCGGAGGAGGACACCATCTGGCCGTGCAGATCGATTCCCTGGTGCCGCGGCGGCGACGACGGCAAGAGCGCCTGCTGGATCTCCCGCGCGAGCATCACTTCGCTCTTCAGGCGCTCCTTGTCGACCATCGACTGGATGAGATCGGTGTTTTCGACGACGAGCGCGAGCTGCTCGGCGAATGTTTCCAGGAGCTCGCCGTCGGCGCGGCTGTAGACGAGCCCCGAACGCTTCTGTCCGAGCAGCGCCAGGCCGAGCAGGCGATCGGGCGCGGCGATGGGGACGCACACCGCGAGGGCCGGCAGCGCGAGCACCGCGCGCGACGCGCTGTCCAGGCGCGGCCGCTCCCAGGACCGATCCAGGAACTCGGCGAGGAGCGGCGTTCGATAGCGCGTGAAGTACCGGCCGAGGAAACAATCGGGGCTGAACTCGGGCGGCAGCGGGTGCGCCGTGCGACCGACGCTGCGCTCGAGCAGCAGCATCTTTTCCGTGCCGCGCAGGTACACCGCGGCGAACGAGGGGTGCAGCAGCTCTCCGCAGCGATCGAGGAAGTGGTCGATCACCTCGTCGTGCGTGGTGGCGCGCGCGATGCGGCGCCCGAAGTCGATCACCTGCTGCTTGTAGACGAACTCGGTGCGGTAGAAGACGCGGTCGATCGCGCTCTGCAGTCGCACGCGCAGCGGGGCAAACGCGATGGCGAGCACCAGCACGGCCGCCGGCATCCACACCCATTCCGACAGCCCGAGCTCGCGCGAGAGAAACGCGCCCGCGGTGTGGATCACAACATAGTAGCCCGCGACGATGAGCCCGGTCAGCAGGGCATAGACCAGGCTCTTGCGCACCACCGTGTTGAGCTCGATGGCGCCGTGCTTGAGGATGGCATAGGCGAATCCGAGCGGTACGAACGCGAGGCAGAGCTCCGCGACCAGCGTGGCATGCGGATGCGCGGCCCGGCGGACCGCCGCGTAGACCGTGGCGGCGAGAAACGGCGTCAGGCCGGCGATGGTGGCCGCGATCACGACGCGCAGCTTCTGCTTCTGCGCGCGCGGGGCGCCGCGGTACGCGCGCACGAACACGGCCAGCGAGACCACGATGTAGCACGCGAAGTAGGCGCCCGACGCCGAGAGCAGCGCGGCCTCGGCACCCGGTTCGTGCACGTCGAAGATGAAGCGCCGCGCGGAGAGCACGGCGCTGAACGCGGCGAGCAGGAAACCGGGCGCGTAGAGCGCCACCGTGCGGCGCCGGCGACGCGCGCTCTCGCGCGGTCCGCGGTCGGGGAAGCGCAGGAAGAAATGGAGCAGGGCGGCCGGAAACAGCAGGATGATGGCGTCGCCCGTGATCTCGCCGGCGAGCTGGAGCAGCGACCCCGCGGGCGTGGGCCGGTCGGTGAGAAAATACGCCAGCATCGACGTGTTCATCGCGAAGAGAACGCCGAGGGTGTCCTGGCGGCGCAGGTAGACCCACACGCCGAGGCCCAGGAACGCGAGGGCGAGCAGCAGGAGCCCCGCGCGCTCGAGGAGCAGCCCGCGCGGCGATCGCGCGTAGTGCACGTCGGCGTGCAGCACCACGCCGTCGCGGCGCAGCGTGTAGTCGTGGGGCGCGAAGGCGTGGTTCGCGGCGACCAGGTGGCTGTAGTGCGCGCGGTTTCGCACGCGCTCTCCGTTCACGGCGATGATCTCGTCGCCGGGGCGGATGCCAGAGCCCGCGTTGGGGCCGTCCTCGTCGACGGACTGGACCTCGAGGTTGCGCATCTGGATGCCGGAGTACGGCGTCACCAGCCGCTCGCGCGCGCCGGGGAATTCGAGCACGATGATGGAGAGCGCGAAGAGCAGGAGGATCGGCCGCATCACGGCGCCGAAGCGGTCGCGCGTGGGACTGGAACGGGCGGGGGCCGGGGAAGTCATACGTCCTCCGCAGCAGCGATGAGCACGCCATTGGGGACACTCGGCGCGCCGGGGGCGTTGCGCGACGATCCGGTTGCGCCGGGCCCCGAGCGTGCAAATGGTACGGTGGCACTGTCAAGGACTACCGTGGCTGCGTCGAGCGGGCCGCTCGGGATATCGCCAGAATCCTCGTTGCGGGTCCCCGCGCCCGTATGCTACTCTACGGATTCTAAACGAATTACCGCGCCTTGTTCAGGAGTTGACCCGATGACCACGACGACCGCGAAGCGGCCCAAGAAAAACCTCAGAGAAGACCAGCTCGTCACCACCACGTTCAAGATCACCGAGTGGGCCCAGGAGCATTTCAACCAGGTGATCATCGGTGTGGTCGCGCTGGTTGCGATCGTCGCGGTCCTCGTGTTCGTGGCGAACAGTCGCGAGAGCGGCGCTCGCCAGGCCGAGCGCGAAATGGGCGCGGCGCTTGCCCTCATGACACAGGGCGATATCGAGGCGGCCAGGACCACGTTCCAGCAGGTTTCCGAGCGCTTCGGCGGCGAACAGGGCACCGCGGCGCGCTTCTTCAAGGCCGAGTGCGAGCTCGAACAGAACAACTACAAGGCGGCCGCCGAGGATTACGACGCGTACCTCGCGCGCTCGAGCGAGTACCCGATGTTCGAGGCCTCCGCGCTCATGGGCAAGGCCGTGGCGCTCGAGGGGCTCGAAAACTACCTCGAAGCCGCGCGCAGCATGGCCGCCGCCGTCGACAAGATCGATCCCAAGGATCCCCGCCACTTCGACGCGGCCTTCCAGGCCGGCGAGTACTTCCAGCGCGCCAATCATGTCCCGGACGCCATCAAGTATTTCGAGATGGTCGCCAAAGACGGCAGTGGTGACCTGAAGGCCCGGGCCACGGTCGCCGCCGCGATGTTGAAGTAGCCCCGCCGCGAAGGTTGCCGTGGCCGACCGATCACCGGCATCCGACCTGGGTCGCACCACCCCCGCCGACCACGAGCGCTGGTACGCGGCCGTCGGCTACCTGTTCTTCCTGTGCTTTCTCGCGCTGTGGAAATCGCGCGACAGTGCGTTCGTCCGTTTTCACGCCCGCCAGGCCTTCCTGCTGTTCCTCTCCGAGTGCGTGGCCTTCATCGTGCTCGTCGTCATTGACCGCACGGTGGGGAGGCTGCCCTTCGTGGGCCTGATCCTCGTCGTGATCGCGCAGGTGTTCGTGTACCTCGCGTCGCTGTTCCTGTCGGTGACGGGATTCGTGAAGGCACTCTTCGGCGAGCTCTGGCCGATGCCGTTCTTCGGTCCGTACCGCGAGCGCATCCCGCCGCTCTGATCCCTCGAAAACAGCCCCGCCCGCGGCAGGGGATGGCATTCCGACGATTCCAGCCACCCCGGTCACGCCTCCACCTGATGGCGCATAAGATACATTATGTTAACCAGCGCCCGCACCGGGTGGTGGGTCGGAGCGCGGCTACCCCGGCCGGTACCCATGGCAGCCCACCACCCGTGCGGGCGATGGTTACACATAATGTATGGAGGCGCGGCAACCGCCGGTTGCCCGTCGCTAGATCACGACGTTCACGAGCTTGTTCTGGATTACGACGACGCGCTTGGGATCGCGCCCTGCGAGTTCTTCGATCACGCGCGGGTGCCGGAGCGCGATCGCTTTCATGGCCTCGGAGTCCGTGTCCGCCGGGACGGATTCGCGCGCGCGGATCTTGCTGTTCACCTGGATCACGAGGTCGAACTGTTCGCTCTTCACGTAGTCAGGATTCGCCGCCGGCATCGCGCTCGCAAAGACACTCCCGCGGTGGCCGGTGCGCTCCCACAGCTCCTCGCAGATGTGCGGCGTCATCGGCGCCAGCAGTCGCACCAGCGTATCGAACGCGAAACGCAGCAATTCCGGGCGCTGGGCGCTGCCGGATTGGACGTCTTCGTCGCCGAAAGGCGCCATGACGTTCATGAGCTCCATGAGCGCGCTGATCGCGGTATTGAAGCGGAAATGGTCGTTCACATCGCCGAGGACGCGATCGATGGCCCAGTGCGCCTTGCGGAACAATGCCCGTTCGGGCGCCGTCAACGCTCTCTCATCTATTGGACCGCCGGCAGGCTTCGCCAGCACGCTCTCGCGGGCCTCGTAGAATCGCCAGACGCGGTTCAGGAACCGATAACAGCCCTCGACGCTTTCGTCGTTCCACTCGCTGTCGCGCTCGGGCGGCGCCAAGAACAGGATGTACAGGCGCATCGTGTCCGCGCCCATGGGGCCGATGATGCTGTCGGGCGGCACCACGTTGCCGCGGCTCTTCGACATCTTGATCCCGTTCTTCTGGATCATGCCCTGCGTAAACAGGCGCGCAAATGGTTCACCGAAGCCAAGATGGCCCTGCGAGTGAAGGAAATGCGTGATGAAGCGCGCGTACAGCAGATGCAGGATGGCGTGTTCGACGCCGCCGATGTACTGGTCGACGGGCAGCCACGCATCGCACAAGTCCTTTTGAAATGGAGCGGTTGAGTCCTTCGGGCTCAAGTAACGCAGGAAGTACCAGCTCGAGTCCACGAAGGTGTCCATGGTGTCGGTATCGCGAACGGCGGCGCCGCCACACTGCGGACACGTCACGGCCCGGAAGGCGTCGCTGGTCGCGAGCGGGCTCTTGCCGTCGCCGCGCGGCCGGAAATCGACGTCGTGTGGCAGCAGCACCGGCAGGTCGGCTTCCGGGACCGCCACCACGCCGCATTTCGGGCAGTGGATCATCGGGATGGGCGCGCCCCAGTAGCGCTGCCGCGAGATCAGCCAGTCGCGCAGGCGGTAATTCACGCGCCGGCGACCCAGGCCGCGGCGCTCGAGGTCGTCGGCGATCTTCGCGAAGGCCTCGTGCTGTCCGAGCCCGTCGAAGGCGCCGCTGTTGACCAGCACGCCGTCGCCGGAATACGACGAGGTTGGCAGCACGCCCGGCGTCGCGCCGAAACGCACCACCTCGCGCACCGGGAGCTCGTAGCGCGTCGCGAACTCGAAGTCGCGCTCGTCGTGCGCCGGCACCGCCATGATGGCGCCGGTGCCGTATTCCATCAGCACGTAGGGCGCCATGTAGATGGGAATCGATTCCCCGCTCACCGGGTTGACGGCGTACGCGTCGAGGAACACGCCGTCCTTGCCCGGCTCGATGCGCGCCTTGCCGCTCAGGCGGTCCGCCTGGTAGCGCGCGATCGCGGCGCGGAATTCATCCTCGCGGCGCGACCCCGCGATCAATCGCTCCACTTCGGGATGAAACGGCGAGAGCACCATGAAGGTGGCGCCGAAGAGCGTATCGGGGCGCGTCGTGAAGCAGGTGACGCGCCGGCCGGTTCCCTTCACCTCGAAGTCGATTTCGACTCCGTCACTGCGATCGATCCAGTTGCGCTGCATGGTGACCACGCGCTCCGGCCAGTCGGCCAGCGTTCCGAGATCGGAAAGGAGCTCGTCGGCGAAGGCGGTGATCTTGAAGAACCACTGCTCGAGGTGGCGTTCCTCGATGGGCGTGCCGCAACGCTCGCACGCGCCGTCGACGACCTGCTCGTTGGCGAGCACGGTCTTGTCCTTCGGGCACCAGTTGACCGACGCGGCCTTGCGGTACGCGAGCCCGGCCTTGAAGAGCTGGATGAAGAGCCACTGCGTCCATTTGTAGTAGTCGGGTTCGCACGACGTGACCTCGCGGTCCCAGTCGTACACCACGCCCCAGTGGTGGAATTGCTGCTTCATGCGCGCGATGTTGTCGCGCGTCCACTGCGCGGGATGAATGTCGCGCTGGATGGCGGCGTTCTCGGCGGGCAGGCCGAAGGCGTCCCAGCCCATCGGCGCCAGCACTTCGTAGCCGGCCATCTTCTTGAAGCGCGCGAGCGAGTCCCCGATGATGTAATTGCGCCCGTGCCCCACGTGCAGTTCGCCCGAGGGATACGGGAACATCATCAGGCAGTAGAATTTCCGGTCGGTGCGCGAGAGATCGCAGCGCATGAGGCCGTCATGCGCCCACCGGTCCTGCCACTTCTTCTCGATTTCTGCGTGGGGATATTTCGCCATGGGGCGGAAGGTTCAAGTTTGGATCAGGCGGAAAAACGCGCGATGACGTGGAATTCCTCGCCGACCTGGTCGATCTCGACGGCCGCGCCGCAGCCGGCGAGGTAGCCTTCGACATCGCGGGCGCTCTCGTTGGTGCTCACCACCACGCGCATCACGCCGGGGCGTCCCTTCTCGAGCGCCGATTGCGCCATCAGGCGTGGTCCCGGGACCGAGAGTCCTCTTGCGTTGATGCGAAGCTCGCCATCCATGAACCGGTTCCTCCCGTGATCCGGCGGCGAGCGGAGAGAGGACGTCGCGGTCCCTCCCCGTCACCCGCGATGCGTGTGTTGGCCTGTGAATTTATGCCGGAAGCGGCGGACTGGCAAGGGTTTTCCCGGCATGGGCGGCGAGCAGCGCTTCTTCGATCACGCACCGCGCATCGAGCGACGAGGTCTTGAGGCGCAGGTCGGCCCAGCGCAGGTTGGCCAGCAGGGCCTCCAGCGTGGAGCCGGGAATGCGCGCGGCCTGCTCGCGCAACTTGCCGGCGAAGAACGAGCTCGGCGTCGCCGCGATCGATTCGGCCAGCGCGCGGTCGTTGGACACCGCGCGGCCGCGCTCGGCGATGACGCGCTGGACTTCCATCAGCGACACCACGCGCCGCAGCAGCATGGCGACGATGAACACGGGCTCCTCGCCCGACTCGAGCAGCGTCGCGAGGCGCGGCAGCACCGTCGCCGGGGCGGCGCTCCCGGCCGCGTCCAGCAGCGAGAACAGGCTCACGGTGCGGTACTTCCCCACCACCGATTCCACCAGCTCGCGCGTCACGTGCTTGCCCTCGCCGGCGGCCAGGACGAGCTTCTCCACTTCGTTGGAAAGATCGATCAACGCGGTGCCCACCGATTCGATCAGCAGGTCGAGTGCGTCGGCATCCACACGGCACTCCGCGCGGCGGAAGCGCGCGAGCACGCGCTCGAGCGTCTCGGGCTCGTCGAGCACGGCGAACGGAACCGCGGCGCCCGAACGCGCCGCAATATCGCCGAGCTTCTTGTGCGCCTGGGTCTCCAGTTTCTCCTGCGCGGATTCGACCACCAGCACCAGCCCGTCGGGGAGCGCCGAGACGCGCTCGATCACGCGCTCGCGCATCGACACCGCGAGCGCGTCGAAGTTGCGCAGCACCACCAGGCGTCGCGCGGCGAAGAGCGGAAAGGCCTGCATGCGATCCTCGAGCGTCTGGACGTCGAGGTCGTCGCCGTAGAGAATGTCGAGGTTGAAGGTGCGGTCGCCGCCGGGAAGAACGGCCGCCGTGAGCTCGCGCAGGAACTCGCGCTTCATGAACTCCTCGGGGCCGTGGATGAAATACAGCGGCTTCACCCTGCCGGCACGGACGTCGGCGAAGAGCTTCGCGTAGATGTCGGCCTGCCTGCCCATTGTCACCAGTCCTGCACGGTCAGGTTGAGGATGCGCTCGGTGATCTCGCGCACCGACTCCTCCACGGCGTCCTCGTAGGTCCGCCCGCTCTCCACCTGCTCGACGAAGTAGGAGCCGTCGCCGACGAAGTTGCGCTTCTCCCAGATGGGCTCGTTGGTGCGCCGGTTGAAGAGCGTGCACACCACGGTCACCACGACGTGGTACTCCTCGGCGTTGAGCTGGTCGTTGAACGAGAAGGGCTGGTTCTTGAAGCCGACGATCTCCCCGTCGAGCACGGCGTCGGCGCCGTTCTCGGGCACCACCTTGAGCGTGTTGTCGCGGACCAGGTTGTCGATGATCCGGTTCGTCACGCTGATCTCGAGGTTCGGTTCCGGCGTCTTGTTCTCGAAGAACGGGACGTAGATGCTCTTGATGTCCTTGGCCGTGCGCGACGTGGTGCTGTACCCGCACCCGGTCGCGGCGGCGAGCGCCACCGCCAGCGCGATTGCGCCCGCGCTACGACGTCGTCGGGACTTCATTCTCATCGCTGATGTCGAAGCTCCGCATCCGGTAGCGCAGCTTGTCGCGCTTCACGTTCAGAAGACGCGCGGTCTTGCTCTGGTTCCACTCCGACTCCTCCGAGGCCTTGAGGATGAGCGCGCGCTCGACGTCGCTCACCAGCCCCTCGAAGTCGATGCCGTCCTCGGGAAACGGCGCGGCAAGCACCGCGTCGAGCCGGCGGCCCAGCGTGCCCTCGTCGGGCCGGTAGGCCGAGAACGGCAGCATGTCGCGGCGCAGCACCGGCCCCGTCTCCAGCAGCACGACGCGCTCGATCACGTTCTTGAGCTCGCGGATGTTGCCCGGCCAGGGGTAGGTGAGGAGCAGCTGGCGCGCGTCGTCCGCGATGGTGGTGAAGTTCTTGGAGAACTTCGTATTGAACATGTTGACGAAGTAATTGACGAACTTGAGGAGATCCTCCTTGCGCTCGCGCAGCGGCGGAATGTACATGGGCACGACCTTGAGCCGGTAGAAGAGATCGGCGCGGAAGCGCCCCTCCTCGACTTCCTTCTGCAGGTCGCGGTTGGTGGCGCTCACGACGCGCACGCTCACGTTGATGTCCTGGGTGCCGCCGAGGCGCCGGAATTCCATGCGCTCGAGCACGCGCAGGAGCTTCACCTGGATGGTGAGGCTCATCTCGCCGATCTCGTCGAGGAAGAGCGTGCCGCGGTTGGCCAGCTCGAGGAGGCCCTGCTTCTGGCCCTT
The DNA here is from genome assembly GCA_036376395.1 of Candidatus Krumholzibacteriia bacterium. GTDB lineage: Bacteria > Krumholzibacteriota > Krumholzibacteriia > WVZY01 > JAKEHA01 > JAKEHA01. Next base: position 18,484 of record DASVAK010000015.1, read on the forward strand.
GGCGTCGGTGAAGGCGCCCTTCTCGTAGCCGAAGAGCTCGCTCTCGAGCAGCGTCTCCGGGAGGCTCGCGCAGTTGATGTCCATGAACGGCTTGGTGGCGCGGTTCGAATACTGGTGAATCAGGCGCGCGATCATTTCCTTGCCCACGCCGCTCTCACCCTCGATCAGCACCGTGGTGGTGTCGCTCTTGGCCACCTGCTGCACCACGTCGATGACCTTCTTCATGCTCGGGCTCTCGCCCAGGATGTAGTCGAAGCCCACCCCGGGGTCCATCTGCCGCTTGAGCTGGAGAACCTCGCGGTTGAGGCGCTCGTTCTCGAGCCCCTTGCGGATCACCATGAGGAGCTGGTCCAGGTTGATCGGCTTGCTCACGAAATCGTAGGCGCCGTTCTTCATCGCGGTGACGGCGGTTTCGACATCGCCGAAGGCCGTTATCATCACCACGCCGATCTCGGGGAAGATCTCCTTGATGCGGCGCAGGACTTCGAGGCCGTCCATGTCGGGGAGCTTCAGGTCGAGCAGCACCAGGTCGGGCACGACCTCGCGCGCCTTGGCGACGGCCTCGGCGCCGGTTCGCGCCGTGACGGCCTCGTAGCCCTCCTGTTTCAGCGTCTTTTCGAGAAAGAAACGGATCGTGTCCTGGTCATCCACCAACAGGATGACTGACTTCACGGGAGTCTCCATGGTGCACCTGCTTCACGGGTAAATAGACTGAAAACGTCGAGCCGACGCCGTACTCGCTCTGGACGTCGATGTATCCGCCGTGCCGTTCGATGATGCTGTGCGTCACGTAGAGGCCCAGCCCGGTGCCGCCCGGCTTCTTCGAGAAGAAGGGCTCGAACACGCGCTGGCGATCTTCTTCCGTCAGGCCCAATCCGTTGTCACGCACGCGAATGATAGCAAAATCCCCCACCCCGTCAAAGATGACGTCGGGGGCTTCGTGGGTAAACGATGCGGTGACGCTCACGTGCCCGCCCGCGGTGCTCGCTTCGATCGCGTTCTTGATCAGGTTGATGAGCACCTGGGTGACCCGGTCGGCGTCCACCGCCACGGGGCGCGCGTCGGACGGCACCTCGTAGTCGACGGTGACGTTGCGGCGTCGCGCGAGCTCCGCCATGCTGGCAATACCGTTGCGGATCAGTTCTTCGACCGGGATCTCCTCGTAGATGAGATCGCTCACGCGCACCACGCTCATGAGATCGCCGATCAGGCGGTCGATCCGTCGCACCTCGTCGAGGATGAATTCGATGTTCTCGCGCTGGCTGTCCGCCACCTTGCCGGCGCGCTGCAGGTACTGGATCCCCGCCGCGATGCCGGTCAGGGGATTGCGGATCTCGTGCGCGATGCTCGACGAGAAGCGGCCCAGCGCCGCCAGCTTGTCGAGGTGAGCGATCTGCTCCTCCATGCGCTTCTGCCGCGTGATGTCGCTGAACACGGCCAGCACTCCCTGCGGCTGCTTCTTCTCGTTCAGGAGCAGCGAGGTGTTGAGGATTATGGGATCCTTGCCGCCGGCCTTGGTCATGAGCCAGGCGTCCTGCTGGAACGCCTTGCGGCCCGATCGCAGCGTGCGCGTCACCGGGTTCTCGCCCCGGCCGACGAGGCTGTCGACGATGAGATGCTCGACGTCCATGCCGCGCAGCTCGGCCTGCGCGTAGCCGGTGAGCCGCTCGGCCATCTGGTTGGCGAAGAGGACCGTGCCGCTGCCATCCACGGTGAGCAGTCCGGTCATCATGCTGTTGATGACGTCGTCGCGGAACTGCTCTTCCTGCTGGAGCTCGGCGAAGAGTCGGTTGTTCTCGAGCATCGTGCCCAGCTGGACGCCCAGCGTTTCCACCGACACCTGGTCGACGCGCGAGAGCGACGCCGCCTTGAAGCCGTCGGTCACTCCGAGCACGCCGAGCAGCGGCACCTTGCCGCACGCCGGGCACGCGAAGCCAAACTCGATGGAGGCCGCTTCGCGCTTGACCTGGCTCATCTGGAGCACGCAGTCGGGACGCGACTCGCACCCCTGGGTCGCGCCGCTCTTCACCAGCGGCACCACGATGTACGAGGTCATCGTGCTGTCCCGGAACGGATCGCTGCCGCCGATACGGCCGATGGGGTGCATCTCCGGGTCGCGGATCAGGACCGACTGGTGCATCTGCACGGCCTTGCGGAGCAGGCCGTCGAGCTCGGCGAGCGGCACACGCGACTGGTGGTGCACGTGTCCTTCCGGGGTGTCCCGGAATACATAGATGTTGAACGCCGCCGCGTCGGGGTCGAAGAGCCCCACGAACAGCTCGCGGTAGCCAAGACCCTTGGAGAGAAAGTTGATCACCGCGTCGACGACCTTGCTCTCGTCGAGCGACGAGACCAGCGTGAGACCGATCTCCTTGATGCTCAGGAGCTGGATGTTCTTCTCGACGAGCTGGAAGTTCTTGCGCTCGAGCGCGGTCGCCACTTCCTTGAGCGACTTGTAGACCGCCGCGTCGACTTCGCCCGTGCGCACGTGACCGAATTCGCCGATGGCGTCCCCGTGGATCTTGCGGATCCCCTCGAGCACGCTCTCGTAGCGGTCGCGAACGCGTCGCGACTCCGCCCACACGTAGGCGAACACCAGCGCGATCGTGACGGGCAGAAACGCCCACAACGGGAGAAAGCGTGCCAGCACGGCGACGATGAGCGCGCCGAGCAGCACACCGGCCAGCAGCCGGCGGCGCGGAATATAGGACATCACGGACACGTCAGTTCTCCTCCTGCCGCACGCCGGTATGCGCCGGCACCAGCAGGCCCGCGTCGGACAGGCGGCGCGCGGCGCCGGCCACCGTGGCGAAGGGCAGCCGGGCGCGTTCGGCGATGTCGAGGAGCGAATGGCTCCCGTCGGAGAAATTGAGCACCCAGAACAACGCGAACTCGGAGGGCTGGTCCCGGGTGACTCCGCCGGTCCGATTGTACAGCCCCCGCCGTCCCAGCTGGGGCTCGCCTTTCGGGCTCGTGTTCATGTATACCCCGTCGTTCTCGATCACGTCGAGGATGGCGAGACACGCATCCAGCGACCCGGCCAGATGCTCGGGGCGAACCAGGTCGAGGTCGTCCGCCGAGGTGTGGTACTGCGGGAAGCGTCCATGGGGTGTCCGCGAAAGCGCCCCCACCGGCAGGTTGAAACCGGGCGAGCAGTAGTTGCGCTCGTCGTACCCGTAGGGGACGAAGTTCTCGATATGACCGCCGGCCGGATCCATGGACAACACGTGCGCGGCGGCGCGGTCGACCAGTGCGTCGGACCGGCGCGAGCGCTTGTAATGGAATGCACCGCCGTCGCCCACGCACGCGAGCACCAGCCCGTCGCGGATTCGCTCCGCCCGGGGCTCGTTGCGCGCGAGCCATGTGATCGAACCGATGATGGTCGGCACGAAGAGAATGCGGTGCGTGTAGCGCGGCTTGCAGGAAGCGAGCGCGCGCGCCGCGGCCCACGCGACGACGACGCCGCTCAGGTTGTCGTTGCACATGGCCGGGTGGCAGGCGTGTGTCGAGACCAGCACTTCCTGGTCGGATTCGCCCGGGATGACGCACTCGGCGTAGTCGAGGTGCCCGTCGGCCAGGTTCGAATCGACGACCACCTCGTACTCCCCGTCGGGCAGGGTCTCGAGCACGCGGTGCGCCAGGCAGAACCCCCACGACTCGCGGTAGTAGGACGCGCGGTACGGAATCCAGTCCGGGTGCTCGGGCAGCGAGTAGAGGTGCGGGCGCAGCTCGGCGAGGCTCATGCGCTGTCGCACGGGGGCGCTGTAGTTCACCACGTGGAGCGGCGAATCGGCGACGTCCACCACGCGGCGTCCCGACGCGTCGCGGATGAAAGCATCGCGCAGCGTCCATTCGCGCGGGACGGTCCAGTCGAGCACGCGCGCTCCGGTGGGCACCCGCGTCACGCGCAGCGGGATGGTCTCCCCCAGCACGCGGAAGATCTCGCGGATGCCTTCGCCGGTGATGCTGGCCCGGATCGGGCGCAGCCTGGCCATCAGCGCGTGCATCTCCGCGCCGGCGTTCTTCACGTCGAGCCCTGCTCTCAAGTCGGTCATCGTTCGTTGCAGTGAGCCCGGGCGTCCGGGTCGCGCGCGGTCAGCGCTCCGCGGCCTTGCGCTCGGGAACGGAAACGCTCCAGCGCGACGGCATGTACACCAGCCCCCAGCGCGGGTGCAGACCCCGCCCCTGGTTGTCGTACGCGTTGGATTCTTCCACGTCGATCGCGATGCAGTTCTCGAGATAATCGAAGCGCTGCCCCGTCGAGTCGACGAAAAGCGAAAGGAAATACCGGTTCGGCTGGAGGAAGAGGTCGTCGATGACGAGCTCGAGCTCCCCTTCGCCGGGCTCCACGTTGGGGATGTGATACGCGGCGTGCCACGTGCTGACCGTGCACACGCGCGTCCCCAGGTCGGAGTGGATCATCATGCCGAAGTGCGGGTCGCGAATGCGCTCGTTCACCCGGTAGTGGAAACGCGCGCGGAAGGGCTCGCCGCTGCGGAACACGTGCGTCGGCTGGCCTTCGGCGTCGAGAAAATCCAGGCGCGTGTAGCGGATCATCCCGTTCCCGCCCCGGTTGGGAGCGTGTTCGAGGTCGTAGCCCGTGCGCTGGGACTCCGAAAACGTGGCCAGGTAGGCCGCGATCACCTTGTCGGTCGGCCCGTCCATGCGCAGCCGCCCGGCGTCGATCCACACCGTGCGCGGACAGAGATTCTCGATGGCCGCCATGTTGTGCGACACGAACAGCACGGTGCGGCCGCCCGAGCGCAGCTCGTCCATCGCGGTCAGGCATTTCTTCTGGAAATCGGCGTCCCCCACCGCGAGCACCTCGTCCACGAAGAGCACGTCGGGGTCCATGTGCGCCGCCACCGCGAAGCCCAGGCGCAGCCGCATGCCCGAGGAGTAGCGCTTGATGGGCGTGTCCACGAACTTCTCCACGCCCGCGAAGTCGATGATCTGGTCGATGCGGGCGTCGATTTCCTTCTTCTTCATGCCCAGGATCGATCCGTTGAGGTAGATGTTCTCGCGCCCGCTCAGCTCGTCGTGGAAGCCCGTGCCCACCTCGATCAGCGAGGCCACGCGCCCGCGCACCTTGATGCGCCCGCTGGTGGGATACGTGATGCGCGAGAGCACCTTGAGCAGCGTGCTCTTCCCCGCCCCGTTGCGCCCGATGATGCCGACCACCTCGCCCTGCTCGACGTCGAAGGAAAGGTCGTTCAGCGCCAGGATGGCCTGTTCCTCGCGGCGCCGGCGCTTGAGCGTGACCACCTTGAGGATGGCTTCGCGCAGCATGGTCTCGTGCTTCATCGTGCCGATGACGTAGCGCTTGGTGATGTGCTCGATGCGGATGGCCTTGGTCAATTCAATGGCTCCTCTAGATGATGTCGGCGAACTCGCGCTCGGTCTTGTAGAAGTACACCGCGGACAGCATGAACATGGCCACCGAGACCGCGCACGCGAGGCCGAAGAGCGGCCAGTTGATCTCGCGCGTGGGCAGCGCCGCGGCGCGGAACGCGTCCAGGATTCCCACCATCGGGTTGAACTGCAGGATGGTCTGGTACTTGCCGGGCAACTTGCTCGTGCCGTAGATGACCGGGGAGAGGAACATCATGATCTGCACGAGGAACGGGATGGTGTACTTGATGTCGCGGTACTTCACGTTGAGCGACGAGAAGAACATTCCCAGCGCGGTGGTGAAGACCAGCAGCGGAAGCAGAAACAGCGGCCAGAGCAGAAGGCTCGCCTGGACCGGCACGTGGTAGTACATCATGATGAAGATCAGGATGAACGCCGCGATGAAGAAGTCCACGGCGCCGGAGAGCGCGGCCGAGGCCGGGATGATGGCGCGCGGGAAGTACACCTTGCTGATCAGCTTCGAGTTCGAAATCAGGCTGTTGCTCGACAGCGGCATCGCGTACTGGAAGAACGTCCACGGCACCATGGCGGCGTAGCTGAAGACCTGGTACGGCACACCCTCGCTGTCGATGTTGGCCACCCGGCCGAAGAGCAGCGAGAACACCACCATCATCGCGAACGGCTGCAGCACCGCCCACGACGCGCCGAGGAGCGTCTGCTTGTAGCGGATCTTCACGTCGCGCCACACGAGGAAGAAGAACAGCTCGCGGTAGCGGTAGAATTCCGCCATCCACTCGATCGCGACCGGTCGCACACCGACGTTCACAGGGTCACCTTTCGTCCGTAGAAGGCCTCGGCGCGTCGCGAAGGCGCATTGCACTCCAGCGCACGCAGCCGCATCAGGGCGTTGAATGTCTCCTCGTCGAACCAGTGCTTGCCCGCCTGGGTCCCGAAGCACTCCATCAGGATCTCCACCTTGCGCTTCGCGTGCGCCTCGTCGAGAGGAACATAGACGTTGGGGCGGCCAAGATCGCCGTCCCACTTGGGAACCTCGTACTCGAGCACCGCGTGGCGCCGGAAGGTGTTCCACGTGAGCTCGCACACCACGCGGTGATCCTGGTGGAGGTCATCGCGATGGTGCGTGAACACGAGGTCGGGGTCCAGCCGCGCCTTCAGCTCCTCGAAGTACGTCTTGATCCGCGCCTGCTCCGCCGGGAAAAACCCGTCGCGGAACTGGTGCACCTCCACCGTTCTCGATTTGGTGCCCGAGAGAAAACGCGCCGCCGAGGCCTCCGCCTCGCGCGTGCGATCCCCCTGCCCGCTGAACACGATCCAGTGCACCGCGACGTCTGGGTTGTGCGCGACCAGCCGCAGCACCGTCCCGCCGCACCCGATCTCGATGTCGTCGCTGTGCGCCCCGAGCAGCAGCACGGAGCGCAATCCCGAGAGCGAAAGGGGGCGCATGCGTCAGACCCGCTTCTTCGCCCACAGCGTCCAGGGGGCGTTTCCGGAACCGTACATCTCTTCCAGCGCCTGGCGCTCCTTGAATGTGTCCATGGACACGAAGAAGCCGTCGTAACGATAGGCCGCGAGCAGCTGTTTGTCGATCAGCCGCTGGAAGGGCTCCTCGACCAGCTCCTCGCCGGGCTGCATGTAATTGAACACGTCGCTGCGCAGCACGAAGTACCCGCCGTTGATGCGCAGGTCGGCCTTGGCCGCGTGCGTGATCCGTTTCACCGTATTGTTCCCGTCCAGGCTCACCATGTGGAAGCTCTGGCTCGGGCGCACGCAGAGGAAGCTCGCCACGCGGTCCTGGCCGCGAAAGCGGTCGATCATGTCCGGCAGCGGCACGTCGGTGAGGTTGTCGCTGTAGTTGGCGAGGAAATACTCGTCATCCCCCAGGTGGTCGCGCACCGCGCGCAGGCGCCCGCCGATGTTGGTGCTGATGCCGGTATCCACGAAGGAAATGCGCCAGTCGTGGATGTCGCTGTTGGCGAGGTCGACGTTGCCCGCGCCGGAAAGCGTGAAGTCGTTGGACAGGCACTCGTCGTAGTTGAGGAAGTACTTCTTGATCGCGTCCGCCTTGTAGCCGAGGCACAGGATGAATTCCTTGTGCCCGAAATGGGCGTAGTACTTCATCACGTGCCACAGGATCGGCCGGTAGCCGATGGGCACCATCGGTTTGGGCACTTCCTCCGAGTATTCCCGGATCCGCATGCCGAGTCCACCGCAGAACAGAACGACTTTCATGGCAACTCCCGCAACCAGCGCCGTGCGCCCGGGCTACAGTCCAATTCCGTCGTATCGCGGCACGGCCCCGCGATCGAGCATCCGCCGCCCGTCGAAAACGAGCGGAGGGTCGGGCAGACCCGCGACGAGCGCGGGCAGTCCCTGGAATTCCTTCCACCGCGTGACCACGACCACCGCGTCGGCGCCTTCCACGGCCGCGCGCATGCTCTCCGCGTACGTCACCGGCGCGTCGCGCAGCACGCGACGCGCGGGCTCGGTGGCCACCGGGTCGTACGCCGCCACCGTCGCGCCCTCCTCGAGCAGCAATCGGACGATCGGAAACGCCGGCGACTCGCGTACGTCGTCGGTGTCGGGCTTGAAGGCCAGCCCGAGGACGGCGATCCGCTTGCCGCGCAGCGAACCCAGGCCGCGTTTCAAGTGCTCGATGACCCGCCCCGGCCGCGCGCGATTGATGGTCATGATGCGGTCGAGCATGCCCATGTCGACGCCGCGCGCGCGCCCGTGCGCCACCAGCGCGCTCACGTCCTTGGGCAGGCAGCTGCCGCCGAAGCCGCACCCGGCTTCCAGGAACGACGCGATGGGCGCCCGCACCTTCGCGCCGTTGCCGTTGGGAACGGTGAGGTACGCGGACGCGTGCACGCCGCGCATCACGTCGAGCGCGTCGATGCCGCCGATGGCCGTGCACAGGTCGGCGATCTCGTTCGCGAACGAGATCATCGCGGCCAAGAGCGAGTTGGACGCGTACTTGATCATCTCGGCGGTCGACGGGTTGGTGCGGATGACGGGCACGCCCGCGAAGCCCTCGTAGAGCGCTTCCAGCGCGCCCAGGGTCCGCTCGTCGATGCCGCCGAGGACGATGCGATCGGGGCGAAGAAAATCGTCGATGGCCTGCCCCTCGGTCAGGAACTCCGGATTGGCGCCCAGGCCGAAGCCGCTTCCCGCCTTCATTCCCGACGCCGCCTCGAGACGCTCGCGCACCGGGCCCACCGTTGTCCCGGGGACCACCGTGCTCTTTATGACCACGCAGTGGTAGCGGCCCGCGCGCTGGATGGCCCGGCCGACTTCGTCGCACGCCGTCATCACCGCGGATAGATCGATGCTCTTCCCGTCGAACGGCGTCCCCACCGCGATCAGCGTGAGCTCGGTCGCGGCGACCGCCTCGTCGACCGAGCCGGTGGCGCGGAAGCCGCGCCCGTTGTGCCGGCGCAGCAGCTCCGACAGCCCCTCTTCGTGGAACGGCGCGTTGCCGGCGCGGATCTGCTCGAGCTTCGCGGGATCCGACTCGACGCACACGACCTCGTGGCTCTTCTCCGCGAGACACACGCCCGAGACCAGGCCGACGTATCCCGCGCCGATCACCGCTACCCTGCTCACGCGTCCACCGCCTCCCGGTGGTAGTGGTACCACGCCAGCGAGCGGCGCAGCCCGTCGTCCACCAGGATGGTCGGGTTGTAACCGAGCTCAGCGCGCGACTTGGTCATGTCGGGACAGCGGCGGTTCGGATTGTCGACAAGGTACGCGTCCTCTTTCGATTCGGCCGTCACCACTTTGCCCTGGTAATCGAACAGCTCGCGCGCCGTGGCCACCACGCGCCCGGCAAGATCTTTCATCGAAATCTCCGGCCGCTCGATGCCGATGTTGTACGGCTCACCGTCACGGCCGCGCACGAGCGCCTTGTAGTAGCCCGCGACCGCGTCCGCCACGTAACAGAACGTGCGCATCGGCTTTCCATCCGAGAGCATGACGATGTCGCGGCCCGCCATCACGTCGCGCGCGAAATCCGGGATCACGCGCCGGTCGCTGATCTTCAGGCCGGGGCCGTAGTTGTTGAAGGGCCGCACGATGCGAACCGGCACTCCGTAGTACTTCGCGAAGACCACGCACAGCGTCTCGCCGTAGCGTTTGGATTCGTCGTAGCAGGCGCGCGGGCCGGTGCACGACACGTTGCCCCGGTAGTCCTCCGGCGTCGGGATCGCCTCGGGCGCGGGATCTCCGTAGATCTCGCTGCTCGAGTAGAAGATGAACCCGCCGAAGCGGCGTCCGGCATCGA
>DASVAK010000016.1:0-10882 GCA_036376395.1 Candidatus Krumholzibacteriia bacterium
ATGTAGCGGTCCGAAAGCATCGCCGCGGAAACCAGCGCGCCGTCCTGGATGCGCACGCCGTGGTGCACTTCATAGCGCTCCTTCAGGCCGCGCAGGATGGCGATGGTGTCCTCCACGGTGGGCTCCGACACGGGGACGGGCTGGAAGCGGCGCTCCAGCGCGGCATCCTTTTCGATGTGCTTGCGGTATTCGGTGACCGTCGTGGCGCCGATGCAGTGCAATTCGCCGCGCGCCAGCGCCGGCTTGATCATGTTGGACGCGTCGAGCGAGCCCTCGGCCGCGCCGGCGCCCACGAGCGTGTGCATCTCGTCGATGAAGAGAATGACGTCGCCCTCACCCTGGGTGATGGCCTTGAGCAGCGCTTTGAATCGCTCTTCGAACTCGCCGCGGAATTTCGTGCCCGCCACCAGCGATCCCATGTCGAGCGCGAGCACCCTGCGGTTGCGCAGCGCGTCGGGCACGTCGCCGTCGGCGATGCGCTGGGCGAGGCCCTCCACGATGGCCGTCTTTCCCACGCCCGGGTCGCCGATGAGCACCGGGTTGTTCTTGGTGCGACGCGAGAGCACCTGGCTCACGCGACGGATCTCGTCGTCGCGACCGATCACCGGGTCGAGCTTGCCCGCGCGCGCGCGCTCGGTGAGGTCGATGGTGAAACGCTCCAACGCCTGCAGCTTCCCTTCGGGATTGGGATCGACGACGGCCTCTCCGCCGCGCAGATCCTTGAGCGCCTTGAGCGCGCGCTCCCTTCCGACCCCGATCGAGTTGAGGTATTCGCCCACGGCCGAGCGCCGGTCGCGCACCATCGCGAGCAGCAGGTGCTCGGTGGACACGTACTGGTCCTGCATCTCCTTCGCTTCCTTGATCGCGTTCTGGAGGACGGTGCGAAGCTCGGGCGACGGCAGGGCCTGGCCACCACTCTGGGTGGCCATGGACGAGAGCTGGGCCCGGACCACGTCGCGCACGCGCGACGGCTCGATGCCCATGCGCTGGAACAGCGGCGGCACCAGGCCGTCCTCCTGGTCGATCAGCGCGGACAGCAGGTGCCACGGATTGACTTCGGCATGATTGGCCAGGAAGGCCGCCTCGTTGGCTTCGTTGAGGGCGGCCTGGGCCTTTTCGGTGAACTTGTCGAGCATCATTGTAGTCCTCTCCTTGCGTGCTCACAGCATGAGCACAAACATCGCAGGGCACAATTGGTGCCATTGCCGGGACGATAACAAGTTGTTGTTATTATTAAACTTATCAGGATAGCCCGGCACGCAGGCCCAACCCCGCCACGGATCACCGCCACATTGGCAGCCAAAACTGGCAGCTATTCCCGGGTGTAGCCCCGGACGTTCCACCCGCGTGGCAGGGCGTAATAGGTACGCAGCACGGCGACTTCATCCGGCGTGAAGGTGGGAGCGGTCGCGGCGAAGTACCCGACCATGAGGTGCGCGGGGTCCAGGCTGTGATTCAGGCCCAGGCTGTGACCGAGCTCGTGCCGCACGATCTGCTTGAACGCCTCGACGACGTCCGCGCTGTAGTGAACGCGGAACTCGATCAGGCCCGCCAGCGGATACCAGTCCGGGGACCAGGTGAGCGCCGTGTAGCGGTCGCGCTGGATGATGTCGTTGTAGTTCGTCTCCACCCGCGCTGGCTCGGTGGCATCCGCCACGGAGTAGAACACCGGCTCACCCACCAGCTGGTCGAGCTCGGCCGCGACCGATCGGATCGCCTCTGCGTAGTCGAGCCCGTTCTTTACGAATGGCCGCGCGTAGAGGGCGATCGGCAGCGCGCGCCGGCGCTCGTCGGACGGGTAAGGGATCGTGCCCTGGTCGGTCATCGCGCGGAAGAAATCGAGGAAGTCGGAGTAGTACGTCGTGGTCAGCGTGTACCGGGGAATCAGGTAGAGGTTCACCACGTCGAGGTGTTTCACCGTGTATCCCACATCGTAATCGTAGTAACCGCCAACGCCCGGAGCGGTTTCGTCGCGGGCCGAAAGGGTGCCCGAGCCGGCCTGCGGGTCGCTGAATTCGTACACGCCGTCCGGGTCGGTGACGAGCGTCTGTCCACCGAACGCGACCGTCGCGTTGGCGATGCCCTGCCGCGTGATGGCGTCGACGACGCGCCCTCCAAAGCGCATCGGAGCCGCCACGACCTCCGCGGCGCTGGAAATCGCCGACATCCTGCTCTCGTTGTCAACGGCGCGAACCGAGACGTACGTGAGTCCCGGCGGGAACACGTCCTTGATGGTCATCAACATCGTCTCCCCGGGCGGCACCGGTGGCGGAGTACCGCTTCGATTGATTGCGTTCGTCCAGTCGTCCTCGGTGACGATCGGCGCCGACGACGTGCGCACGCGATAGGAGCCCGGCACGCCCGTCATGCCATCGTCTCCGACCGCCGTCCATTCGAGGTAAATCTCGCCCGGATTCGGCCCCGGCTCGGCCCGGGTGATGATCACCGGCGCGGGCGGTCCGAGGTCGGGCTCCAGGAGGACGTTGACCGTCCAGTCGTGCGTCACGACATTCACGCCGTCCAACACGATCGCCTGCACCCGTTTCGTTCCGACCGACGTGGGCCGGTAAACGAGCCGGCCGATGGCGGGCTGGAAATACGATCCGTCGACGACGAACCGGTAGGTGAGCGCCCGTCCTTCCGGGTCGCTGGCGGTCACGACGAATTCGACGGAGTTGCCGAGGTAGAGCGTGACGTTCGATTCCTGGGGAAGCACCGATTCAATCACCGGCGGAAGGTCGATCTCCCGGGTCACCACGAGCCGCCAGCTGTGCTCGATGGTGTTCTTTCCGTCGCTCACGATCACGCGGACGTAGTGCGTGCCCTCGGACGTGGGATAGTAGGTATACCAGCTTGCGTTGCCCGCGAAGCCTCCGTCCACCAGGAAGCTGTACGTCAGCGCGATGCCCTCGGGATCGCGGGCCGTCACTTCGAACCGGAGTGACGAGCCCAGAGCCATCACTGCATACTCGCCGGGCGGGCTGGTGGCCTCGATGACGGGCGGGAAATTCGGCGGTGGCTGGCGGACGACGCGCCAGTCGATCGACACGATGTGGCGGCCGTCGCTGACGCTGCCGGTGATGTTCACCGGGCCCGTCTCCAGGACGGCGTAGTCAAACGACGGGCCGTGCGCCACGCGCACGCCGTCGACCAGGAACGAGGTCGTCAACGCGTCAGCGGCGGGATCGGAACCGTGGACGGTGAAACGAAGCGTGTCGCCGACCTGCGCCGTGAGTTGCTGGTCCTGCGGGGTGAAGCGGTCGATGACGGGAGGCTGGTCGACCTGCACCGGGTCGGAGCCACACGCGGCGTGAATCACCGCCGCGGCGACAGCGACCGAGACAACCAGCCAGGTGGACCGTTTCATAGGCGATCCGGGGCAATAACCCGTGGCGTCAGGTCTCGGGGTGGCGCCTTACTCGATCAACAATACACGAGATAGTGTCGTCCTCGTGTCTCCTAGTTCCGCTGGAAGCGCCGCACGTTCCAACCGCGCGGGATGGCGTAGAAGGTGCGCAGTACCGCGACCTCGTCGTTGGTGAACGTCGGAACGCGGGCGGCCTGGAAGCCGACCATCAGGTGACCCGAATCGTTGCTGTGGTTCAGGCCGAGGCTGTGGCCGAACTCGTGGCGGACGATCTGCTTGAATGCCTCCACCGTCTCCGCGGAGTAGAGCACGCGGAACTCGATCAGCCCGGCCAGCGGATACCAGTCATCGGACCACGTGAGCTGGGTGTAGCGGTCGCGCGAGATGATCCCGTTGTAGGTGGTCTCGACGCGCGCCGCGATAGTGGCATCGTTCACGGGCAGGAACACCTGCCCGCCCAGGATCTCGTCGAACTCCGCGGCGACCGAGCGGATCGCGGCCGCGTAATCGAGGTTGTTCTTCTCGTACGGCCTCACGTAGAGCGCGATGGGCAGCGCGCGCCGGCGCTGGTCGGACGGGTACGGGATGGTGCCCTGGTCGGTCATCGCACGGAAGAAGGTGAGCAAATCGGGGTAATCGGCGGTGTTCAGCGTGCGATTCGGAATCAGGTACAGGTTCACCACGTCCTCGTGCTTGACCGAATACGTCAACGTGTAGTTGTAGTACGCGCCGACCACGGCGTCGTCATCCTCGTCGCGCACCATGATCTCGCCGTCGGCGTAACCCTGCTCGATGAATTCGTACACGCCGTCCTGGTCGGTGACCCTGGTCTCGTTGCCGAAGCTCACGATCGCGTTCGGAATTCCCTGCCACGTCACGGTGTCGATCACGCGACCGCCAAAGCGCATGCCGCGCGTCACCACCTCCACCGGAGGTTGGATGGCGGAGATGTTGGCGAAGTCATCCACCGCGCGGACGGCGACGTAGGTCGGACGCGCGGGCAACAGCCCACCGACCACCATGCGCATGGTTTCGCCCGCGGTAGCCGGCTCGGGCACGTTGGGACGATCGCTGCTGCGTGCCCAGTCGGTCTCGGTGAGGATCGGGAACGGCGAGGTTCGCACCTGGTAGAGCGACGGCAGGCCGACCATCCCGTCGCGGCCCACCGCCGTCCATTCAATATTGACTTCGCCCGGCTCGACGCCGGTTTCGGCGAGCGTGATCATCACCCCGGCGGGTGGAATGGCGTCGGGAAACGTGGTCACCCTGAGATGCCACTCGTGCACGGCTGATTTTTCTCCGTCGCTCACCACCGCGCGCACCAGCTTGTTCCCCACCGACGATGCCAGGTAGCGAAACGTCCGGTCCTTTTTGACCAGGGAGTCGTTGACCGAGAACGTGTACGTGAGCGGCAGGCGCTCGGGGTCCTCGGCAATGACCGCGAAATCCATGAAGTTGCCGATCACGAGCCGCGGGTTCGTTTCAAACGGCAACGTGGTTCCGATCACGGGCGGCGCGTTGATGGGTATCTCGCTCTTCACGCGCCAGTCGATGTAGGAGGTGTGGCGGCCGTCGGTGACCCGGGCCCGCACGGCCACCAGCCCGGTATCGACGATCGGATAGTCCCAATCGTCGCCCTCGGCGACCCATTCCTCGTTGACGTAGTACGAGGTGACCAGGTTGTCCCGGTCGGGATCCGAGGCGTCGATGGAGAAGCGGAGGGTATCGCCCACGAACGTGTTCAGCGTCCGGGTCGTGGGCTTGAATGACTCGACCACCGGGGGGCGTCCCACCCGGGCCGGGTCGTCAGAACCGCAGGAGGCATGCGTCACCGCCGTGGCCAGGCCAACGGCAAGGACAGCTCGATTCAGCCGCATCGCTTTTTCTTTTTGAGGGTTTGCCGGGGTGGGCCGGACGTAAATCCGTCTGGAATATAGGGTGAGACCCTATGGCCGACAAGAGCGGAACGTCAATGAATGACGACCAGAGCGACCAGGACACCATAGACGAAGCCGCCGAACACCTCGCCCCAGGTGTGGCCCACCAGCTCCTTGAGCCGGGCGGGATCGACGTGGTGGGTATGCCGCATTTCCTCCACCAGCTCGTTGAGCAGACGGCCCTGGTTTCCCACCTCCTGGCGCAGCCCCGCCGCCTCGAAGATGAAATAGAGGCTGAACAGGAACGTCACCGCAAAGAGGGGCGACCCCACGCCGGCGTCGTGCCCCACCAGGACGGTGAGCGTCGTCACCAGCGCGGTGTGCGACGACGGCATGCCGCCGTTGTCGAAAAAACGGAGCAGGTCGAGCCGGCCGGTCCGGATGAGCTCGACGACGATCTTGAGCAGTTGCGCGCTGAGGCCGGCGGCCAGTGCAGCCACGGCGACTCGGTGAATCATGGGGTGAAAGGGAGCTCCGTAGATCTGGTTTCGTTGACGTGAAATCCGCGCCTTTATATCCTCAAATCGTGCGCGAAATCAAGCTCAAATCGGCCGTGATGACCCGCATCGGCCGTCACGACGAGGACTACACCGCGCTCCTCGCCCAGGCGGTCGCGCGCGCGCTGGACCACGTCGATCCGGGGCAACTCGATTCGGTCTATCTCTCCTCCTTCGCCCCGCGTGAGCTGTGCGGGATCGACGATGCGCGGGCGCCGGTCCGCGACGCGCTGCGGCGCAGCGGCGTCACCACCGATCCGGAGGTGCACGGCCCGTTCCGCACCGGTGGCGAGGCGCTGTACCAGGCCATCGAGCGCTGCCACGCCACCGACCGCGACGTACTGGTGGTGGGCTGCGAGAAAATGATGCACATCGACGCGGCCACCGCGTCGGGGCTGCTTGCGCCACGCGTATCGGACGCGGTGGAGAGCGCCCACGGCGCGACGCTCCCCGCCCTCGCCGCGCTGGCAGTCCGCGCCTACGCGGATGCGTTCCGTGTCCCGGCGTCCGCGTTCGACCAGGTGGCGGTCAAGAATCACACCCACGCGTCGATGAACCCCGACGCCCAGTTCCGCACCGTGATCACCGCGGACCAGGTGCGCGCCAGCCCCGTGGTGGCCGACCCGCTGCGCCGTCTGCACTGCGCGCCGGTGTCGGATGGCGCGGCGGCGTGCGTTCTGACGGGCGGCACGGCCCCACCGCACGCGCTGCGGCTGACCGGGTGGGGGCGCGGCCGCGACGCCGCGCGCTTCCACGATCGCGCCCACCCGGGCACGTTCGTCGCCGCAACCGCGGCGGCGCGTGACGCGTTCGCGCGCGCGGGACGTTCGCCTCGCGACGTCGACGTGGTGGAGATCCACGACGCGTTCGCGCCCTTCGAGCTCATGAACCTGGAGGCGATGGGGTTCTTCGACGCGGGCGATGCGTGGCGCGCGCTCGCGCGCGGCGAGCTGTCCCCGGGGGGCCGGATCGCGGTGAACCCGTCGGGCGGCATGAAGGCGCGCGGGCACCCGATCGGCGTGTGCGGCCTCACCTCGATGGCGGAGGTGGTCGCGCAGTTGCGCGGTGCGGCGGGCGCGCGACAGCACCCGCGCGCGCGCATTGCGACGGTCCAGAGCGCGGGCGGCGTGGCGCCCGACACCTACGTCTTCATCGTGGAGGCGCCGTGACGCGGCGACCGGGACGGCTGGACGCGCGCCGGTGTGCGCGCGGTCACGTGAGCCTGCACGCCGACCCGGCCTGCGCGACGTGCGGCGCGCCCATGCGCGACGTGCGCATCCGCGCCGATGCCGTGCTCGAGCTGGTCACCGTCGTGCGTGTCAATCCCACCGGACAGCCCTACCAGCTGGGCGTCGCCATCACGCGCGCGGGGCGCGTGCGGACGATCTGCCGGGTGGAGGGTTCGGTGCGCGGGCTGGGAACGGACGCGGTGGTCCTGGAGCGCCGCGACGACATGATCGTCGCGCGACCGCGGCGACGCTAGATTCCCCGGCAACCGCTAGGGCGCGCAGTCGGGCTTGAGACGCCAGCCGGCGATGTGCGCGAAGATGCTGATCGCGCTCGGCTGCACGTTGCAGAACCGGTCGTCGATCGCGGTGATCTCTTCGGGCACCGCGATGAACGTGTGCGGCTGGTCGTCGTAGATCATCCGCTGCGCCTGCGCCCACAGCCGCTTCGCCGGCTCCATCTCGTCCTGCGCCAGCGCCTCGTCGATCAGGCGATCCACGGCCGGGTTCGAGTAGGAGACAAAGTTGTACCCCTTCGGACGCATCGCGCTGGTGTGGTAGAGCTGGGTCAGGTCCACCTTGGTGGGCACCTTCCACTCGATGAGGGCCGCGTCGAAATCCATCGCGAGAATGCGGTCGTTACACGCGGTGTATTCCATCACGCGCACCTTGACGTCGATCCCCGCTTTCTTGAGCTGCGCCTGCACCAGCGTGGCCGCGTCCACGCGGATCTGCGCGTCGCTCACCAGCAGCTCGAACGTGAACGGCTTCCCGTCCCGTTCCAGCACGCCGTCGCCGTTGGAATCCTTGATGCCCGCCGCCGCGAGCGCCGCGCGGGCGCCGGCGGGATCGTACGGGATGGGCCGGATGCCGGGGTCGAACGCCCACAACAGCGGGACGATGGGGCTCGTGCATTCGCGCGCGTGGCCGCCCCAGACGGTCTTGATGATGGCGGCGCGGTCGATCGCCATGGTGAGGGCGCGACGCACCGCGCGGTCGCCGAAGGGCGCGCGCGCGTTGTTCCACGCCACGAACGCCATCCGGCGCGACGGCACATCGAGCAGCTCGACGTCGTCGCGCTTCGAGCGGATGGTCGCGATGTCGGCGGTCTGGACCGCCTCGAGCAGGTCGATCTCCCCCGCGCTCAGTTGCGAAACGAGCGTCACCGTGTCGGGGACGAATTTGATGAGCACGCGCTCGACCTTCGGCGCCGGCGCGGCGCGGCGCGGGTTGCGCGCGAGCTCGAGGTACTGCCCCGGCTCCCAGCGCGCGAGAACATACGCTCCGCTTCCCACCGGCGCGCGCCCGAAAGGCGCCGTCTTGAGGTCCGCGCGCGGGATCTTCTCCAGCAGGTGGCGCGGCAGGATGACGCCGTCGTTGGCGTCCATGAGCTGGTAGAGATAGCGCTCGGTGAAATGGAACACCACCGTCTTCGCGTCTTTCACTTCGACGTCGCGGATGCGTTCCTTGATGCTCGCGTTCGGCCACGCCACGGTCGTGTCCACCTCGAGCTGCCAGGTGAAGCGCACGTCCTCCGCGGTGACCGGCTCACCGTCGGACCAGCGCGCATCGTCGCGGAGCACGAAGGTGACGTCGAGCCCGTCGGGGCTCGTTGACCATTCGCGCGCGAGTCCCGGCTTGAACGACATGAAGTCGTCCTGTTCGACCAGCAGCTTCTCGAAAATCAGCGCGGCGACCTGGTGGCCTTCCGAGGACGAGATGGCGATGGGATTCAGGGTCTTCGGCTCCACGCGCGTGCCGACGACGAGGGTGGTCGCGTCGATCGCGGGCCCCTTGCTCGCGGCGCAGCACACGCCCGCCGCGACGACGAGCACCACCACCGCCGACGGCAAAAACCGCCACTCGCGCACGCTCACGCGATGACCTTCCCGCGCTGGAGCTCGCGAATCTTGATGTAGAGCACCATCTTGTAGATTGCCGTGATCGACGCCAGCAGGTAACCGCGCATGCCGGCGCGCCAGCACCCCTTCGCGACATAGTACTTGAAGAAGACGCCCGCGGGCGAGACCAGCGGGTCGAGCGCGCGGATCCGGCGCCGCGACGCGCGGTCGCGCGCTTCGAGCGAGGTGTACTCGTTGAGGCGGCGGAAGCTCTCGCCCAGCGTGGTGTGGGTGTAGTGGTGGAGCGGCGTATCCAGCGTGGCGACGGCGCCGTCCACCTGGATGCCCTCGTGGACGGATGCGTCGGTGACGCGCGCGGCGCCGGCGCGGAACAGGCGCAGCGGCGTGTCGCGCGACCACGGGCCGACGTCCATCCACGCGCCGAGAAACTGGCTTCGTCGCGGGACGCGGAAACCCGCCGCGCTCGCGCGCGTCTCCGGCCGGCTGAACAGCCGCTCGATCTCCGCGGCCAGCGCGGGCGGGACCTCTTCGTCGGAGTCGCAGGAAAAGACCCAGTCGTGGGTCGCGTGCTGCAGCGCGAAGCGCCGCTGCGCGGCGAAGCCGGGCCACGGGTTTTCGATCACGCGCGCGCCGAGCGCGCGTGCGATGGAGACGGTGTCGTCGCGGCTCCCGCCGTCAACGACGAGGATATCGTCGGCAAACGAGAGTGACCGGATGCAGCGCGCGATGACGGGCGCCGAATCCTGCGCGAGGACGACGCACGTGATGGGCGCGCGGGCCGCACCGGGTGCGGGCGAGCCGTTGGTCGCAACCGCGCGGGATCCGCCGTCGTTCACGCCACTTCGCCGACGGCGTCCGCTGCGTCCGCGACGATGGCGGGCGTCGACATCGCGGGCTTGAGACGCGCGTTGTAATTCTGGATCGACTCGACATGCAGCGGACCGCCCGCCACCGTCTGCAGCCCGAGCACGAGCGCGTGGAAACCCGCCATGGTGGTGATGCACGGAACCTTCATCTTGTTCGCGGCGAGGCGGATGTACTTGTCGTCCTCGACTGACTGGCGGCTCCACGCCATGTTCACCACCAGCGTGATGGTGCCGTCCTCGATCATCTCGAGGATGCCGTAGTCGCCCTCGGAGAGCTTGTGCACCACGCGCACGGCGACGCCGTGCGATCGCAGCACCTTCGCCATGCCGGGCGTGGCCACGATCTTGTAGCCCATCTCGCACAGCGCCTTGACCGGGAAGATCACCTTGCGCTTGTAGCGGTTGGCGACCGAGATGAAGATATGGCTTCCCTTCGGCAGGCGGTAGCCGGCGCCGAGCTGCGCCTTGATGAACGCCTCGTCGAAGGTCTCGCCGATCCCCATCACCTCGCCCGTCGAGCGCATCTCGGGACCGAGGATCGAATCCACGCCCGGGAACTTGTCGAACGGGAACACCGGGGCCTTGACCGACATGTAGTCCGGCACGATCGGCTCGCCGTAGCGCGCCATGTCGATCTTCTCGCCCATGACGGCCCGCGTCGCCAGCTTGATCCACTGCACGCCGGTCGCCTTGCTGACGTACGGCACGGTGCGCGACGCGCGCGGGTTCACCTCGAAGCAGTAGATGCGGTTGTCCTTGATGGCGAACTGCGCGTTCATCATGCCGACCACGCGCAGCTGCTTCGCGATGCGGATGGTCTGGCGCTTGATCTCCTCGGCGATCTCCTCCTCGATGGCGAGCGGCGGAATCACGCAGCTCGAGTCGCCGGAGTGGATGCCCGCCTCTTCCATGTGCTCCATCAGGCCCGCGATCACGACGTTCTCGCCGTCGCTCACGCAGTCGACGTCGACCTCCACCGCGCCCTCGATGAACTTGTCGATCATGAGCGCGCGGGTGCCGCTCGACGCAAGCGCCGAGTCGACGCAGGAGAGGATCTCGTCCTCGCTGCGCACCAGCTCCATCGAGCGGCCGCCCAGCACGTAGGGCGGTCGCAGCAGCACGGGGTA
>DASVAK010000034.1:0-9244 GCA_036376395.1 Candidatus Krumholzibacteriia bacterium
ACTGCCGGAACAGCTCGGTGTAGAACCCGTACCAGGGAAGATTCCGTTCCGCGGCCCATGAATCGTGCCAGCGGAACACGAGCGTTCTTCCCAGGTCGAGTTTGAAAATACCCGCCGGCCAGAGCAGTGCGATCACCACCAGCATGAACAACACCATGCCCGCCCAGCGAGCCGCCACGCGCGCGGCGGGGAGGCGCGTCGTGTCGCGAAGCAATAGCACGCCGGCTGCGGGAAGAAGAAAGAGGCCGAGCTCGCAGGTGAGGAAGGCAAGTGTCGCGAAAAGCGCCGCGGCGCAAAGCAGGCGCGTCGATTCCCGCGCGAGGTAACGCCCCATGCACACCAGCGAGCCGACGGCAAAGAATCCGTACACGGTGTCCCAGTTCGACGTGCGGCTCACGTAGAGATGCACGGGGAGCAGGCATACCAGCCATCCCCCGAAGACCGCCGCCGGCAGCCGTATTCGAGACGGCGGTGCGAGCGCGGCGATGCCGATCGAGACCGCCAGGCAGGTGAGGCTCCCGAACAGGATGGAGAAGATGCGCGCGCGGAAGGGATCGTCACCGAACCCCCGGTTGTTCAGCTCGATCACGTAGGACAAAAGCGGCGGGTGTTGTCTCCGCATGGCGTAGGTGCCCGATGCATCCCATGCGTTGGCGACGATGCCTTCGCGCGCCGCCATCTGCGATATCACCGCATCGTACTGGAAGGACTCGCTCGTGGTGGGGTGGAGCCGTATCAACAACGACGGCACAAAGACCACGAGGAACAAGAGGAGGAGGGTCTTCCTGTCCATTTGTCACCGGAGAGAACCGAGGCAGCGACCGGCGGCGCGGCGCGATCAGGCGTCCGGACCCGGTTCGAACGTGATCAACCGCGCGCCGCGTTTGCGCGTGAAGTAGTTGAATCCCCACTGCACCATGACGAGCAGCTTGTTGTCAAACTCGATCAGGTAGCCGATGTGCACGAACACCCAGATCAGCCACGCGAAGAACCCCGTGAAGCGCGCCCGGCCCAGGTCACACACGGCGCGGTTGCGTCCGATCACCGCGAGCTGGCCCTTGTTGTGATAACGGAACGGGCCCTGTGTGCGGCCGCGGATACGGTCGGCGACGTAGCGCCCTTCCTGCATTGCCACGGGGGCGAGCCCGGGCAGCGGCTGTCCGCGCTCGTCGTTCGAGTGCGCGAGGTCACCGATCACGAATACCTCCGGGTGCCCCGGGATGGAGAGATCCGGCCCCACCATGATGCGCCCGCCGCGGTCGCGTTCCGCACCGAACACCGTCGCCACGCGCTCGCCGAATGACGAGGTGGTGACACCCGCCGCCCACAGGACGGTGGCGGCCACCAGCGTTTCGGTTCCGGACCCGGGCGGCTGCAGCGTGATGCGATCCGACTGCATGCCGGTGACGCGCGTCCCGAGGCGCACCTCGACGCCGAGTTGCTCGAGGGCCGTGCGCGCGGGGCCGGAGAGCTCGGGTGGAAACGCCGGCAACAGGCGGTCGACCGCCTCGATGAGGATCACGCGTGTCCGCGCCGGATCGAAGGAGCGGAAGTCGCGATTGAGCGTCGCGCGCGCCAGCTCGGCGATCGCGCCGGCCAGTTCGACTCCCGTGGGTCCGCCTCCGATGATGACGAAGGTGAGCAACGCGGCGCGGCGTTCGGGATCCAGCTCGGTTTCGGCGCGCTCGAACGCGCCCAGCACGCGCTGGCGGATGATGAGCGCCTCTTCGACGCTCTTGAGCCCGACCGTTTTCTCCTTCCAGTCGTCGTGGCCGAAGTACGACGTTTGTGACCCGGTCGCGATGACGAGCTCGGTGTACACGAGCGGTCCGCCCTTGCGGAGCACGACCTCGCGCGAGCCCGGGCGCAGGTCGACGACCTCGTCCTGCACGACGTGCGCGTCCGCATGCTTGCGGAGCACGGAACGAATGGGTGATGCGATGTCGCCGGGCGAGAGACCGCCGACGGCAACCTGGTAGAGAAGCGGCTGGAAGAGGTGAAAGTTGCGGCGGTCGACGACGGTGAGAGGGATGCCGGCGGAAGAGAGCGCTTTCGCCGCGTACAGACCGCCGAAGCCGCCACCGACGATCACCACGTGAGTGCCGGTGCGCGGGCGGTCCGTCATGTGGTGCTATCCCATTCCTTCCGACCAGCCGGATTCGGCGTCGAGCGGCACGCGCTCCGCGGCGCGCGCCCAGACATCGAGCGAGAGCGCTCCCAGGAGAATCAATGTTGCGAGCAGGTACATCCAGGTGAGAAACAGCGCGCCGCCCGCGAGCGCGCCGTACACCGCGTGACGCTGCGAGATGTATACCGTCACGGTGGCGCCCAGTTTCTGTAGCACCGCCCACGCTCCTGCAACGATAAGCGCCATCGTCACCGCGCGCCAGATGGGTGGACGACGCGCGGGGATCGAGAGGTAGAGAATCAGGAGAAATACGGCGAACGCGCCCATGGAAAACGCGCGCCGAGGCACGTGGATCACCTCGGCCAGGACCGACAGGCCCGGCGCGGCCAGCAGGAGCTGGAACGCATAATCACCCACGGCGGCGACCGAGAAGAACAGCATCGCGCCCATCACGTACGCGATCGTGTTGAGCCGCCGGCGCAGGAAGCTCGCCTTGCGCCGCGCGCCCATCGCGCCGTTGATGCTCCACTCGATCGATTCGAACAGCCCCGCCGCGACGAAGAAGAGCGAGACCAGGCCGAGGACCCCGAAGCCCTGCCAGCGCTGCACGAGCTCGGCGATGTTGGTGAGGACCGCTTCGCCCACGCCGGGAGGAAGCAATCCGAGGAGCGTGTCGTAGAGGTTCGTGTCGGTGACGGCCTGGTGGCGGAACACGAAGCCGGCCAGCGCCGCGGTGATGAACACGAACGGGATCAGCCCGAGCAGCAGGTAATACGCCAGGCCCGCGGCCATCAGCGGCACCATGCGCTGTCCGAACAGGACCCGGATCTCGTGCACGACCCGGCCGATGGTGAGAAGGACGTGGAGCAGGACGTTTACCTCGGGAGACAGGTTGGATGCCGCGCGAATTATATCCCCCCGGTTACGGCGGCAAAAGAAGAAGTTGGGAGGCCGCGGTCCCGGTGCCGGGTGAAAACAAGAAGGCCCCGCCGGACGCGCCGGCGGGGCCCACCAGGCCGGTTGCCGCCGACCTCTCTATTCTTCCCAGCTCAACACGCCGCCGGTCTTGTACTCGGTGACCCGGGTCTCGAAGAAGTTCTTCTCCTTCTTGAGATCGATCACTTCGCTCATCCAGGGGAACGGGTTGGCCTCGTTGTACTGCTTGGGCAGGTTGATCCGCTCCAGCCGGCGGTCCGCGATGTACTTCACGTACTGGTAGATCGCGTCGGAATTGAGCCCGAGGATGCCCCGGGGCAGGCAGTCGCGCGCGTACGCGTGCTCGAGCTCGACCGAATGCTTGATGTTCGTAACCAGACGCGTCTTGAACTCCTCGGTCCAGATCTCGGGATTCTCCAGCACGATGTTGTTGATGAGATCACACCCGAACGCGAGGTGGACGGACTCGTCGCGCAGGATGAACTGGAACTGCTCGCCCACGCCGACCATCTTGTTCTGGCGCAGGAACGAGAGCATCATCACGAAACCCGCGTAGAAGAAGATGCCCTCCATGATCACGTAGAAACCGACCAGGTCGTGGACGAACTTCTGCATGTTCTCCCGGCCCTCGGTGTTGAAGTTCGGGTCCAGGATCGACTTGGTGATGTCGATGACGAACTCGTCCTTCTCCCGGATGCTCGGGATCTGCATGTACATGTTGTACACCTCGTCCGGATCCAGCCCGAGCGTGTCGCAGCAGTAGATGAAGGTGTCGGTGTGGATCGCCTCCTCGAAGGCCTGGCGCAGCAGGTACTGCCGGCACTCGGGGTTGGTGACGTGGCGGTACACGTTGAGCACGATGTTGTTGGCGGTCAGGCTCTCGGCGGTGGAGAAGAAGCCCATGTTCCACAGCACCAACCGGCGCTCCTGGGACGTGAGCGCGTCCGGGCTGCGCCACATCTCCACGTCCTTCTGCATGTTCACTTCTTCGGGCGTCCAGTTGTTGGCGACGCCGTCCTTGTAGTGCTTGCGCGCCCAGTTGTACTTCATGGGCAGAATCTTGTTGGGATCCGTGCCCGAACAGTTGAGCAGCCGCTTCTCCGCGCTTCGGTGTTCCATCGTCGTCTCCCTGCCTACTGGCACGCTTCGCACGTGGGATCCATGATCGAGCACGCGCTCTTGACCTGGCTGGCCGGCACTGCATCGGCCTCGGTGGCCACGCGCGCGGCGCCCGCGAACTTCTTCGCCTTGCTATCCAGCGTCGACTTCTCGATCGACGACGCGCCCAGCGTGCGCAGGTAGTACGTGGTCTTGAGCCCCATCTTCCAGGCGGCGACGTAGATGTCGGAGATCTGCTTGCCCGACGTGCTGGTGGTGAAGATGTTGACCGACTGGCTCTGGTCGATCCACTTGCCGCGGTGCGCGGCGTGCTTCACGATCCACGTCGCGTCGATCTCGAACACTTCCTTGTAGCGGGCGCGCACATCCTCCGGCATCTCGTCGATCTTCTGCACGCTGCCGTCGTAGTACTTCACCTTTTCCATCATGTCCTCGTCCCACAGGCCGAGCTCCTTCAAGTCGCTCACCAGGAACCGGTTGATGATGGTGAATTCGCCGCTGAAGTTGGACTTCACGTACATGTTCTTGTAGATCGGCTCGATCGAAGGCACGCACCCGGCGATATTCGCGATGGTCGCGGTGGGCGCGATCGCCATGGTGTTCGAGTTGCGCATGCCGTGCGCCTTCACGTGCTCGCGCACCGGCGTCCAGTCGAGGTGCGAGCGGAAGTCGACTCCCGTCGGCATGCCGCGCTCGGTCTCGAGCAGCTTCAAGGTGTCCACGGGGAAGATGCCGCGGTCCCACTTCGAGCCCTTGAACGTCGCGTACGGCCCCTTCTCCTTCGCGAGCTCGCTCGAGGAGAGGATCGCGTGGTACGAGATCAGCTCCTGCAGCTCGTCGGAGAACTTCACCGCCGCCTCGCTGTCGAAGGGGAGGTTGAGCATGTAGAGCGCGTCCTGGATGCCCATGATGCCGAGCCCGATGGGCCGGTGGCGCAGGTTGGCGTGCTGCGACTCGACGGTCGGATAGAAGTTGAGGTCGATGACGTTGTCGAGCATGCGCACGGCCATCTTGATGGTGTACTTCATGCGCTCGCGGTTGAGCTCGCCGTTGTCGATGTGGCGGCCCAGGTTGATCGAGCCCAGGTTGCACACCGCGGTCTCGTCGACCGACGTGTTGAGCGTGATCTCGGTGCACAGGTTCGAGCTGTGCACCACGCCCACGTGATCCTGCGGCGAGCGCACGTTGCACGGATCCTTGAACGTGATCCAGGGATGGCCCGTCTCGTAGAGCATGGTGATCATGCGGCGCCACAGGTCGAGCGCGCGAACACTCCGGAAGAGGCGGATCTCGCCCGCTTCCGCCATGCGCTCGTACTCCATGTACCGCTTCTCGAACGCCGCGCCGTAGAGGTCGTGGAGGTCCGGCGTCTCGTCGGGCGAGAACAGCGTCCACGGCCCGTCTTCCAGCACGCGCTTCATGAACAGGTCGGGAATCCAGCTGGCCGTATTGGTGTCGTGCGTGCGCCGGCGCTCGTCGCCCGTGTTCTTGCGCAGCTCGAGGAAGTCCTCGAAGTCGTAGTGCCAGCACTCCAGGTAGACGCAGGTCGCGCCGCGCCGCTTGCCGCTGCGATTGATGGCGGCGGTGGTGGCGTCGACGATCTTCAGGAACGGCACCACGCCCTGGCTGCCCACGTTCGTGCTCTTGATCTGGGCGCCGGTGCCGCGGATGCTGGTCCAGTCGTTGCCGAGACCGCCCGACCACTTGGAGAGCTGGGCATTGTCGCCGATCGACTTCAGGATGTGCGACAGGTCGTCTTTCACCGTGGTGAGGTAGCACGAGCTCATCTGCGGATGCTGCGTTCCCGAGTGGAACAGCGTGGGCGTCGAGGGCACGTAGTGCAGCGACGAGATCACGTCGTAGAACTTGAGCGCCCAGTCTTCGCGCTGCGCGGACTCGTTGAGCGCGAGGCCCATCGCGATGCGCATCCAGAAGTACTGCGGCGTCTCCATGATCTCCTGCTTCAGGTTCTTCAGGAAATACCGGTCGTAGAGCACCTGCGCGCCGAGGTACGTGAACAGGCGGTCGCGCTCGGGGCGGAGCTCCTTGCCCAGCCGCGCCAGGTCGAACTCCAGCAGGCGCGCGTCCAGGCGGCCCGCGTCGACGCCGGCCTGGATCTTCTGCGCGAAGCCCCTGCAGTGGGCGTCGGGGAACTCGGCGGCGAATTCGTCCATGCCCAGCACGGCCTTGTAGAGGTCGTTGAACAGGAAGCGGGCCGCCAGCGTCGAGTACACCGGGTCGCGCTCGATGCGCGCGCGGATGGCCATGATGACGGCCTGGTTGATCTGCGAGGTCTGGATCCCGTCGAAGAGGCCCAGCTTGGTATCGCGCAGGATGCCGATGACGTCGATCTCGCCCTCGAGGCCGGTGCAGCAGTTGGTGATGGCGCGCTCGATCTCGCCGATGTTGAACTCGGCGGGCTCGCCGCTGCGCTTGACCACCTTGATCTCGCGGCGGTCGATCTTCTCGAGCAGCTCGTCCTGCTTGCTGCGGCGGACGTCTTCGCGCTGTTTGCGGTAGAGGATGTAGGCCTTGGCGACCTCGAAGAGCCCGCGCTCGGCGAGCATCATCTCGACGATGTCCTGGATGTCCTCGACGCCCGGGATGCGCTCGTCGAATTTGCGCTCGATCACCTCGGTGACGTCGTCGGTGACCGACGAATAGAACTCGGTGGAGACAGGCACCGCCGTGGCGACACAGGCCTTTTCGATGGCGCGTTCAATGCGGTGGCGGTCGAAGTCAACGACGGCTCCGTTGCGCTTTTTGACTTTGGTAATCTCCATGGTGCTCCTCGGGACCGGGCAAAATGCTGTTACTTGTTCTCTGACAAGGTTTTGCTCCGTCGGTCGGGGCCAATGGGTGGGACGGCGCGAAGAGGGGGCGTCAGGACCACAGTGCTTGTTTGACGCAACATCTTGGGCCAGCCGACCGGGAGACCCCTACCGATTGGGTTTCGCATATTACGGTCGACCTCCGGAGCCGTCAAGTGAATCTCCGGGTTGTGAAATGATTATCTTCTTTCGAATTATCCTTATGTCAAATCACAAGATAAGCCAATCGGAAAGGGGCCGCAATGTGGATTGCCGGTGGATGAGAAGTGGATAACCGCTCCACCATTTTCCACCATGCGCCGGAGCACAATTTGTTGGTCCCCCGGACGGGCCAGGCGGTAGGGTCGGGGCATCCCCATGGACACCATTGCCCGTAACCTCGAGGCCGTTCGAGCGCGCATCGCCGCGGCCCTTTCGCGCGCCGGGCGTCCGCCCGATTCGGTCACGCTGGTTGGGGTCACCAAGACGTTTCCGGCCGATATGGTGCGCGAGCTGATCAGGGCCGGCATCGCGGACATCGGAGAGAACCGGGTCCAGGAGTTGATCGCGAAAGCGGGGGAAGTCAGCGAGCCCTGCCGCTGGCACCTCATCGGCCCGTTGCAGCGCAACAAGGCCCGCAAAGTGGTCGGGCTCGCGCACCTGATCCAGGCCATCGACGGCGTCGCCATCGCACAGGCCGTGGATCGCATCGCGGGCGAACAGAACCTGCGCGCGCGCATCCTGCTCGAGGTGAATACCTCCGGCGAGGACACCAAGCACGGAGTCGGTCTCTATGAAGCGCCGCGCGTTGCCGAGGAGCTGGTGGCGCTGCAACATCTCGACTGGATCGGACTGATGACCATCGGCCCGTTCGGCGCCGGGGAGGCCGCGACCCGCGCCTGCTTCCGCCGCCTCGCCCGCCTGGGCGATGACCTCCGGTCGCGGACGGCACTGCCCCTGCCCGAGCTCAGCATGGGCATGAGCGACGATTTCGAGATGGCGATCGAGGAGGGGGCGACCATCGTCCGTCTCGGCCGGGTCATCACCGGCGAGCGGAAGTGAAAATATTCTTACCACTTCCATGGTGTTCATGTATGCTGCCGGCGTTCCGGGCCGCCCGGCGGTGTATAACTACGTCTGTAAGTCTTTAAGTCATTCGTAGTCGGCCGGTTGTGTCCGGGCAGGAGACGCTGGCGCGTCCCTTGCAAACTTTGCCGCCGGCGTTCCCGGGTGCCGTCGAGGGCAACGGCTTCCATGGTGAAGACGGGACGCCCCGGATGGTCCGAAGGAGGATTCGATCATGCGTATCACGCCGCTGGATGTGCGCAAGCAGGAGTTTAGACGGGGCATGCGCGGCCTCGACCCGGATGAGGTGTACGCGTTTCTCGCCACCGTCGCGGATGAATACGAAGCGGCGCTCAACGACAACAAGGCGCTGCGCGAGCGCCTGCTCGAGCTCGACGACAAGGTGCAGGAGTACCGCACCATCGAACGCACGCTGCGCGATACGCTGGTCACCGCCGAGCGCGTGACGGTCGAATCCAAGGACAATGCCCGCCGCGAGGCGACGCTGATCATCAAGGAAGCGCAGCTCCAGGCCGAGCGCTCGCTGCGCGACATCAGCTCGGAAGCGGTGCGGCTGCGCCAGGAAATCCAGCGCCTGCGCTCCCAGCGCGACTCCTATCTCGCCAAGATGCGAGTCGTCGCCGAATCGCACGTGAAGTTCATCGAATCCGCCCACGAGGACTTCCAGGTCGACGACGCGGATCTTCCGCGCGAGGTCGCGACCGCGGCCCCCGCGGCGCCGCCCGCGCCGAAACCGCCAGTGGAGGAGAAGCCGAAGGCCTCGAATCTCTTCGAAGCGCTCGCCGCGGCGAACCCCGCTGCGAGCGAGCCCACCACCGAGGCGCTGCCCGGAATCAGCGACATTCTCGACCGGCTCTCGCAGAGCCAGCGCGACACGCTCGCGTCGGGACAGCGCGACGTTCCGGCCCCGCGCGAGACGGTTGCTCCGCCGCGCCGCGACGAACCCGCCCCGGCGACGGAGCCGTCGTCGGAGTGGAACATGGAACAGTTCCGCCGCGACCTGCAGAACATCGTGGGCAATCCGCACGAAGGACAGGGCGGGCGCTAACCGTAACAGGCGCGGCGCGATCAGCGTCCGTCTCATACCTGCTCCGCGCGAACGACATCGGCGAGTTCCGCGGATCGACTCGCCAGGCGCAATCGGAATTCGTGGCGCCCGGCTCCA
>DASVAK010000035.1:0-7950 GCA_036376395.1 Candidatus Krumholzibacteriia bacterium
CGTGCGCGATTCCGGTGTTCAACTTGGCCAGCGCCGGATTCGGGAACAGCGAGCCGTAGTAGACGAGCGCGAACGACGACCACGCCGCGAGCGGCCCGAGCGCGAGAAGCGCCAGCGACGCCCATCCGCGCCCGCGCAGCCCGGACCGGTTCGCGAGTATCGCCTGGACGAACGACGGCAGCAGCAGCAACAGGAGGTCATGGCGCGTCACCAGCGCGAGCCCGAAAGCCAGCGCCAGCCGCGGCAGGAGCAGCGGCCGCCCGGTTTTCTCGCCCCGGAACAGGCGCGTGTACTGGAGCAGGTAGAAGGCGATCAGGAGGTACGCGAGCGGATTCTCGAGCCCCGCCGTCGTGAAGTCCATGAAGCCGTTGCAGCAGACCAGCAGCAGGACGGCAAGCGCAAACATCGCATCGTCGCGGAGCGCGCGCCGGATCAGCACCAGCGCCAGCACCACCAGGACAACGGAGACGACAATCGCGTTCAGGTAGACATCGTGCGAGACGATGCGCGGAATCGAAAGCAGCCAGAACCAGAGCGGGCTCGTGAACGCCTCGACGCGCTCGTGCGGATTCCACACCGGACCGTTGCCGGCGAAGAGCTGTTCGATGCTGCGAAAGACAATGTAGGCGTCGTCGCAGACCCAGGCGTTCTTGATGACGACGATGAGAAAGCCGGCGCAGGCGAGGACGGCGAGCCATCGCGCCGGGCCGGCCGCGCGACGGGTCTTGCTGGGCGCCGTCCGTTTCCCCATGGCCCGCCACTCTAGCACACCACAAACAAAGACGAGGACCGGAGACGCTCCGGTCCTCGTCGCTGGGGGCCCTCCGCCGGGGAAGGCGCTACTTCAGCATCACGATTTTCCGCGTCTCGGCGTGCGCGCCGGCCGTCATCCTGACGAAGTAGATGCCGGAGCCCACCGTTCGGCCGGACTGGTCCGTGCCGGTCCACACCACGCTGTGCATGCCCGCGGGCACCACGCCGTCGACGAGACGGCGTACCAGCGCGCCGCGCGCGTCGTAGATGTCGATCTGGACGCGTTCGGACGACGAGAGCGTGTACTCGAGCGTCGTCTGCGGGTTGAACGGGTTGGGATGCGCCGACGTCAGCGCCGTCGCGCCGGAGTGCGCGTCCCCCGCCAGGTCCGACATATCGTGCGGCACGCGCACGTACACGGTGTCGTACGTGGCATTGCCCGACGGATCGGACGCGCCGTAGACGATTTCGTAGACGCGGCCGTCGCCGTTGCCGGCTCGTTCCGCGCGCAGGTCGAAGCAGCGGTCCGGCGTTCCGAACTCCGCGTTCTGGATGTCCTGCTTGGTGTGACCGTCGCCGCGACCGTTGTCCGACTCGCTCGACGTGATCGAGACCAGCGACCAGGACGGCTCGCCGCCGTTGTCGGACGCGGCCACCGTCGCGCACACCGTGACCAGCTTGTGATTGGGCGGCCACAGCGCGTTCTTGTCCAGCTCCACCGCAATCTGCGGCGGCGTCGTGTCGAGCACGGTCACCGTCGACGTGCACTCGGCGTGATTGCCGGACACGTCCTCGGCGCGGAACGTCACCGTGGTGACGCCCGGAGGAAACAGCGCCGGCGCGTTGCACGTCACCAGCGGCGACGGATCGGTATCGTCCGTTGCCGATGCGCCCAGGACGAACGCGGTGATGGCGGGATGGGTCGCGGGCGTTCCGCCCGGGGTCGTCTGCTCGACCTGGATCGCGCCGGGGCACGTGATGACCGGGGGCGTCGTGTCGACCACCACGACCTCGTCATCGAACTTCACCATGTAGACATCGGACAGGCCCGCGCTGACCAGCGCGCCGCCGCCGAAGTTGACCGATGCGTTGAATATACCCGCGCTGACCAGGTTGCCCGCGGGGTCGAACGCGCAACCGTAGCCCCAGTCGTCGCCGGTGTTGCCGAAGCGCTGGCTCCAGCGATGGGCGCCGCTGGCGTCGCAGATGGCGATGAAAATGTCGTCGTCGCCCGCGCTGGTGAGCAGGTCACCGCCGAAGCTGGCCGTGCCCTGCAGGTTGCCGGTGAACGCGATGGCACCGGCCGGACTCAGC
This sequence comes from Candidatus Krumholzibacteriia bacterium, assembly GCA_036376395.1. Classification (GTDB taxonomy): domain Bacteria; phylum Krumholzibacteriota; class Krumholzibacteriia; order WVZY01; family JAKEHA01; genus JAKEHA01. The sequence goes on from DASVAK010000035.1 coordinate 2,068, forward strand.
GCCAGGTCGAGACCCTGTACGAAACCGCTGCTGGCGAAATTCTGGTTCCAGAGCGGGGCGCCGTTGGCGTCGAATTTCGACAGGAACGCGCCGTTGTAATTTCCCGTCACGACCACGCCGCTCGCATCCGCGCCGACGCTGTAGCCCGTGTCGGCCGCGGTACCGCCCAGGCGGGTGCTCCACTGGTGCGACCCGTCGCCCGCGTACTTCACCACGAACACGTCCGTGGATCCGGCGCTGGCGAGCGCGCCACCGCCGAAATTCACGGAGCCGTTGAACGAGCCGGTCACGTAGACGTTCTGCAGCGCGTCGACCGCGACGCCGTAGCCGACGTCGGGGTTCGTGCTGCCCGCACCCTTGCTCCATTTATAGGAGCCCGCCGCGTCCAGCTTCAGAACGAACATGTCCAGGCTGCCGAACACGGGAAGCGCGTTCCCGGCAAAGTCGATGGCGCCGTTGTAAGAACCGGTGACGACGACGTTCCCCGACGCGTCGGCCGCAATATCCTGGCCCTCGTCGTCGCGCGAGCTTCCGTACCACTGGCTCCACAGGTGACCGCCGTTGGTGTTGAAGCGCGCCACGAAGATGTCCAGCGCAGCGCGACCGGCCAGCGCCGCTCCCCCGAAGCTCACCGGCGCTCGGAAGTACCCGGTCATGACGATGTTGCCCGCACCGTCAACCGCGACAGCGCGCGCACCGTCGAGGCCCGTGCCGCCGAAGCGCTGGCACCACTGGTACGCGCCATTGGCGTCGAACTTCGCGAGGAAGACGTCGTAGCTGCCGGCGCTCGTGAGCGTCGTGCTGCCGATCGTCATCATGCCCGCGAACGTACCCGCGATCACGACGTTGCCGGATCCATCCACGGCGACGTCGTAGGCGTAGTTCTGGTTGGTCCCGCCCAGCCGCTTGCTCCAGTCGTGGACGGGAGCCGCGCGCAGCGGGGTCGAGCCGAAAAGAGCACCCAGGGTCAGCAGGCACACGATTGACATGGAACGCATGGGGCACCTCCAAAACATGCGTGCGATGCGACGGGCGAAGAAAGGGGCGGGAGCTTGCATCAACCGGCATCCCGGCCCCGCCATCATCCACCGTTCTCGCGGCGAATCGCGCGCTCCCTCCGTTCCGTGGAACCGTGGGGCTCGCGCAGGAATCGCCCGTCGTCCACCACCGCACAACCGGGGGGATTGCGCATATCCCGTGCCCTGCAAACCGTGCCTGGCTTGTGCAGGCCGCCGCGATTTGTGGCGTGAAATCGCGACGCGCTAGCCGTTATAGTGACGCGCCTATGAAGAACCAAACCACGCCATCCCGTGTCGCGCTGGTGACGTGCGACCAGCTCCCCGCCCTCTACGAGGACGATCACCTGCTCGTGCGCGCGCTCGCGGCGATCGGCATCGAGTCCCAACCCGCCATATGGAGCGATCCCGGCGTCGACTGGCTGTCCTTCGACGCGCTGGTCATTCGCACCCCGTGGGATTACTTCGAGCGGCCGCGCGAGTTTCGCGCGTGGCTGGATGCGCGCATCGCGAGCGGTGTCCTCATGTGCAACGCCGGCGAAATCCTCGACTGGAACTTCGACAAGCGCTACCTGCAGGACCTCGCCGCGGCGGGGGTGTCGGTGATTCCCACCGTCGTCATTCCGCAGGGCGGGTCACCGGATGTGGCCGGGCCCGCGCGGGCCCGGGGGTGGGACGAGATCGTGGTGAAGCCGTCGATCTCCGGCTCGGCGTATCGCACCCACCGCTTCCGGGTGGAGGACGCGGAGAGCTACCGCGATGAGATCGCGGCGACGCTCGCCGATCGCGGCGTGCTGGTGCAGCCGTTTCTGCCCGAGATCCTGACCGGGGGAGAGTTGTCGCTTCTGTTCTTCGACGGGGTGTTCAGCCACGCGGTGTGCAAGCGCGCCGCGAAGGGCGACTACCGCGTGCAATTCAATTTCGGCGGGACGAGCGAAACGGTCGAGCCGCGCGCGGAATGGATCGAGGGAGCGAGCGCGTGCCTTGCCGCCGCCCCCGCTGCGACGACATACGCGCGCGTGGACGGCGTCATCAAGGACGACCGCTTCCTGCTCATGGAGCTCGAGGTATTCGAGCCGCTGATGTTCCTCGCCCGGCACCCCGAGGCGCCGGCGCGTTTCGCGCGCGCGATCGAGCGCCGGCTGGCGCGCTAACGCGGCGAGCTCACGCTTCGGGTCGCTTCGGGCGCGGCTCGGGCCGGGTCCGCGGCAACCGCCCGGGCGTTTCCTGCCCCGGCGCCTGCACCGCTTCGTCGACGGTTTCGAACGTCTCGAAGTAGATGATCAGGCCGGTCACGAGCAGCGTATTCTCGATGATCTTCGCGATGCGCGCGAGCCGGAGCCAGCCGCCCGATTCGCGGCACGAGATGCTGGCCTTGCGCAGCAATCCCACGCCCAGGCTGCTCACGAAGTTGATTTCCCCCAGGTCCATGACGACGCGCGCCGGGCCGGCCGCCGCGACTCTCTCTATCGCGGTCAGCAACTCGTTGGTCTCATCGCCGCCCACCAGGTTCTTGCGCGGCGTGAGCACGAGCACATCGCCGACTGTCTTCTGTTCGAATGTCATGATGTCCCTCTTTTTTTCAAATGCGCTGCATTCACTTCTTGAGGATGAAGGTCACCTTCAGGCGCACGCGGTACTCGGCGATCCGTTCCCCGTCGACCACGACTTCCTGGTCCTTGATCCATGCGCCGGTGACGTTCTCCAGCGTCTGGGTGGCGCGCTGAATCCCCACCAGCATGGCATCCTCGAAGCTCTTCAGCGACGACGACGTGATTTCGGTAACTCGAGCAACGGCCATGAAAGGTCCTCCTTGGTTCGATGTTGAACGCCGAGAATGGACCATGCAGGACCGGGCGTCTGTGCGATGGCGAACAGTTTGCACCCCTAGGCAGGTCAGGCTTTTTCCGAGAACCGATTCAGTCCCTCCCCGCCCCATCCGATTGCTAGGTTGTGAGCGACACTATCCAGGAGACGAGTCGTCACGACCATGCCGATTCCGCCGCGAGACACGACTGGACCGATGGGCGCCGCGCCGGCGAGCCCGCTCAAGAAGCTGGACGCGGCCGTCATTGCGCCCAAACCCACCCGGCGCTATCGCGCGGCCGTCTTCCAGGTGTACGTGATGGTCGCCGCGGGGGGATTCGTCGTGCTGGCGGTCGCCGCTCGCTTTGTCCCCTACTTTCGCGTCGACCTCACCGTGACCCGCGCGGTGCAGAGCTACCACGGCGAGCTGTTCGACCGCCTGATGCACGACATCAGCTGGCTCGGGTTCTTCCCGCAGTCGCTGCCGGTCGGCCTCATCCCCTGCGTCGTCCTGTTCGCGACCGGACTGCGCTGGGAGGCGGTGGCGACACTCTTCGCCGCGTTCTCGGTGGTTCTCTCCATGCTCGTCAAGCTGGCCGTCAGCCGCCCGCGTCCGAGCATGGACCTGGTCCACGTGATCCGCGAGCTCAATACGGCGTCTTTCCCGAGCGGCCACGTGCTCACGACCACCACGCTGTGCGGCTTTCTTGCGTTTCTCGCCTTCACGCTGCTCAAGACATCGTGGGAGCGCGACGTGCTGGTGGCGGGCGGCATCGTGTTCGTCATTTTGATGGGGCTGTCCCGCATCTACGAGGGACAGCACTGGTTCAGTGACGTGGCGGGTGCGTACCTGCTTGGGAGCCTGTGGCTTGCCCTGACCATCCGGGTCTACCGGTGGGGCAAGCCGCGTTACTTCGTGCATCAACCGGTCGCCGCCGAACACCCCGCAACACCCGCTTCGTGAGGTAAACCCATGCCTGGCAAACCCGCCCCGTCCGATCTCTTCGAGTCGATCACACGAAAACAGCGCAAGCACCGCGAACTGCTCGCCAAAATGGAAAAGACGAGCGCGCGCCTCGAGCGGCGCAAGGAGAAGCTCGCCGCGCTGGAGGCCGACATCGCCACGCTCGAAGCGCAGCTGTCGGAGCCGCGCAAGTCGCGCTCGCGCAAGCTGTCGCCGGGCAACGCGGAGCTCAGGAAGGCGCGGCTCATCTTCAATCCCAAGTCGGGCCGCGACGACGAGGACAACGCCGCGCGTCTCTCTCTCCTCGTGAGCAGCCTGCGGGCGCACGGCATCGAAGCCAAGGTCGGCCTCAAGACATCCGGTCGCGTCGCGCGCAAGCTGGCGCGCGAAGCGAAAGATGCCGGCGATCCGCTGCTGATCGTCGCCGGCGGAGACGGCACCGTGGGAGACGTCGCGGCGGAGCTGGTCGGCAGCGAGACCGCGCTCGGCATCGTGCCCACCGGAACCATGAACAACGTCGCGCGCTCGCTCGGCATCCCGCTCGAGATCGACGATGCCTGCGCGCTGATCGGAATGGGGACGGCTCGCCACCTCGACATGGGACGCGTGAGCTCCGAAGCGGGATCGAAGGCCGAATACTTCCTCGACTGCGCGGGCGTGGGATTGACCGCCATCGGCGCGGCGGCCGGGCAGGCGTACGAGAAGGGTCGCTGGCGGGTCATCCCGCAGATGCTGCGCCGGTTCCTCGAGGCGAAGCCCGGCGCGGTCGAAGTGGAGCTGGACGGTGAAGTGATCAAGGCGCAGACGCGCATGCTCACCATCTCGAACGCACCGCTCATCGGCAGCCAGATGCTGGCGGTGCCGGATGCCAAGATGGATGACGGGCTGCTCGATGTGCAGATCTACGACCGGATGGGCAACGGGGCGCTCATGCAACACTTCAAGAGCCTCACGTCGGAGACGCCCGGCATCGTGCCCAGCTACCAGGCGCGCCGCGTGCGCATCCGCACCGACGAGCCGATGGCGATCAACTCCGACATGAACCTCGCGCCCGAGAGCAAACTCATCGAGATCGAGGTGGTCCCGCGCGCCCTGCTGGCGATCGTCGGCAACGGGATCGCGCTCGGCGTTCCCGTCGAGGCCGCCCCCGAGGCGCCGATGTTCGCCAAGGACCCGCCCGTCACCACGGCCGAGGACACCAAAGCCGACGCCCCCGACGAACCGGTACTCTCGAAGACGTAGCGGGATTATCGTGCCATTTTCCTGAAGTCGATGAAGCCGCGCTCCACGTTGGTGCTGGTCAGCTTCACGCGAATCCGGCGTCCGACTTCCAGGCCCTGCCCGCCGCTCTCCAGCCGTCCTTCCACCGGTGGATGCAGAAGGCGGACCCACGTGCCCTTGTCGGACACTCCCGTCACGATGCTGTCGAACTGCTCCCCGATCCGTGATTGCAGCAGAATGGCGGCCGCGGATTTCGTCACCTGGCGTTCCACTTTTTGCGCGGCATTTTCCGCCTGCGTGCAGTGCCGGGCCAGCAATTCCAATTCGTCGTCGGTGTACGGTTGCGAATGGCCCCGGATCGACGCCTTCAGGAGCCGCTGCGCAATCAGGTCGGGGTAACGACGGTTCGGGGCGGTGGAGTGGGCGTAGTCTTTGACGGCAAGACCGAAATGACCGCCGACGTCGTCCCCGGGACGTTCGACCATGTATTCACCCGAGCCCAGTAGCTTGATGACGCCGAGAGACAGATCGGGAAAGCGGAGCGGGTCGTCGGCCTTCGCTTCCAGCAGGAATTCCTCCAGTGCCTTCGCGTCCGGTGTGCGCGGCAACGTCGCACCGCGCTCCGCGGCCAGCGCGACGATCCCGTCCCAGTTCCTGGGAACGCGGACCACCCGGCGCAGCGACGAGAACGTCCGGGATTCGAGGTAGCGCGCCGTCACACCGTTGGCGGCGATCATGAAGTCCTCGATGAGGTCCTTGGCCCGGTTCCTCGTGTTCTCTTCCAGCTCCTTGAGATTGTCGCCGTCGAACACGGGGCGTGCTTCGATGGTCTCGAGGCTGAGCGCGCCGCTCGCATGGCGCAGTGCTTTCATTTTT
>DASVAK010000041.1:0-2766 GCA_036376395.1 Candidatus Krumholzibacteriia bacterium
CGCCATGCGGCGCGGTTCCATCTCCTGCGGAGAGAGCCACACCACGACACCCCCGTTGGGCAAAGACGACGCGGTGAGATCGCGCTCGGCCACGTTCGTCAGCGTGAACTCACCGTCGCCGATGCCGCGCGGATTGAGCGCCTTCTCCACGTAGAACGCGGGCGGCACGCTCGCTTCGCCGCTACCGCCCGGCTGCGGGCGCGGGCGTCCGCCCATCACGGCGACGGGAATGCTGTTCGAGACGTCGACCAGGAAGTAGCGATCGTCGTCGATGGCGAGGCGGTCGTGGTTCTTCGACGCGCGGCCGTGGTAGCGCCCGGCCTTCGGCAGCGAGAGCGGGAACGTCACCGTTTGCGACGCGCCCGGCGCCACTTCGACCACCTGCTCGGCCTTGCGATCGCCCTCCACCACCAGCTCGAGCGAGACGTTGGCGGGCGTTTTCTTCGCGTGGTTGCTCACCGTGGCCTGCACCTTCACCACTTCGCCGGGGCGCAGGAGCTTCCGCGGCACGGCGACGTGGTCGATGCTCACGTTGTCGGCGTCGTCCTTGTAGGCGGGGACGAAGTAAATGCGCACGTTCGCGGGCGTCTTGCTCTCGTCCACCAGCGTGGAGTCGGCGCTGTAGCGGAAATCGGAGACCACGTAGATTTCGCCGCCGTCGACGTCGCTCTCGTCGATTAGAGCCAGGGCACGGTCCAGGGCGGAACGCAACGACGTCACGTCGTTCGTGAGCGGCGTGCGGTCGATGGCGGCCTTCACCACGCCGCGGTTGCGCGTGCCCTTTTCCATCGCGGGCTCGGCCGTCTTCGCGAAGGTGACCAGGTTGATCTCGTCGTTGGGCTGCGCTTCGTCGACGATGTCGTGGGCAATCTTCTTCGCCGCGTCAAAGGCGGTGCCCGTCTCCTGGTTCACACCCATGCTGTAACTGGCATCGAGGCAGACGATCACGTTCTTGGGCATCGAGCCGGCGAACAGGAGCCCCGAGCGCAGCGTCGGGCGCGCGAACGCGATCACCAGCATCAGCACCGCCATCGCGCGCAGAACCAGGATCAGGATGCGCGTCAGGTTGACGCGCCGCATGCGCTGCCGGTTGACTTCGTCCAGGAATTCGAGCGAGCTGAACTTGATGCGCTTCACGCGACGCCGGTTCAGCAGGTGGATCAGGATGGGGACGCCGACCGCGACGAGTCCCGCGAGAAATGCAATGTTGAGAAATCCCACGTCAGCCCATCCGCGTGCGCTTGCCCAGGTACGCCGTCAGCGCCGAATCGAACGGCGTGTCGGTGCGAAGCAAGTGGTAGTCGATGGCGTGGTTGCGGCAACCGCGCTCGAGCGTGTCGATCCACCCGCGGACGTCGCGCTGGAATTGCTCGCGCAGGAACTGCGGCTCGACGCGGATCCTCTGGCCCGTTTCCATGTCCTCGAACTCCACCGCCTGGCGGTAGTCGATATCCATTTCGTGCGGGTCGAGCACGTGGAAGACCAGCACCTCGTTGCCCTTGTGTCGGAAGTGCTTCAAACCCAGCAGTACTTTCTGCGGGTCGTCCATTAGATCAGAGATCAACACCACCAGGCCGCGCCGCGTCATGCGCTCCGCCATGTGATGGAGCGCCGGCCCGATGGAGGTCTTCGCACCCGGCGTGGTGGACTCCAGCGCGTGCAGCACCTGGAACATCTGGCGGCGGACGGAGCGGTGTGGGAGCAGACGGCGCACTTCGTCATCGAAGAGGCACAGGCCCACCGCGTCCTGCTGGCGGTTCATGAGGTAGGTGAGCGCCGCGGCCAGCATACAGCTGTAGTCGAGCTTGGTGACCTCGCCCTCCGGGAATCCCATCGAGCCGCTCTTATCCAGGAGGATGTTGGCGATCAGGTTGGTTTCTTCTTCGAAGACCTTCACGTAGGTGCGGTCGGTCTTGCCGTAGACCTTCCAGTCGATGGACTTGATGTTGTCGCCCTGCATGTAGGGGCGGTACTCGGCGAACTCCACCGAGAAGCCGTGGTACGGACTGCGGTGCAGGCCGGCGATGTAGCCCTCGACGATGAGCCGGGCCTTGAGCTCCATGTTCTGGAGCTTCCCGACCACGGCGGGGTCGAGGTAGCGCGAAACCTGTTTTTTGTCGCGAAGGTAGGTCATGGGTCACGCGCCCGCGCGGACGCGGACCACCGAATTATACACAGCGGAATCAGTTTGCGCCGTCGGCGGGCGCAAGAAGCTCGCGGTAAACCGCAATCGAGTGCCGGGCCGCCTTCTCGGCGTGGGCGGCGTCGCCGGAATCCACCCGGATGCGGTCGGGGGGAACGCCCAGGCTCTCCAACTCCTCCTTGAGCGCCTTGCTCACGGCCACGAACCGGTCCGCGCAATGGCTGATGAGCGGCCCCTTCAGGAACCGCGGCATCCGGCGGAGCTGGGCGGTGTGGTGCGTCATGACGCGGGCCACGCGCACCCGGCTGGCCTTGATGGCCAGCGCGGTCACGAGCGCGCAGCGCATGCCGTGGGCATGGACGACGTCGGGATGATGGTGGCGGATGACGCGCGAGATCTCGTGCGCCGTCTTGACCGGCGCCTGCTCGGCGTTGTCGATCAGCACGTAGCCCACCTTGCGGGTGAGGCCGGGGCGCAACGGCCCCACCGCCGCCGCGAACATCACGGCGGCGCCTTCGGAAACAAGGGCATTGGCGAACTCGACGGGCGCCGGGATCCGGTGGCCGGGCTCCAGGGTGGGGCACACGACCAGCACCTTGAGCGGTGGGCTCTTGGGGCCAGTA
>DASVAK010000260.1:0-10504 GCA_036376395.1 Candidatus Krumholzibacteriia bacterium
CTTGTTGTCGCCACGCGGCGGATAGTAATTGATGCGGACCTTGTGGAAGATGTTCCCGTACAGCTCGGGGTTCTTGTCGGGCTGGAGGATGTGCTCGAGCACGCCCAGCTTGCTCACTTCCTTGGTCTTGAACGACTCGGGATCGTCGAGCACCTCGCCGTCGCGGTTTCCGAGGATGTTGGTGGAATACCAGCCCGCCACGCCGAGCATGCGCGCCTTGAACATCGGCGCCAGCACGGTCTTGAGCATGGTCTGGCCGGTCTTGAAATCCTTGCCGCAGATGGGCACCTTGTTCTCCTTCGCCAGCTCGATCATGGCCGGGAAGTCGACGGTCAGGTTGGGCGCCCCGTTCGCGAAGGGCACGCGCTCCTTGAGCGCGGCGTACGCGTACACCATGCTCGGCGAGATGTCGGGGTCGTTGGCCTTGAGGCCGGCCTCGAACGCCTTCACCGACTGGTGGACGGGCTTCTGCTCCAGGTAGATCTCGGTGCTGCCGCACCACACCATCACCACGCGATCGAGCTTCTTCTCCGTCTTGAAGCGGCGGATGTCCTCGCGCACCTGCTCGGCGAGCTCCATCCAGTTCGCGCCCTTCTTGACGTTGGGTCCATCGAGCTTCTTCACGTACTTCGTGCTGAACACGGCCGGCATGGGCTTGATGGGCTCCAGGCGGTGGCGGATCTGGTCGAGGAGCTTCTCCTCGAGGACGCCGGCCTTGCGCGCGGCTTCGTAGGCGTTGTCCGGGATCGGGTCCCAGCCCGCGAACTCGAGCTGGGAGAGCTCGGCGAGAGGGACGAAGTCCTTGAGGTGCGGCACGCGGTCGTCGGTGCGCTTGCCGAGGCGGATCGTCCCCATCTGGGTGAGCGATCCGATGGGCAGCGAGAGGCCGGCCTTGACCGCCTCGACGCCGGCAATGAAGGTGGTCGCGACCGCGCCCATGCCGGGCAGCATGACGCCGACCTTGCCACCGGCGGAGCGTACGTTCTGTTTGTTCATCCTGGTTCCTCCCTGGAAGGCCGCGGCGTCGACGCCGGGGCCGAATGTGTGGACGAAGCAATCTAGCCGCCTCCGAATGATAATTGAAGTTTATTTAACTTATGATTACTATAAGCATTGCTTATGGAAATCCGGCAGCTGCGATACTTTCTCTCCACCGTGCGCCGCGGCACGGTCGGCGCCGCGGCCGCGGAGCACTTCGTCACCCAGCCGGCGGTGAGCCTGCAGCTGCGCAAGCTGGAAACCACGGTGGGGCAGAAGCTGCTGGTGCGGCGCGGGCGCAAGCTCGCCCCCACCGAGGCGGGGCTCGCGCTGGCCGCGCGCGCGGAGGAGATCCTCCGCTCGTTGGACGCGCTGCAGGCCGAGCTGCAGGGAATCGACCGGCTCGAGAGCGGCCACCTGCGCATGGGCAGCACCGACGCGGCGAGCGTCTACGTGCTCCCCGAGGTGTACCGCGCGTTCCATCGCGCCTACCCGGGGGTTCGCATCGAGATCTCGGTGGGCGACACGCGCCACCTGCTCGACGCGCTCGCCTCGGGACGGATCGAGCTGGCCACCGCGACGCTTCCGGTCGAGGGCCCCGGGCTGGTCGTCCAGCCCGTCTACCGCGAGGACATGGTGCCCGTCGCGCATCCGGCGCACCCGCTGGCCGCGCGGCGACGCGTCGGCTTGCGCGACATCGCCGAAGAGGGCATCATTGCGTACCCTTCCGGCTCGACCACGCGGCGCATGATCGACGCGGTGCTCGAATCGCACGGCGTGTCGGTGCGCGCGCGCATGGAGATTTCGAGCCCCGAGGCGATGAAGCGCCTCGCCCAGGCCGGCCTCGGTGTGAGCATCCTGCCCCGGCCGGTGGTGGCGGGCGAGATCCGGCGCGGCGCGCTCAAGGTGATCCCGCTCCCCGGCGTCCGCTTCGAGCGCGAGATCGGAATGGTGCACCGCGGGAGCGAATCGCTCTCGCCGGCCGCGCGCACGTTTCTCGACATGGTGGAGCGCCGCTTCGGAACCACGCGGCGCGAAAGGACTCGATGAATTACGAACGGGAGCTCGAGGTGGCGCGCGCGGCGGCCGTGCGCGCGGGCGAAGTGGTCACCGCATCGTACAGCCGGATCGGCGAGAGCGACGTCGACCAGAAGGGCCGCAACGACTACGTGACGGTGGTCGACCACAAGTCGCAGCAGATCCTCGTCGACGCGATCCGCGCCGCGTTTCCGAAGGACACCATCGTCGCGGAAGAGACGCTCGCGAGCGGTTTCAACCACGGCGCCGATCCGCGCCGGCGCTGGTACATCGATCCGCTCGACGGGACCACCAACTACATCCACGCCTACCCGGTCTTCGCGGTGACGCTCGCGCTCGAAGTCGACGGCGATCTCAAGGTCGCGGTGACGTACTCGCCCGTCCACCGCGAGATGTTCCACGCCGTGCGCGGGGCAGGGGCGTACTTGAACGACGCGCCCATGCACGTGAGCCGGCTGCACGAGCCCAACCGCATCCTGCTGGGCACCGGGTTTCCGTTCCGCGCCCGCCACCTGCTCGGCGTCTACCTCTCGTCATTTGCGCTCTTCTTCAACCGCTCGCGCGGCATCCGGCGCGGCGGCGCCGCGGCGCTCGACCTCGCCTACGTGGCTGCGGGGAGGCTGGACGGCTTCTGGGAACTGACGCTCAGCCCGTGGGATATCGCCGCGGGGATCCTGCTCGTCGAGGAGGCCGGAGGCCGGGTGACCGATTTTTTCGGGGGCCACACCTACCTCGAAACCGGGCACGTCATCGTGACCAACGGACTTCTGCATGAGTGGATGCTGGAAGGGATTGCGTCTATTTTTCCGCGCGACCTGGACTACTCCAAGCGGTCCTGAGCCGGCCACTTGCGATTTGACGATGCCGGAACCGCGTTGGTAATATTCCGGCCATAACCGATTTCAACATCAGGAGGTCATGTTGAAGGAGGGTTCCCTTATTGCCACCGCCCTGCTGGCGGTGGGCCTCGCCCTGTGCGGTTGGTTCGTCGGCAACGGCTTTGTCAAAGGCCGCACGGCGGACCGTTATGTCTCCGTGAAGGGCGTGTCCGAGCGCGACGTCGTGGCCAATGTCGCGCTGTGGCCCATTCGTTTCACGTCGAGCGACAACGCGCTGGCGGAAGCCCAGCGCAAGTTCGACGCCAGCCGCACCGCCATCCTGGCCTTCCTGCAGAAGAACGGAATCTCCGCGGACCACACCGAGCTGCAGAGCTTCGAGGTCGTGGACGCGATGGCCGACCGCTACCGCTCGGAATCGGTGTCCAGCCGGTTCATCATCAGCGGCACGCTCATGGTCCACGTCGAGGATCCCCCGCTGGTGCAACGCGCCAGCCAGAACGTCGGTGAGCTGGCCCAGTCGGGCGTGGTGATCGCCAGCGGCAGCCAGTACGGCGGCGGCGGGCCGACCTACCTCTACACGAAGCTCAATGATGCCAAACCCGAGATGATCGCGGAAGCGACCGCGAGCGCGCGCCAGGCGGCCGAGCAGTTCGCGAAGGACTCGGGCAGCCACCTGGGTCCGATCCGCCAGGCGAGCCAGGGTGTGTTCCAGATTCTTCCCGGCGACCGTGCGCCGGGCGTGGCCGAAGAATCCCAGTCCAACAAGACCGTGCGCGTCGTGACCACGGTCGAGTACTACCTCGAGGACTGATCCAGGGGAGATCGATGCGTCAGGTCACCGCAATCGCGTGCGTGCTCGTTCTGATGGCGACTGCCGGCAACGCCGGCGCCGTCGGCTGGCATCTCGGCATCAAGGGCGGCGTCAACATGGCCGACCTCGCCGGCGACGACGGCCCGAGCGACACCAGCTTTCGCAACGGGTTCATCGGCGGCGGCTTCGCCGATTACCTCTTGAACGACCGCTTCGGCGTGCGCGCGGAGGTGCTCTATGTCCAGAAGGGCGCGGAAGGGTCGTTCGTGGTTCCCGGCCAGGACCACGCGCACGATTCCATCGTCAAGCTCGATTACGTCGAGATCCCGCTCCTCTTTACGGGCCGGTTCCCGGCCGGGGAGAAGTTCGCGTTCGGTCTGTTCGCGGGTCCCACGCTGTCGTTCAATACCACCGCCGAGGTCGAGATCCCGTCCCACAACGAGACCGAAGCGCTCGACGCCGTGAAGAGCTTCGAGCTCGGCGCGGCCTTCGGCGGAGGGATCGAGTACATTCTCCCGTCGTTCTCGCTCCTCGCCGATGCGCGCTACGGGCTGGGGACGGCGTCGGTGATCGAAGATATCGCAGGGCAGACGGTAGATGTGAAGAACCGCGGCCTCGGCATCATGGCGGGGGTGGCGGTTCCGATTGGCAGGTAGTGTAGAGAGTGTGTCCGGAAGCGCGGTCGAACAAGACACGCGCAGTATCACAGTCAACAAGGAGGCTGTAATGAAGAGAATCGCAGTATTGGCGGCCATCGTGGCCGTGGTGGGATTTGCGGCGCAGGCCGACGCGGCCGGTATGTACGGCGGCGTCAAGGGCGGCGTGAATTTCGCGAACGTCACCGGTGACGATGCTCCCGATGACACGAGCATGCGGACTGGCTTCCTGGGCGGATTGTTCGCCGGGAAGGACGTCAGCGACGAGTTCGGATTTCGTCTCGAGCTCCTCTGGGCCCAGAAGGGCGCCGAGGCCGACAGCGCCGGCGCGACCACGAAGCTGAAGATGGACTACGTCGACGTTCCATTGCTCTTCGTGTACCACCTTCCGGCCGGAGAGAGCGTCAGAATCGATCTCTTCGCGGGACCGTCGTTCAACTTCAACGTAAGCGGCAAGTTTGAAGGAGCAGACGGCACTGAAGTCGACATCGACAACATGAAGAGCTTCGAGTTCGGCGCGGTGATCGGTGCGGGTATCGCCAAGCAGCTCGCGGGCGGCAAGGCCTTCGGCCTCGACGCGCGCTACCAGCTTGGGGCCACGTCGGTGTTCGACGATGTCACCGTCGGAACGACGACCATCGAATCGGACCTCAAGACCACCGGCATCGGCGTGATGGCGTTCTTCCAGGTTCCCCTGGGCGGCGCGGCGGAGTAATCGCTGACACGGATCGCGCGGGTCGGGTGCCTTCGGGCGCGCGACCCGCGCGTTTCCATTTCCTGGAGGCATCCAATGAACCTCGTGAGAAAAGGAATGTTCCTGTTCGTCGCGGCGCTGCTGCTCGCACCGATGGCGCACGCCGCGACGTGCCAGCTCGGTGTCAAGGGCGGCGTCGCCATCCAGAGCCTGGGCGGCGATGACGTCGAGAGCGACGACCTGGAGAGCCGCACCGGCTTCGTCGGCGGTGGCTACTTCCAGGCCGACTTCAATCGCAACTTCGGGCTGCGGCTCGAAGCGCTCTATTTCATGAAGGGCGCGACGGCGGATTCCGCCGACTTCGAGCTGGCCTTCAACCTCGACTACATCGAGGTGCCGGTGCTGGCTGTGCTCAATTTCCCGGTGGGTGAGACGGGCCGGTTCAACCTGTTCGCCGGGCCGACCCTGGGCATCAACGTGGGAGCCGACGCAGAGGCCTCCGTGGCAGGCTTCTCGGCGAGCTTCGATATCAGCGACGCCGTTCCGGCCTTCGAGTTCGGCCTGGCCTTCGGCGCCGGTCTGAACTTCGATGCCGGCCCTGTCATCCTCGGCTTTGATGGGCGCTACGGGTTGGGTCTGACCACCGTCATCGACGGCGACGCTGATCTCGATGGCGACGGCACTCCCGACCTCGGTGGAAACGACATCGACGTGACCAACAAGGGCTTTGCCTTCATGGCCTCGCTCGGGTTCCCGCTCGGCGAGAAGTAGACCTCCCGGGGACGCCGCGCCCCGCGCGTTGAGCCCCTGGGAGCGAAAGCACGTCGGTCCGGCGCGCCGGATTCTCGTCGGCGTCGCGCGTCGAAGCCCTGTCTCCAGAAGTACGGCGCTTCGGACCGACGTGCGTTTCGCTCCCTGGAAGCAAGCGGCGCCCGAAGATCACCTGCAACCTCGTTCCCCGGATCGCGTAATATGGACGTCCGAGCCGCCGGACTCCTCTATTTCGGCGTGCCCGACCGCCGGGGAATCCCCACCCCTATCCACCGGCCTGACACCGGCCACACAAGCAGGTTTCGACATGACGACACCGCGGAAACGTTTGTACAGCTCGACGTGGATCGCACTGGCCGTGCTGGCCCTGGCCGCGGCCGGGTGCCACAAGGGCGACGGCGCCAGTCAGGCCGCGGGCGGACAGGCGGGCGCTCCCGGCGCGGGCGGGCCTCCGGGCGCCCAGAAGCAGCCGCCGGTCCCGGTCGCCGTCTCGGTGGCCGCCACGGGTCCGATCGCCAGCTACTACACCGCCACCGCCACGCTCGCCGCCGAGCGCGAGGCCGACATCCTGGCCCGCGCCTCGGGCGTGGTGCAGAAGCTCTTCGTCGAGGAGGGCGACGTGGTCCGGGAGGGCCAGGAGCTCCTTCGCATCGACAACGCCGAGTACCAGTTCCGGCTCGAGCAGGCACAGGCCGCGCGCGCCGACCTGCAGTCGCGTTTTGATCGCCTGAGCCAGATGAAGGAGAGGGACCTCGTCTCTCCCGAGGAGTACGAAAAGACCGTCAACGACCTGGCCTCCGCGAAGGCGGCCGAGGGGATGGCCTCGCTCAACCTCTCCTACACGAAGGTGGTCGCGCCGTTTTCCGGACGCGTGGTGACGCGGCGCGTCAACGAGGGCCAGACGGTGAACAACGGCGCCTCGCTCTTCGTTCTCTCCGACTTCAAGCCGTTGCTCGCGCGCGTGCACGTGCCGTCCAAGGAATTCAACCAGCTTCGTCCCGACCAGCCGGTCGACCTCGTGCTCGAGAGCAGTGGCACCAAGTTGCGCGGTCGCATCAAGCTCGTCAGCCCCACCATCGATCCCTCGAGCGGCACCATCAAGGTGACGGTCGAGATCAACGACTACCCCGACGGCGTGCGCCCCGGCGACTTCGCGCAGGTGAAGATCGTCACCGAGCAGCGCAAGAACGCGACGCTGGTGCCGAAGATCGCGCTCGTCAACGACCGCGGCGAGCAGGTGCTCTACGTCTCGCAGGCGGATTCCACCGCCGAGCGGCGCGTGGTCGAGGTGGGCTTCCAGGACGACACGAACGCCGAGATCATGAAGGGGCTCAACCTCGGCGAGCGTGTGGTCGTGAAGGGACAGCGCTCGCTCAAGCACGGCTCCGCCATCAAGGTCATCGACGACGCCGCCGGCCAGGCCACCGAGGCGAAGAACTCGCAGGGAGCCGGCTCCTGATGCGGAAGGGCGACTAGAATATGCGCGGGCTGATTGCGCTCGCGGTGCGCCGGCGCGTGACCGTCGTCATGACGGCGCTGGCGATCGCGGCCTTCGGCATCGTCGGATACAAACGTCTCCCGCTCGAGCTCTTTCCCGACATCTCCTATCCATCGCTGACCGTCCAGACCGACTTCCCGGACACCGCGCCGCAGGAAGTCGAAAACCTCGTCACGCGCCCGGTCGAAGAAGCGGTCGGCGTGTTGCGCGGTCTGAAGTCCATCCATTCCGTGTCGCGCCCGGGCGTGTCGGAAGTGACGCTCGAGTTCGACTGGGACTCCGACATGGACATGCTCTCGATGGAGGTGCGCGAGAAGCTCGACCGGCTGATCCTTCCCGAGGAAGCGGAAGAGCCCATCGTGCTGCGCTTCGATCCCTCGCTCGACCCCATCATGCGCGTCGCGCTCTCCGGCAACGGCGAGCTCAACGACATGCGCCGGCTCGCCGAGCGCAAGATCAAGATGGATCTCGAGACCATCAAGGGAATCGCCGCCGCGCAGGTCAAGGGCGGCCTCGAGGACGAGATCCAGATCGACATCGACCAGGAGCGGCTGGCCGCGCTCTCGATCCCCATCGACGACGTGCGCCAGGTGGTGGGGGTATCGAACGTCAACATGCCGGGTGGTTCGCTGCGCGGCAAGGACTCGAACTTCCTGATCCGCACGCTCAACGAGTTCGACAACGTCGAGGAGATCGGGGACGTCATCGTGGCCGAGCGCGACGGCGCCCCGGTGCGGCTTCGCGACGTGGCGAAGGTGCAGATGGGGGCCAAGGAGCGCGAGGAGATCACGCGCGTCGACGGCAAGGAATGTGTCGAGATCGCGGTGTTCAAGGAAGGCGACGCCAACACCGTGACGGCGGCGCGCCTGGTGGACGAACGCCTGGAGGAGTGGCGCAAGAAGCTCCCGCCCGGTTACGAGCTCTCGGTGCTCTTCGACCAGTCGCACTTCATCGAGCAGGCCATCAAGGAAGTGCGCGACTCGGCGCTCATCGGCGGCATCCTCGCCATCGGCGTGCTGTTCCTGTTCCTGCGCGAGCTGCGCAGCACCATCATTGTCGCGACCACCATCCCGCTCGCGGTGGTGGCGACGTTCCTGCTCATGTACCGCTTCAACATCTCGCTCAACGTGATGTCGCTGGGCGGGCTCACGCTGAGCATCGGTATGCTGCTCGACAACTCCATCGTGGTGCTGGAGTCGATCTATCGAAAACGAAAGCTGGGCGTGCCGCTCGCGCGCGCCGCGGTGGACGGCACCGACGAGGTGGCGGCCGCGGTGGCCGCGTCGACGCTCACCAGTGTCGCGGTGTTCCTGCCCATCGTGTTCGTGGAGGGAATTGCCGGCCAGCTCTTCCGCGACCAGGCCGTGGTGGTGAGCATCGGGCAGTTCGCCGCGCTGGCGGTGGGGCTCACCGTGATCCCGATGCTCGCTGCACTCGGTGCCAAGGTGCGCAAGGCCGACGTCGCCGGCGAGAGCACCGACGTGATGGACGACGAGGACGTCAACGCGGTGCTCACCCTGGGCCGCCTGTCGCGCATCTACGACCGCCTGGTGCGCACCGCGATCCGGCGCCCGAAGCGCACCGTGCTGATCGGCTTTGCCGCCTTCGTGCTCTCGCTGCTCGCGATCCCGCGCATCGGGCGCGAGCTCATTCCGCCCCTCACCGAGGGCGAGTTCTTCTTCGAGGTCAACCTGCCGCAGGGCGCGTCGCTCGCCGCGACCGACCGCGTCATCGGCGAAATCGAGGCCGCCACCGCGAAGGACGACCGCATCGAGCGCAGCTACGCGCGCATCGGGAGCCGGCTGGTCGCGGGCGGCATGTCGCTCAACACGCAGGGCGAGCACCTCGGCCAGGTCAACGTGGTGATGAAGGACAAGTCGAACGACGCCATCGAGGCCTCGGCCATCGAGGGGCTGCGCGAGCAGATCGAGGCCATCCCGGACCTCGAGGCGAAATTCGGGCGCCCGTCGTACTTCAGTCTCAAGACGCCGGTCGAAGTGGTGCTCTACGGCGAGGACCTCGAGGCGCTGCGCGACTACTCGCTCGATCTCTCGCGCGACCTCTCGGCGATTCCGGGCATGGTGGATGTGCGCTCGTCGCTCGAAGCCGGCAACCCCGAGCTGCAGGTGGTGTTCAACCGCGACCAGCTCGCCGCGCTGCACCTCGACCTCGGCACCATGTCGTCCACGCTGCAGGATCGCGTGCAGGGCGCGGTGCCGACGCGGTACAAGGAGTCGGACCGCCAGATCGACGTGCGCGTGCGCAACCAGGAATCCGACCGCCGCACCCTCGACGACGTGGAAAACCTCGTGCTGCCCGGGCCCGACGGGGCGCCCATCCGGCTGGTCTCCATCGCCGACGTGCGTGTCGACGAGGGGCCCGCGGAGATCCACCGGCTCCAGCAGCAGCGTGCCGCGGTGGTGAGCGCGAACCTGCGCGACCGCAGCCTGGGCGCGGCGGTCGGCGACGTGCGCACGGCGCTCGCGACCAACCCGCCGCCGCAGGGAATCTCCGCCGAGCTCGGCGGCCAGAACGCCGAGATGGCGGTGTCGTTCAACAGCCTGCGCTTCGCGATGCTGCTCGCGATCTTCCTCGTGTACATCGTGATGGCGGCGACGTTCGAGTCGTTCATCCACCCGCTGATCGTGCTGTTCACGATTCCGCTCGCCGTGATCGGCGTCGTGCTCGGGCTGCTCGCCACCGGCACCGACATCTCGGTGATGGTGCTGATCGGCGTGATCCTGCTGGTCGGCGTGGTGGTCAACAACGCCATCGTGCTGATCGACTGCGTGAACCGCCTGCGCCGCGCCGGTTTCTCGAAAGTGGACGCGGTGATCCGCGCCGGCCACATCCGCCTGCGCCCGATCATGATGACGACGCTCACGTCGGTGCTCGGCCTCCTGCCTATGGCGATCCCCTGGGGCGAAGGCGCCGAGCTGCGCGCGCCGCTGTCGATCACGGTCCTGTCCGGACTCATGGTCTGTACGCTCCTCACCCTGGTGGTGATCCCCGCCGCGTACATCGCAGTGCCCTCGAAGGTCACGGTCGAGGCGACCGGGGAAACCAAGGAGTAGAGTCATGACGCTTCCGGAAATTGCCATCAAGCGCCACGTCACCATGCTGATGCTCATCCTGAGCCTCGTGTTGCTCGGGGCGGTCGCGGTGTTCCGGCTTCCGCTGGCGTTCATGCCCGATATCGAGCAGCCGATGCTGTTCTGC
>DASVAK010000045.1:0-11978 GCA_036376395.1 Candidatus Krumholzibacteriia bacterium
GGCTGGCGCCACAGACCGGAGACGGCGGGGAACGGCGGACGCTTGCGCGGCTGTCCCTTGCGTCCCTCGAGCGACTCCATGAGGCCGGTCTCTTCGCCGCAGATGTACGCGCCGGCCCCGCGATGGACGAAGATGTCGAAGTCGAGCCCGGTGCCGAGGACGTTCTTCCCGAGGTAGCCCGCCGCGTAGGCCTCGCGGACCGCGGCGTTCAGGTTCTCGAACGGACCGCGATACTCGCCGCGCATGTACACGTAGGCCGCGTCGATCGTGTTCGCCCAGGCGGCGATGAGGAGTCCTTCGATCAGCTTGTGCGGGTTCCGCTCCAAGATCTGGCGGTCCTTGAAGGTGCCGGGCTCGCTCTCGTCGGCGTTGACGCAGAGATACTTGGGCTTGTCAATGTTCCTGGGCACGAAGCTCCACTTCATGCCGGTCGGAAATCCCGCGCCGCCACGGCCGCGCAGGCCCGACTTCTTCACTTCTTCCGTCACCTGGTCCGGCGTCATGCCGAACACCTTCGGCAGCGACGAATACCCGCCTCCGGCCGCGTAGGTCGCGAGCAGGTGGTTGTTCTTCACTTCGAATCGGCTGCTGATGATTTTCGGTGTCGCCATACGCGTCGTACCGCTACCCGCGGTTGAAATCCTCGCTGGAAGGGTCGCGGCCTTCGCGGCATGCATCGATGATTCGTTCGAGCTTCTCGACGGTGAGGTCGTTCCAGAAGCGGTTGTTCATGCGCATGACGGGGGCGTTTCCGCACGCGCCCAGGCACTCGGCCAGTTCGAAGCTGAACTTGCCGTCGGCAGTTGTCTCGCCGGGGCCGATGCCGAGCTTGCGCTCGATGGTGCCCTGCAGGTCGTCACACCCGCGCATGCTGCACGACAGCGTCCGGCACAGCTGGATCTGGTGCTTCCCGACCGGCGCGGTCTTGAACATGGTGTAGAACTCGACCACCGCGAAGACGCTGACGGGCGACTGCTCGAGGCGCGTCGCCACGTACTCCATCGATTCGACGGTGAGGTGGCCCTCCTGCTCCTGCGCGAGCCACAACGCGGGCAGCACCACCGCGCGTTTGCTCGGGTACTGCGTGAGCAGATTCTTGAAGGTCTCTTCGTTCGACGCGTTGAACGCGAACGGCTTGCCGGTGCTGGTGATGGTGTGTGCGTGCGACATGGTTCAGCGGTCCAGTTCACCCGCGATGATGTTGAGTCCGCTCAGCACCGCGACGATGTCGGCCACCATGCCGCCCTCGACCAGGAACTTGAGCGTGTTCATGAGATAGAAGCACGGCGGCCGCACCTTGATGCGGTACGGATGCCCGCTGCCGTCGCTGATGATGTAGAAGCCGAGCTCGCCGTTGGGCGTCTCGGTGGCGTCGTAGATGCGCCCCGCCGGCGGCTGGACGCCCTCGATCACCAGCTTGAAGTGGTTGATGAGCGACTCCATCGACGTGTGCACCTTGTGCTTCTCGGGCAGGGTGACGCGCTTGTCGTCGACGTTGATGGGCCCGTCGGGCACCCGGTCGATCATCTGCCGGATGATCTTGAGGCTCTCCTCCATCTCGGCGATGCGGACCATCACGCGGTCGTAGGCGTCACCGTTGGCGCCGACCGGGATGTCGAAGTCGAGGGTTTCGTACCCGTAGTACGGCCGCACCTTGCGCAGGTCGAGGTCGGCGCCGGTCGCGCGCAGGCACGGGCCGGTCCATCCATACGAGATCGCGTCTTCCGTGTTGATCATGCCCACGCCGCGCGTGCGATCCTGGAAGATGCGGTTTTTCTGCACCAGGCCGCGCACGTCCGCGATGGCGGGGGGAACGTCCTTGAGCGCCGCCTTGAGGCTGTCGCGCCAGCCCGCGGGGAGATCCCACGCAAGCCCGCCGATGCGCGTGTAGGAATAGGTCAGGCGCGCGCCCGTCAGCGCCTCGAGGCAATCGTTCAATTTCTCGCGCGCGTTGAAGAAGTACCAGAAGTTGGTGAGCGCGCCGATGTCGACGATGGCGGCGCCGCAGCAGATCATGTGATCCATGATGCGCTGGATCTCCATGATGATCACGCGGATGGCGATCGTGCGCGGCGTCACTTCCAGGCCCATCATGCGTTCCATGGCCTTGCAGTAGGCGACGTTGTTGGTGAGCCCGCTGCAGTAGTTGAGCCGGTCGGTATAGGGAATGACCTGCCCGTACTGCTTGGTCTCCACGATCTTCTCGAACCCGCGGTGCAGGTAGCCGATGTCGACGCCCGCCTTCTCGACGGTCTCGCCGTCGAGCTTCGCGTAGATGCGGAAGGTCCCGTGGGTGGCCGGGTGCGTCGGGCCGATGTTGACGTACATCGGCTCGGTGTTGATATCGGGCAGCGTGAGGCCCTCGTTGAAGTCGTCGCGCGCCGGGTCGACGTCGTGGTCGAAGTCGGCGGAGCGGTACAGCGGTTTGGTCTCGCCCGCGCGGGGCACGAATTCCTTGATGTCGATCTTGTCGCTCATGATGCTAGTTGGACTCTTTGAGCTCATCCATCAGGTCGGACGTGGACGTGCACCACTGCCCGCCCATGATGGGATAGTCCTTGCGCAGCGGGTGGCCCTTGAACTCGTGGTGCGTGAGCAACCGCTTCTGGCACGGATGCCCGACGAAGTTGAACCCGAACATCTCGAACGCCTCGCGCTCCGCCCAGTTGGCCGATTTCCACAGGTCGGTCGCCGTGGGGACGTCCATCTCCAGCTCGGGGACGGCGATCTCCACGCGCACGCGCAGGTCGTCGGGCACCGAGTAGAGGTTGTAGGAGAGCTCGAAGCGCTCGCGGTAGGTCGCCAGGTCCATGCAGTCGACGCCCACGATGTCCATGAGCAGGTTGAAGCGGCGCTCGTTCTTGAGGTACGCGAGCACGTCGTGCACCGCGGCGCGGTCCACGATCAGCGCGCAATCGCCGAAGCTGCGATCGACGTCGAGCAGGCGATCGCCGAAACGGCTCCGGATATCTGCTACCAGCGCGTCGTGGCGCTCGGTGTCGTTGCTCGGAGTGGTCACTCTAGTTGTCCTTGAACTTGTCGACCACTTCGTGGCGACGCGGGCGCGCCTGGGTGGTGACGGGTTCTTTCTGGATGCGCTCCTGCATCTTCAGGATGGCGTGCAGGATGGCTTCGGGACGCGGCGGGCAACCCGGGATGAACACGTCGACCGGGATGATCTGGTCGATGCCCTGCACGGTGGCGTAGTTGTCGTAGAACCCGCCCGAGCACGCGCAGGCGCCCATCGAAATCACGTACTTGGGCTCGGCCATCTGGTCGTAGATGCGCTTGAGGACCGGCGCGAGCTTGTAGTTGATCGTCCCCGCGACCAGGATCAGGTCGGCCTGGCGCGGCGAGAAGCGCACCAGCTCGGCGCCGAAGCGCGAGATGTCGAACTTGCTCGACACCACACCCATGAATTCGATCGCGCAGCACGCGGTCCCGAACGGGAGCGGCCAGAGCGAGTTCTTCCGGCCCCACTTCACCACTTCGTCGAGGCGCGTGGTGATGATGCCGGCCTCATCCTTGGTGGCGGGCAGCAATGTCTGGTCTATTCCCATTCCAGCGCTCCCTTCTTCCACACGTAGAAAAGGCCGAGCAGGAGGATGGTGAGGAAGACTGCCATCTCCATCAGACCGAACAACCCGAGCTCGCGGAACAGGACCGCCCACGGGTAGATGAACACGGCCTCGATGTCGAACACGATGAAGAACAGGGCCACGAGGAAGAACCGGACCGAGAAACGGTGGCGCGTGTCGCCCAGCGACTCGACGCCGCACTCGAAGGGCGTCATCTTGCGCGGGCTGGGCTGACGCGGGCCGGTCTTGCCCGCCACCGCCAGCATGAGGAGCGGAATGGCAACGGCGAGCAGGAACAGGACAATGACCGGAATGTATTTGAGAGCGAGCGTCATCGCGGTGTCGTACCCCTGGATGTGACGGGCGCCGGCGGAGGTGCGGTCAGGGCTCCCTGCGGCGCGACGGGCTCACATCGCTTGCAATCAGATTCACAAATCCGGTTTAACTTACCCCGTAGTATCGACAGTGTCAACAATTCCCACAGCCGGGGCAAACGAATGGCGGGCGGGCCGTGGTATTGTGCCCCGCGGAGGTGCTGCGCGTGGCGGTTCGTCATCAACTGGGTATCATGGTTCGCGTTCCGGTGCCGGGGGTGGTCAAAACCCGGATGGCGCCTGCGCTTTCGCCGGACCAGGCGTGCGAGTTGTACCGGGCGTTCCTGGGTGACCTGTTCGAGCGGCTGGCCTCGACCCGGGTGGCGCCGACTGTCTTTTATAGTGGCGAACCTGCCTCCGAGCTGGCGCCGCTTCTCCCCCGGCCGTGGCCGCTGGTCGCCCAGGCGGACGGCGACCTGGGCACCCGCATGGTCTCCGCATTCAGCCACCTGCTCGGGGTGCCCGGCGCCCGGGCGGTGCTCATCGGCTCCGACAGCCCCGACCTCCCGCTTCCCTACCTCAAGCGCGCGGTCCAACACCTCAAGCACCGCGATGTCGTCATCGGACCGGCGATGGATGGCGGCTATTACCTCGTCGGTTTGCGCGCTCCGTCAGCGCGCATCTTCGAGGGGATTTCCTGGGGCGAACCGACGGTGCTGGAGCAGACGATCGATGCGATCCGCCGCGAAGGACTCACGCTGTCGATGTTGCCACCGTGGTACGACGTGGATGACGCCGCGTCGCTGCAGGTGCTGCGCGCGTTGTGCGAAGCGCGCCGGATCGGGGGCGGTGTGCGTCTGCGTCGCACCGAGGCGCAACTCGCGCGGTTAATCCCCCGTCAAGGTTGACCAGAACCAGCTCCAGATGCTGTCTCCGGTCTCGCGGAAGAGCTCGTAGATCAAGGCGCCCGCCAGGGCCACGCCGACCAGGAGCAGAGCGGTCCGCCCGGAATCGAAATCCTCGACTTCCAGGTAGCTGGCCCGGGCGAGATCGAGCGCGACGGTGTCAGGCGGATTCCCGCCGCCGAACAATTTTGGATCGGAGACAGTCAGCCCCCGTGCCCATGGATAGTTGAGATCGCGAACGCGCAGCGTGACCACGGCCGAGTCCGGAAACGTCGCGCCATATGAATCGGAAGAACCGCGTCGTTCGCGGACCGTGCGCGTCCCGTGCACTCCGGATGTATCCGGGATGCTCGATGCATAGTGAACGCGCAGCTTCTTGTCGGTGAATTGCTCCGGCCTGGCCTTGATGTCCGCGAACTGAGCGTACTGGTAGGAAGTGCAGCCGTTGCCGAGGGCGATGGCGAGCATGAGCGTTGCGACGATTCGAACCGTGTCGCAATGACGCGGCGAGTTTCGCATGGTTGGTCCCTCCCAGGGATAATCCACAGGTTGAGATCCTCATGATGGCGGGACTTTGCCCGCCGTCACCCTGACTACCACCGGGTCATCGAATTGTTGGTGACCTGGATGATTATTTACCGCCAGCGCTGGCGATGGATTTCACCCAATTTCCGCGACACCGGCGGCCGTCAGCGCTGGAGCGCCGAACGGATCGCGCGCAGGTGAATCATGGCGGAGCGAAGCGCCGCTTCTCTCGCCCGGTCGGCGCGCGATCGCGCCGTGCGTCCGTCGCGCGCGGCGGCGGGGATGCGCGCTGTCATCGACTGCAGCACGGCGAGATCGTGCTCGCGACCCAGGCCGTCCTGGAGTCGTCGCATGGAAGGCGACTGCCGGCCGAAGGCCTCGATGAGATAACGGATCTTCTTCATCTCGATGCGCAGCGCGTGGCGCGCGCGCGGCGAGCGCGGGGCGGCGCGTGCGAGGCGCCGCTCCACGTCACGTTCCGATCGCTCGAGTCTCCTGCCCAGCTTCTCGAAGTGCGCGTCCGGGATCTCCTCCCGGATGTGCTCGAGGAGCGAGCTCACCGCCGCCACGCGCGAAGGCGCCAGCGCGCGGCGCAGCGCCGCATAGGCGCGATTGCGTCGCAGCTCGAGCTTCGCCGCACTCACGCGATACCGCTCCGCGTCCTCGATGGCCACATCCAGCATGCGGCACTCGCCCAGCAGCCGGCCCAGCGCGCGCAGCTTCCTGCGCGCACGCGAGGTCTTCTCGCGCACGCCGGCGTGACGCAGCATCGCGATCGATGCGCGCAGTCGCCGGGTGGTGACGCGCAGGTCGTGCACGTCGTCGGTGGTCAGCGGGTAGGTCGAGGCGAGCCGGTGAAAGGCTTTTGCGCGGCGGGCGAAGTCACGGGCGAACGTGCGCCGGAGGCTCGCAGCGGACATCGACGCGTTCCGCGCACGGGCCATGGCCGTTCACGGGAAGAGGCGGAAGGGCCGTCCCGGCGCTTCGCGGAACACGCCCTCGAGGTGGTGGATGTCGCCGAGCAGATCGATGCGCGCTTTCCCCTGCGGGAAGAGCACGCGCGTCACCGACGCGTTGCGGATCTTGAAGCTCCACAGATCATCGAGGCTCATCCCCAGGAGACTCGTGAGGTACACGCAGATGACACCCGCGTGCGTGACAATCGCGATCTCGCCGGAGGGATGTTGCTTGCGGATGCGGTTCATCTCCATCACGACGCGGCGGCGGAACTGCCCCACCGTCTCGGCGCCGGGAATGCGCACCGCCTGTGGCGAGTGAAACCACCGTTCGACCTCGACGGGGTAGCGCTTGCGCAGGTCGTCGGCTTTCTGCCCCTCCCACTCGCCGAGGCGGATCTCGCGCAGTCCTTCGCGCGGCCGGACCTCGACCCCGTTGAGCGCGAGCTTCGCGGTGTGCATGGTGCGCCTCGACGGGCTCGCGTACGCGCCGACGAAGTGCACGTAGTCGAGGCGGTGATGGACGCGCCGCGCCTGCTCGATGCCGAGCTTGCTCAGGTTGCTCTCGCTGTGGCCCTGCACGCGCCCGTCGCGGTTGAATGCGGTCTCGGCGTGGCGGATGAGATACAGGATCTGCATGGAGTGGGGCATGGGACCGACATCATACTCGCGCGCGCCGGGACGCGCAATTCCCCGGCATTGCGGCCGTACCGGAACCACGGTATTCTTTCCCCACGGCGGTCCGTCACGACCGCGAAACCGCACATGGCATCCTTCGTCCCCGAGAATATCGAGCACTACGCGGAAGCGTTGTCGGCGCCGGAGCCGGAGCTCCTCGCCGAGCTTGCGCGCGAGACGCGCGCGACCCAGAAGGACCCCCAGATGATGGTGGGCCACATCGAGGGCACGCTTCTCGCCGTGCTGGTGCGGCTCTGCGGCGCGCGACGCGTGCTCGAGATCGGCACCTTCACCGGCTACAGCGCGTTGTGCATCGCGTCCGGCCTCCCCGACAACGGCGAGCTCATCACGTGCGATATCGACGAAAAGGCAACCGCGCTGGCGCGCCGCTACTGGGACCGCAGCCCGCACGGGCGCAAGATCAAGCTGTGCCTGGCGCCCGCGGTGGAGACCATCGCGACCCTGGAGGGGCCGATCGACTTCGTCTTCATCGACGCCGACAAGCCCGGCTATGTCCGCTACTGGGACGCGGTGCTCCCCATCGTGCGCCCGGGCGGCGCCATCGTCGCGGACAACGTGCTCTGGAGCGGCCGCGTGCTGGAGCCAAAAGAAGCGAACGATCGCGCACTGGCGGCGTTCAACGACCATGTGCGCCGCGATCCGCGCGTGCGCCACGTGATGCTTCCCGTCCGCGACGGCATCACCATCGCGGTCAAGAACTGACGAGAGAGGTCGCCCATGCTAGGCACGCTGATCAAGGCGCTCGTGCTCACCGCGTTCGTGCTCGCCATCACCGGCGGGATCGGCCTCTTCATCATGGCGGGTGTGGCCAGCACGCACGACGTCAAGTCCATCCCGATCCCGCCCGGGAGCTCGCTCGCCGTCATCGCGGCCCAGTGGGACTATGCCGATGCCTTCCGGCGTCCGATGGAATTCAATTCGTACCGCGACCTCCACCAGATGATGGAGAACATTTCGGTCAAGGGGGACGGCGAGATCCACCGCACGGCGACCGAGATCGTGTACGAGGGCACCGTTCCGGGCATGCAGTACCAGGTGGCGTACATCCTGGACCGCAGCGGTTTCCCGCCCGCCATCGAGCTGGTGACGGCGTACCGGTTCAAGAGCGACAAGGGCAAGTACCTGTGGAAGGTGTACCGGCCCATCCACCGCTGCCTCGCCCCCTACCTGCTCGACCGGTTGGGCGAGCGCGCACCCAGTTGATCGGGGGCCCGGGAGTGGGTATCATCCGAACCACCCACCTCCGCGGGTGTATCAACTGACAGGTCCATTCTCTCTGCCGTGAAATTTCGTTTTCCCCTATGAACCAAAGCCACCGTCTTGTCCTGGCGACCGCCCTGTTCGTGGCCGTGATCGCGGGAGCCGTTGTCTCGCAAGCAATTGACCTGGGCACGAACCCCTTCAACGCCCCCGTCAGCGCCACCGGCTACGTCTCGCTCTCCAACGTCCCGCAGGGGGGCACCGCGCAGGTCGCCCTGGGTGTCACGACCCGGAGCCCGTGGCACATCAACGCCAACCTGGTCACCGAGGACTTCCTCGTCCCGACCGAGGTGCACTTCTTCCCGCCCGCCGGCATCACGGTGCGCGGCGCGGTCTACCCGCAGGGCATCGAGAAGAAGCTCGGCTTCTCCGAGAAACCGCTGCGGCTCTACGAGGGCACCGTGTACGTCGGTGCGATGATCGACGTCGCGAAGGATGCGCCCGTCGACACGCTCTCGATCCGGGCGATGGTGACGTACCAGGCGTGCGACAACGAGAAGTGCCTGCTCCCCGAGAGTCTCGAGGTGTTCATCCCGGTGCCGGTCTCCACGCCCGAGGCATCCGTCGACCTGGCGCACCCCGACGTCTTCGACGCAATCGACTTCACGTCGCTCGCATCGGGCGCATCGACGGGCGGAACGCCGGGCGGCACCGCGACCGCCGACGACGGCGGCGCGGGTCGCGGCGGGTCGCTGCAGAACGCCATTGCGAGCCGCGGGCTGTGGTTCGGCTTCGTGCTCGTGTTCCTGGGCGGGCTCGCGCTCAACCTGACGCCGTGCGTCTACCCCATGATCCCGATCACCGTGAGCTACTTCGGCGGACAGTCGCGAGGACGTTCCGGTCACACCCTGTCGCTCGCGCTGCTCTACCTGCTCGGCATGGCGACGATGTACTCCGCGCTCGGGCTGGTGGCCGCGTTCACCGGCAGCCTCTTTGGCTCCGCGCTGCAGAATCCGATCGTGCTGATCGTGATCGCCGCGGTGATGGTGGCGCTCGCGATGTCGATGTTCGGCTACTACGAGATCCGCATCCCCGAGCGGCTCGCCGGCATGGCGGGCACCGCGAAGCAGGGCCGCACGGGATCGTTCCTGATGGGGCTCACGGTCGGCATCGTCGCCGCGCCGTGCATCGGCCCGTTCGTGCTGGGACTGCTCACCTTCGTGGGTGAATCGGGCAGCCTCTTCCTCGGCTTCTCGCTCTTCTTCGTGCTCGCGCTCGGGCTGGGCCTGCCGTTCGTCGTGCTGGCGGTGGCGTCGGGCAACATCGCGCGGCTTCCGCGCTCGGGCGAGTGGATGGAGTGGGTGCGCCGCCTGTTCGGCCTCGTGCTGCTCGCGATGGCGCTCTATTTCCTGCGCCACGTGATCGGCGACATCGCGTACTACGCGTTGCTCGGCGCACTGCTCGTGGTAGGCGGCGTGATGCTGGGGTTCGTCTCCAAGGTGCATTCGTCGACGCTGTGGTTCGCCGCGTTCCGCCGGCTGATCGGGGTCGCGGCGCCGCTGTACGGGTTGTACATGGCGCTGGCTCCCGGCCACATCCTGGGACGCCAGGAGACGGGCCCGTCGTCGTGGCCTCCGTACGCCGAGGTGGAGCTCACGCGCGCGGTCGCGGAGAAGCGGCCGGTCGTGATCGATTTCTCCGCGGACTGGTGCCTGCCGTGCAAGGAGCTCGAGCACAAGACCTTCAGCCAGGACGAAGTGGTCGCGAAGACGCGCAACTTCGTCACCCTGAAGGCGGATCTCACGCAGCACGGCTCGCCCGACGTGCGCGCGCTGCGCAAGCGCTACGACATCAAGGGCGTGCCGACCATCGTGTTCATCGACGCGTCGGGCAAGGAGCGCGCGGACCTGCGCGCGGTCCAGTTCATCGACAAGGACGAATTCCTGCGCCGCCTCGACGACGTGGACGGCTAGTCCGGAAGGAACTCTCATGCGCCTGGTCAGCTTCGGTCCCGCGGGTGACGAACGCCCCGGCGTGATCGCCGGCGACGAGATCATCGACCTGCGCGCGGCGTCGCGCGATTTTCCCGAGACGATCCGCGACGTTCTCGCCCGCGATCTGCTCGGCGAGGTGCGATCGCTCGTCGCCAACGCGGCGTCGGTCCGGCCCGCCGCGCGCCACCGGCTCGGCAGCGTGCGTCTCGGCCCACCCATCGTGAACCCGTCCAAGATCATCTGCCTCGGCCTCAACTACGCCGACCACGCCGCGGAGCAGGGCAAGACCGCGCCCGACTACCCGATGATGTTCGCCAAGGGGCCCAACTCGCTCGCCGGCGACGGCGACGTGACGCCGTATCCGCGCGGCGTCGAGCAGTACGACTACGAGGTCGAGCTGGCCTTCGTCATGGGCCGGCGCGCGCGGCAGGTGTCGCTCGAGGACGCGTACGCGCACGTGGCCGGCTACGCCGTGTTCATGGATCTCTCCGCGCGCGACCTGCAGGCGAAGGAGAAGCAGTGGTTTCGCGCCAAGTCGACCGACGGCAGCGGTCCGCTGGGGCCCTGGCTCACCACGCGCGACGAAGTACCCGACCCGCACGCGCTCGACATCGGCCTCGCGCTCAACGGCGCCGTCATGCAGGCGAGCCGCACCGACCGCATGACGTTCACCGTCGACTTCCTGGTCCACCACATCTCGCAGACGGCGACGCTCGAGCCGGGCGACGTGATCGCCACCGGCACGCCCGCGGGCGTCGGCGTGTACCGCAAGCCTCCCCTGTTCCTCAAGCCGGGCGACCGCCTGGTGGCCACCATCGAGCGGCTGGGAACGCTCTCGTGCACGATCGGGTGAGCACGGCATCCGCGAGGGGCAGCGCGCCGCGGATTCTCATCATCTCTCCCTGGGAGACGGTGTGGTCGCTGGGCGAGGAGCACGACATCAAGGCCGGCGTCTCCGACGAGGACCGCTTCATCGAAGGATTCACGCGCGCGGGCTACGAGCTCCACTTCCTGCGCCCCAAGAGCGCGCGCACCGACCCGCGCGTCACCACGCACGCCTACCCGAACTTCTTCCGCACCACCCAGCACCTTCCTACCGCGTCGCGTCGGGCGCTCTGGCCCGGCATGTTCAATTCGATGGTGGTGCCGCGCGCGATCGCGCTGACGCGCGCGCTCTCGCCCGTGGTCGTGATGGGGCATTCGCACTACGCGACGCTGGCCACGTGGTGGTGCCGTCGTGTGACCGGCGTTCCCACCGTGACCAAGCTCTTCGGCGTGATGGACCTGGTGCACACCGAGTGGCCGGCGGCGCGCTACATGGCGAAGAACTTCGAGCAATTGGTGGCGCTGCGCTACCCGCAGGACGCCTGGATCGTGCTCGACGACGGCACCCGCGGCGGCGACGTGTTGCGCGCCCGCGGAATTCCCGCCGACCGGATCCATTTTCTCCCCAACGGGCTCAACCTGGAGTGGATGGACCGCCAGGTCGACCGGGCGGCCGCGCGGGTGAAGTACCACCTGCCCGCCAACGCTCCCGTGATCCTGTTTCTGGCGCGCCTGGTGGAGTCGAAGCGCCCGCTCGACGTGATCGCGGCGGCGGCGCGGGTGCTCAAGGCGCACGTACCGGGCACGTGGCTCGTGGTGGCGGGAGACGGCGCAATGCGTGACGAGTGCGAGCGCGCGGCGCGCCTGGAAGGCCTGACCGACCACGTGCGCTTTGCCGGCATCGTGCCGCACGATGACGTGCCCGCGCTGATGGCGGCCGCCGACGTGTTCGTCTCGACCAGCGCGCTCACCAACCGGGCGC
>DASVAK010000066.1:0-5706 GCA_036376395.1 Candidatus Krumholzibacteriia bacterium
TCGCCCGACTGTCCTTGGAGGCCAGGTCGAGGACCACCGCGCCGGGCGGAAGCAGGTCATACGGGTTCACGTCGAACGACCGGAAGAGGTAGTTCGTGGACGGTTGCTTGGGCAGGGCGGAGTAGAGCCGCCACAGGGTTCGTTTGATGTTATTCATCCCATGAAGTTTAAGGACGCAGCGAGTCGATTTAAAGGGTGTTTAACCGCTATTAAGGGGCGAATCTATTGATAAGGACGCCCTGAATCGCCTTACGGGCCGGGCCATTAGGCCTCACGAAAACCGGGTGCGATGGCGTCGGGGATGGTTGAATCGATTGATATCAGAGCAAACGCTCAGCTATTGACAGTTGCGTCCATTATGGTTACGGTTGGCGGGCCGCCTTTGTGAAACCCGGCACAACACATGCCCACCATCATTATAAATGGCAAGAAGATAGATGCGCCCGACGGCGCCCTGTTGATCGACGTCTGCCGCGAGATC
Organism: Candidatus Krumholzibacteriia bacterium; assembly: GCA_036376395.1. Taxonomy (GTDB): domain Bacteria; phylum Krumholzibacteriota; class Krumholzibacteriia; order WVZY01; family JAKEHA01; genus JAKEHA01. The sequence continues at coordinate 482 of DASVAK010000066.1, forward strand.
GGCATTGATATCCCGCACTTCTGCTACCACCCGGGCCTGGGCCCGGATGGCAACTGCCGCATGTGCCAGGTCGACTTCGTGGGGCCGCGCGGCAACAAGCTCGGCATCTCGTGCAAGACGGTCGTCGCCGAGGGGATGGAGGTCCTGACCCACAGCGACGCCGCCAAACGGGCGCGCGCATCGGTCGAGGAGATGCTCCTCCTCAACCACCCGCTCGACTGCCCGATCTGCGACAAGGCCGGCGAGTGCACGCTCCAGAATTACTACATGGAGCACGACCTCCAGCCCGGCCGCCAGGACTTCACCCGCTTCCGCAAGGAAAAGGCGAAAGACATCGGGCCGACCATGGTGCTCGACCAGGAGCGCTGTGTGCTGTGCGACCGCTGTGTGCGTTTCCTGCGCGACATCGCGGGCGAAGAGCAGCTCTACATCGCCGGGCGCGGACACGAGGCGTTCATCACGCCGTTCCCCGGCAAGGAAGTCGACAGTCCCTATTCGCTCAACACCGTCGATCTCTGCCCGGTGGGCGCGCTCACATCGAAGGATTTCCGTTTCCACTCGGCGACGTGGTTCCTCAAGAACACCAACACGGTGTGCACGACGTGCGCGCGCGGCTGCAGCATGCAGATGCAGACCAAGAAGGACCAGGTCTATCGCTTCCGCCCGCGCCACAACCCCGCGGTGAACGGCTACTGGGCGTGCGATGAGGGTCGCACCAACTACAAGTTCGTGAACCACGACCGCCTGCGCACCCCGTTCGTGCGCCGGGGTGGCAACGTGTTCGAATGTTCGCTGCAGGAAGCGATCGCGGAGATGCGCACTCTGCTGGGCCTGAAGCCCGCGGGCTCGATCGACCGGCCGGCCGCGAAGAAGGCGCTGGTGCTCGCGTCCGCCACGTGCACGCTCGAGGAGATGTTCCTCGCCCGGCGCCTGGCGCAGGAATGCCTGAACGCCCCCGTGATGGTGGCGCGCCACCTGCCCGACGGCGTCGACGACCACCTGCTGCGGCGGGCGGATCGCCATCCCAATGCGCGCGGCGCCGAGATGCTCGGCCTGCGCGTCCTCGACATGCAGCGCGGCCAGACCGCCGACGCCGCAAGTCTCCCCGGCGGCGACGGCGTGCTGATCGCGATCGGGTTCAACACGGACGTGGACGCCATCGCCCCGCTGTGGAAGAGCGCGGGCAAGGTCATCGCGATCTCGGGCTGCCGCTCGGCGCTCACCGAGCGCGCCGACCTGGTGGTCCCGGGCCTCACCTTCGCGGAAAAGGACGGGCTCGTGGTGAACTTCGAGGGCCACGTGCAGCAGCTGCGTCCCGCGTTCGACACCGCGGCCGCGAGCGATTGGACCGTTCTCGACGCGCTGATCGCGTCGCTCATGGGCACGGCGCCGCACGAGATGGTCGCGCAGGTCAGGAAAGCAATCCAGGACACCGTGCCCGCGTTCGCCGGCGTGAACCTGCTCAAGACGGGACTCACGGGCGTGCGGGCGTCGGCGGGACAACCGGTCGCGTCTTGAGGTAACCGATGCCAGGCTGGCTCGACTATGTGATCATCGGCGCGAAGGCGGCCTTCATCTGGGCCTTCGCTCTCTCGCTTCTCCCCGTGTTGATCTGGTTCGAGCGCAAGGGCGCGGCCTTCATCCAGGACCGCGCCGGCCCGAACCGCGCCGCCATCTACGGCGTCCGCCTGGCCGGCATCGTCCACAACATCTCCGACGTGGTCAAACTCCTCATGAAGGAGATGATGATCCCGCCGCATGTCAACCGGATCTACTTCATGATCGCGCCCGTGCTGGGCTTCACGTTCATATTGAGCGCGTTCGCGGTGATCCCCTGGGCCGACCGCTTCCTGGTGGGCGGCCGCGACATCTCGATGCAGGTGGCCGATCTCAACGCGGGCATCCTGTTCATCCTCGCCATCACGTCGCTCAACGTGTACGGCATCGTGCTGGCGGGCTGGTCGTCGAACAACAAGTTCGCGCTGATGGGCGGCCTTCGCTCCACCGCGCAGATGATCAGCTACGAGGTCCCGCTGGGCATGGCGCTGGTCGGCATCTTCATGGTGTTCGGCAGCGCGCAGCTCAATGAGATCGTGCGCGGCCAGGGCGACCTGCTGTTCGGATTCCTCCCGCGCTGGGGCGTGTTCGTCCAGCCGCTGGGCGCCATTCTGTTCATCGTGGCGGCGTTCGCCGAGAGCAACCGCAACCCCTTCGACCTGCCCGAGGGCGAATCCGAGATCGTGGCCGGCTACCACGTGGAATACAGCGGCATGCGCTTCGCGCTGTTCTACATGGGCGAGTACGCCGCCATCGTGCTCTCCTCGGCGATGATCACCACGCTCTTCTTCGGCGGCTGGCAGATTCCATACTTCCCGACAGAGAAGATCGTCGCCCACTCGGCGACGTGGCTCAAGGTGATGCTCGCGGGCGGCGCGATCGGATCGTTCGTCTTCGCCGCGGTGATGCTCGCCTGGTCGAAGCGCATCCGCGGCCGCTTCGGCGACCGGCGCGAGGGCGAGGGCATGTTCCTGTTCACGCTCAACATCGTGGCCGGCGCGGCGTTCACGTTCTTCCTCGTCAAGGTGCTCGGACTCGCGGCGCTCCCGGAGTGGGGCGCGCGCACGGTGGCGCTGGTGGCGCAGATCTCCACCTTCGCGGTGAAGACGCTGTTCTGGTGCTGGGTGTTCATCTGGGTGCGGTGGTCGCTGCCGCGCTTCCGCTACGACCAGCTGATGCGGCTGGGCTGGAAGAGCATGATCCCGCTTTCGTTCCTCAACATCGCGATCACCGCGGTGGTGCTGCTGCTGCTCGACCGGAGATAGACCATGGACGCGATCCTCTTCTACATCCTCGCCTTCTTCGCCGTCCTCGGCGGTCTGCTCATGGTGGGTCTCAAGAACCCGCTCTCGGGCGCGTTCGCGCTGATCCTCTCGCTGTGTTCGCTGGCGGGCCTGTTCGCGATGCTCCACGCCGAGTTCGTGTTCATCCTGCAGATCCTCGTGTACGCGGGCGCCATCATGGTGCTGATCATCTTCACCATCATGCTCCTGAACCTCAAGAAGGAGGAGATCGAGGAGGCGCCGGTGGGCTGGATGCGGCTGCTGCTCACCGCGACCGTGTGCGCCGCGGCGGCGTTCGGCGCCATCCAGATCTTCGGCGACGTGCAGCCGGTCACCTCGCAGGTGCCGCCCGAGTTCGGCAACATGGAGACCGTCGGCCGCTCGATGCTCTCGAGTTTCGTCTATCCGTTCGAAGTGATCTCGCTCATCCTGCTGGTCGCCATCGTGGGCGTCGTGCTCCTGGCGAAGAAGGTCATCTAATGGACCCGATCGGAATTCATCATTACCTGTACCTGAGCGCCATCCTGTTCTTCATCGGCGCGTTCGGCGTGCTCTTCCGCCGCAACCTGCTGGTCATCCTCATGTCGATCGAGCTCATGCTCAACGCGGTCAACCTCTCCTTCATCGCCTTTGCGCGCCACAACGGCAGCACCGACGGCCACGTGGCCGCGTTCTTCGTGATGGCGCTGGCGGCCGCCGAAGCAGGCATCGGTCTCGCGATCCTGGTCATGCTCTTCCGCAACCGCACCACGGTCCAGGCGGACGACCTCACCCTCATGCGCGACTGACCTCGCGCGGGGAATCGTGAAGAAGATCGGTATCGTCACGGGAGGCGGGGATTGCCCCGGCCTCAACGCCGTGATCCGTTCCGTCTCCAAGGCCGCGGCGAAGCGCGGCTGGGAATCGATCGGGGTCCTCGGCGGCTACGAGGGACTGCTCGAGCCGATGCGCGTGCGCGACCTGCGCTACGAACAGCTCGGTGACCTGCTCACCCGCGGCGGCACCATCCTGGGCACGGCGAACCGCGGCAAGTTCTCCACACGCGTGGGGCACGGCGAGCGACGCCGCGTGCCCGACGATCTGCTGGCCGCGGTGAAGAAGGGGTGCGACGCGCTCGATCTCTCCGCGCTGGTCTGCCTGGGCGGCGACGGAACCCTCACCACCGCGCAGCAGCTCTACGAGTTCGGCATTCCCGTGATCGGCATCCCCAAGACCATCGACAACGACCTCGACTGCACCGACTACACCTTCGGGTTCGACTCCGCCGTGGCGTGCGCGACCGACGCGATGGACCGGCTGCACACCACCGCGGAAAGCCATGACCGCGTCATCGTGCTGGAAGTGATGGGGCGCTACTCGGGCTGGATCGCGCTCTACGCCGGTGTGGCCGGCGGCGCGGATGCCATCCTGATACCGGAGATCCCGTTCCGCTATGAGAGCATTCACGCGCGCATCCGCGAGCGCGAATCGCACGGCAAGCTCTTCGCGCTCGTCGTCGTGGCCGAAGGCGCGAGCCAGAAGGGCCACGGCATGGTGAGCCTGGGCGACCGCGCCGAGGGCGAAGTGCGCCTCGGGGGTGTCAGCGCGGTGGTGGCGCGCGAGATCGAGAAGCTCACGGGCCGCGAGACGCGCAACGTCGTGCTCGGTCACCTCCAGCGTGGCGGAACGCCGACGCCCTTCGACCGCGCCCTCTGCACGATGTTCGGCGCGGCCGCGGTGGAGCTCATCGCGGCCGGCGACTTCGGCAAGATGGTCGCCTTTCAGGGCATCGAGGTGACGTCGGTTCCCATCCGCCAGGCGATCGAACGGCTCAAGACCGTGCCGCTCGACGACACCCTGATGCGCACCGCCCGAGCCATGGGAATCTCTCTGGGAGACTGACCCGCTTTCGTCTATCCTCTGCCCTCGCAAGGGTACCCCACTGTTCTCACCGCTTCCGGAGGATTCTCACCGATGCGATTGAAGGCCGCTTCGCACGGGCCATGGCTTGTCCTGTCCATGGCTCTGCTCTCGTTCGTCTCCCCATCATCCGCACAGGACGCAATCGACCGCACGACGCTTCCCGTTCCCGAACCGACGGCCCCGACGACCACCGAGGTCGACGCGCGCAATGCCACAGCGCCCGCGCGGTTCGATGTGGCCGCTCCGAAGGGAGCGCCCAACGTCGTGATCGTGCTGCTTGATGACATCGGGTTCGGCCAGTCGAGTGCGTTCGGCGGACCCGCGCGCATGGCGACCCTCGACCGGCTCGCGGCGAGCGGCCTGCGCTACAACAACTTTCACACCACCGCGCTGTGTTCGCCCACGCGCACCGCGCTCCTGACCGGGCGCAACCACCATGTGAACAACGCCGGTGCTATCATGGAGCTCGCGACCGGTCTTCCC
>DASVAK010000077.1:0-2499 GCA_036376395.1 Candidatus Krumholzibacteriia bacterium
GTGACGTCGTGCAGGATGTCCATCAGGTGCCGGCGCTGGTCTGCCTGCTCCTGCACGCGCGACAGCGCCTCACGAGTCGCCCGGAGTGTGTCGTTGGCGGATCGGAGGATGGCGCGCATGCGGAGCTGCGCCTCGATGCGCGCCAGCAATTCGCGAACGCGAAATGGCTTGCGGACGTAGTCGGCGGCTCCAATCCCCAGGGTGCGTACCGCGGCTTCCTCCGGTGTCAGCGCCGACATCATGACGACGGGTACGTCGCGCCAGCGCTCGTCCTTCTTGATCAGCTCGAGTACATCGATGCCGCTCTGATCGTTGAACAGGATGTCGAGCAGGACGAGGTCCGGCGTCCGGTCGATCATGAGCGGGACAACACGGCTGCCCTCGTGCGTCGTGACGACCTCGTACCCCTGCTCCTTCAGGATCCAGGAGAGGGTGCCGAGCATCCCGGGATCGTCGTCGGCGACGAGGATGCGAGCGTTAGGCATCGAACAGGGCGGCCAGTCCGGGCCACTCGATGTTGCCACCGCTCAGGATCGCAACGGTCTCGCCGCGGGGCGTGACGCGGCCCTCCATCAACGCCGCCACCGTGATCGCGCCACTCGGCTCGGCGACCAGCTTGACGCGATCCATGAGGTGCCGCATCGCGCGGATGATCGCCGCATCGTCGACCGTCACGACCTCGTCGAGAAACGCCTCGTGGTGCGCGAACGGAATCGAGCCGATGCGGATCGACATCAACCCGTCGGCGATGCTGTGCGTCGACGACATCGTGACGGGCTCGCCCGCCGCGCGGGCCGCCTGCAGCTTGGCCGCGCCCGAAGGCTCCACGCCAACCACACGCGTTCCCGGGCGCAGCTGCTTGATCGCCGCCGCGACACCGGCGCTGAGGCCTCCGCCACCAACGGGCACGAGGACCGTGCCGACCGCCGGCAGGTCTTCCACGATCTCGAGACCGACGGTGCCCTGCCCCGCAATGATGCGCGCGTCGTCGAACGGCGGGACGAGCGTCGCACCTTCGGATTGGACCATTTCCACCGCGCGGTCCATCCGGTCCTTCGTCGTCGTTCCGGCGAGCACTACTCGCGCGCCGAGGCGTTCCGCGCCCAGCCGCTTGGCGTCGGTCACCGTGGTGGGCATGACCACCGTCGCCCGCACGCCGAAGAGTCGCGCCGCGAGCGCGACGGCCTGGCCGTGATTGCCGGAACTTGGCGCGATGACACCGCGCGCGCGTTCAACCGGCGTTAGGCCGGCCAGGAAGGAGTACGCCCCGCGGAACTTGAAGGCGCCGCTGCGCTGGAGCATCTCGGGCTTGAGCAATACCGAGAAGCCCAGCTCCTCCGACAGGGCGGCCGCGCGCAGCAGTGGCGTGCGAACCGCGACCGACCGCAGGGTGTCAGCGGCGGCCCGGATCGAGGCAATCGAGACCAGTTCGGCGGAAACTGTGCTCCCAGACGTCATGATGGTCCGTTTACGGTGGTTATTGCCGAGTTCTGATACCGAAGAAATCGACAGGCGAAGCGTCTGACCGAACAGTCTGAGCAATTTAGCGGCCGAAGACAGGGCCGCGATCGCAGGGAACGTTACGTGAATACCCCCGGATCAACCATAGCCCGTTAGGGTCATAAGCCGATGTCTCCTATGCTCTTACGTCTTTGCGTCCCCAGGCCGCGGTGCCGATTTTGGTAATTTGCGGTACGATCACTTCCGGGGAGTGTCACGTCGTGTAGTCCGGAAGCAGCACCCAGTCGACCCAACATCCGCACCCGGACTCGGTTGTTGAGGCCGCGCGCTGGTCCGATATTCCGGCTCCGCGTTTCGCCGGGGGCCCGCTCCACCGATGACCGCACTCTACTGGTTCGCGCTGGTGGTTGGCGTGGGGATGTACCTCTTCTCCGTGTTCGCCGACACCACGGGAGCCCACGGCGATGTCGATAGTCACGTCGACACCGGCGCCGACCACCATCATGGTCTCGACAGCTACAAACTGCTGTCGCTGCGGAACGCGACGTACTTCATGTTCGCCTTTGGTGTCACCGGCGTTTCGCTCACGTGGCTCTGGGGTGGCACGCGCACCATCCTGACGGCGCTGCTCGCCCTGGGCGTCGGCGCGTTGGGAGCCGGCATCAGCACCGTGGTCTTCGGCTGGCTGCGGAAATCAGAATCGGGCGAGATGCCCGGCGACCGTGCCTGGTTAGGCGCATCGGCGCAGGTCCTCCTGCCACTGAGCAGCGGCGGGACGGGCAAGATCCTCGTGACGCGGGGCGGCCGCGCGCAGGAGCTGTTGGCTCGCCCATTCGACCACGACGCGAGCAACCCCGAGACCTGGTCCAGCGTGCTCGTGCTCGAGATACGCGACGGCATCGCCCTCGTCGCCCCGAACTCCGAACTCTCCCCGGACCCCTCGGCCCCGCAACTGGGCGCCTAACGCTTTTCTTCACTGGAGAAGGACATGCTGGACAACCTGTTGTCGCAAGTCGGGTTCGTGCTCGGTGGCGTCGT
>DASVAK010000024.1:0-16957 GCA_036376395.1 Candidatus Krumholzibacteriia bacterium
CTCGCGCAAGATCACCGTGGACGTGCGCGGCGAGATTCTCCAGCTCAAGGAAACCATCAACACGATGGTCGATCAGCTCAACGCGTTCGCCTCCGAGGTGACGCGCGTGGCGCGCGAGGTCGGCACCGACGGCAAACTCGGCGGCCAGGCCGAAGTGCCCGGCGTGGCGGGCACGTGGAAGGACCTCACCGACTCGGTAAACTCGATGGCCGGCAACCTGACCGGACAGGTGCGAAACATCGCCGAGGTGGCGACCGCCATCGCGAACGGCGACCTCTCGCGCAAGATCACCGTGGACGTGCGCGGCGAGATTCTCCAGCTCAAGGAAACCATCAACACGATGGTCGATCAGCTCAACGCGTTCGCCTCCGAGGTGACGCGCGTGGCGCGCGAAGTGGGTTCCGAAGGCCGCCTGGGCGGCCAGGCGCAGGTGCCCGGCGTGGCCGGCACGTGGAAGGATCTCACCGACAACGTGAACTCGATGGCCGGCAACCTCACCGCGCAGGTGCGAAACATCGCCGAGGTGACCACCGCCGTCGCACGCGGCGACCTTTCCAGGAAGATCACCGTGGACGTGCGCGGCGAGATTCTCGAGCTCAAGAGCACCATCAACACGATGGTGGACCAGTTGAACGCGTTCGCGTCCGAGGTGACGCGCGTGGCGCGCGAAGTGGGCACCGAGGGCAAGCTCGGCGGACAGGCCGAAGTGCCCGGTGTGGCCGGCACGTGGAAGGATCTCACCGACAACGTGAACTCGATGGCGAAGAACCTCACCGCGCAGGTGCGAAACATCGCCGAAGTGGCGACCTCGATCGCGAGCGGTGACCTCTCCAAGAAGATCACGGTGGACGTGCGCGGCGAGCTCCTCGTGCTCAAAGAAACCCTCAACACCATGGTCGAGCAGCTGCGCTCGTTCGCGGGCGAAGTGACGCGCGTGGCGCGCGAAGTGGGCACCGAGGGCCGCCTGGGCGGTCAGGCCAACGTGCCGGGCGCCGCGGGAACGTGGAAGGACCTCACCGACAACGTGAACCTGCTGGCCGGCAACCTCACCGCGCAGGTGCGCAACATCGCCGAAGTGACGACAGCCGTGGCGCGAGGCGATCTTTCCAGGAAGATCACCGTCGATGCGCGCGGTGAAATTCTCGAGCTCAAGAACACCGTCAACACCATGGTGGATCAGCTGAACGCCTTCGCGGCCGAAGTGACGCGCGTGGCGCGCGAAGTGGGCACCGAGGGCGCGCTGGGCGGCCAGGCGCAGGTGCCGGGTGTCGCGGGCACGTGGAAGGACCTCACCGACACGGTGAACGTCATGGCGGCCAACCTGACCGAGCAGGTGCGCGGCATCGCCAAGGTGGTGACCGCCGTCGCCAACGGCGACTTGAAGCAGAACTTCACCGTCAAGTCGAAGGGCGAAGTGGCCGCGCTCGCGGACACCATCAACGACATGACGAGCACGCTCGCCACCTTCGCCGAACAGGTGACGTCGGTGGCGCGCGAAGTGGGCGTGGAGGGACGGCTCGGCGGCCAGGCCAACGTGCCGGGCGCCGCGGGCACGTGGAAGGACCTCACCGCCAACGTGAACCTGCTGGCCGCGAACCTCACCACGCAGGTGCGCGCCATCGCCGACGTGGCCACCGCGGTGACCAAGGGCGACCTCACGCGCTCGATCGACGTGGAGGCGCGCGGCGAAGTGGCGGAGCTCAAGGACAACGTCAACACGATGATCGACAACCTCCGCCTCACCACCGACCGCAACAAGGAGCAGGACTGGCTCAAGACCAACCTGGGCCGCTTCATGAACATGCTCCAGGGCCAGCGCGACCTCGTGCGCGTGGGCCAGATGATCCTCTCCGAGCTCGCGCCGCTGGTCGGCGCGCACCAGGGCGTCATCTACCAGAGCTCGGACGATCCCCTGATGGACGGTGGGCCCACGCTGAAACTTCTCGCCGCGTACGCCGACGACGGCCGCGACGGGCACCCCTCGTTCCTGCGTTTCGGCGAAGGCCTGGTGGGACAGTGCGCGGTCGACAAGCGCCGCCTGCTCCTCACCGACCTGCCGCCCGAGATCGTGCGCGTGAGCTCGGGGTTGTTCGCGGCGCCGCCGCGCAACGTGATCGTGCTGCCGGTGCTCTTCGAGGGACAGATCAAGGCGGTGATCGAGCTCGCCACGCTGGGCGGCTACACGACGTCGCACCTGGCCTTCCTCGACCAGCTCACCAGCTCGATCGGCATCGTGCTCAACTCGATCGAGGCCACCATGCAGACCGAGGCGCTCCTCGACCAGTCGCAGAAGCTCGCCGGCGAGCTGCAGGGCCGGCAGAAGGAGCTCCAGCAGACCAACGAGCAGCTGGCCCAGAAGGCGCAGCAGCTCGCCGACCAGAACGCCGAGGTGGAGCGCAAGAACCAGCAGATCGAGCAGGCGCGCCGCGCGGTGGAAGAGAAAGCGGAGGAGCTGGCACTCACGTCGAAGTACAAGTCGGAGTTCCTCGCCAACATGTCGCACGAGCTGCGCACGCCGCTCAACAGCATCCTGATTCTCGGCCAGCAGCTCGCGGAGAACCCCGAGGGCAACCTGTCACCGAAGCAGGTCGAGTTCTCGCGCACCATCCACAGCGCGGGCACGGACCTCCTGAACCTCATCAGCGACATTCTCGACCTCTCGAAGATCGAGTCCGGCACGGTGACGGTGGAGCCCACCGAGATCCTGTTCCACAGCGTGATCGAGACCGTCGCGCGCCCGTTCCGTCACGACGCGGAGGCGCGCAGCCTCACCTTCGACGTTCACCTGGATCCGTCGCTGGGGCGCAGCCTGGTCACCGACCAGAAGCGCCTCCAGCAGGTGCTCAAGAACCTGCTCTCGAACGCGTTCAAGTTCACCGAGGCGGGTGGCGTTCGTCTCAACGTGAGCGCCGTCAAGGGTGGATGGTCCCCCGACCATCCGATTCTCTCGCAGGCGGCGACGGTGGTGGCGTTCGAGGTGTCGGACACCGGCATCGGCATCGCACCCGAAAAGCAGAAGATCATCTTCGAGGCGTTCCAGCAGGCGGACGCGGGTACGATCCGCAAGTTCGGCGGCACCGGCCTGGGCCTCGCCATCAGCCGCGAGCTCTCGAACCTGCTCGGCGGCGAAATCCAGCTGCGCAGCGCGGCCGGCGTCGGGAGCACGTTCACGCTCTACCTGCCGCTCAGGTACGTCGGTCCGTCGGCCGAGTACCACGACTCGCCGTCGCGTTCCGTCACCACCACGGCGGTCTCCCCCATCCTGCGCGTGGCGGACGCGACGCCGGAGCAGATTCCGGACGATCGCGCCCACGTCCAGCCGGGCGACACCTCCGTGCTGATCGTCGAGGACGACCCGCACTACGCGCGCGTCCTCGTCGATCTCGCCCGCGACCGGGGCTTCAAGGTGCTGGTGGCGTCGCGCGGGAGCGACGCGCTCGAGCTGGCGCGCGAATTCAAGCCGACCGCCATCTCGCTCGACGTGTTCCTGCCCGACATGCTGGGATGGACCGTGCTGAGCTACCTCAAGCAGGATACCAATCTGCGCCACATCCCGGTGCAGATCATCACCCTCGACGAGAACCGCCAGACCGGTCTCGCGCGCGGCGCGTTCTCGTTCATCACCAAGCCCGCCACGACCGAGAAGCTCGAAGAGGCGTTCACCCGCATCAAGGAATACGCGCTGCCGCGGCGCAAGCGGCTCCTCGTGGTCGAGGACAACGACGCCGAGCAGCTCGGCATCTCCGAGCTCCTGGGCCACGACGACATCGAAATCATCACGGCAGGCACCGGCGAGGACGCGCTCAAGATCCTCCGGGAACAGAAGGTGGATTGCGTCGTTCTCGACCTGCGCCTGCCGGATATTTCCGGTTTCGAGGTCCTGGACAGGATTCGCGACATGGAGGAGTTGCGCGACCTCCCCGTCGTGGTGTGCACCGGCAAGGAGCTCTCCCCGCAGGACGATTCGCAGCTCCAGGAGCTGGCGCGCAAGGTGGTCCTCAAGGGCGTGGAGTCCCCCGAACGCCTGCTCGACGAGACCGCCCTGTTCCTGCACCGCGTGATCACCCACCTGCCCGCGCACAAGCAGCAGATGCTGGAGAAGCTCCACCGCTCCGACGAGGAGCTGCGCGGCCGCAAGGTGCTGATCGTGGACGACGACGTGCGCAACATCTTCGCGCTCGGCAGCGTGCTCGAGCGCCACGACATGAAGGTGCTCGCCGCGCAGAACGGACGCGAAGCGATCGCGACTCTCAAGAAAACGCCCGACATCGCCGTGGCGCTGATGGACATCATGATGCCGGAAATGGACGGCTACGAGACCATCAAGCTGATCCGCAAGGATCCCTCCCTGCGCCGCCTCCCGATCGTCGCACTCACGGCCAAGGCCATGAAGGGCGACCGTGAGAAATGCATCGACGCGGGCGCCTCGGATTACCTGGCCAAACCCGTCAACACCGAACAGCTGCTGGCAACATTGAGGATGTGGTTACACCGATGAGCTTCACCAACCAGGCCAGACGGGTCCGTGACGAAGAGGTCACGGACAATATTATCGTGATGGTGGTCGACGACGAGCGCGACGTGCGCGAGAGCGTGGCGGACATGCTCATGGCGCGCGGCTACGAGGTGGTGTGCGCCGAGGACGGTCGAGCCGCGCTCGACCGGCTGCGAAGCGGCCCGCACCCGCGCGTGATCCTGCTCGATCTCATGATGCCGGGGATGAACGGGTGGCAGTTCCGCCAGGAGCAGGCCGCCGACCCGGACCTGGCGTCGATCCCGGTGGTGGTGATTACGGCCAACCGGAACCTGCGCGACATCGTGGTGGACGACGTTCTCTACAAACCCGTGAAGCCCGAGCACCTGGTCGACACGGTGGAACGCTGGAGCGCTCCGACGCGGCCGCTTGCGGTCGCGCCGCTCGCGCCGCACACCGTCACGGCCGACAACACGGTCCAGGCGCCGATCGAAGTGGCCGCGGCGGGCAGCGCGAGCGTCGCTCCCGCGACCGACGCGACGCGCGCCGCGATGTTCAGCGAGCGATTCGTCGAGATGCTGGGACACGACCTGCGCAATCCGCTGAGCGCCATCTCGATCACCGGAGGCGTCCTGAACCTGCACTCCACCACGCCCGAGATCGGCGAGTCCGCCGCGCGCATCCTGTCCATCGTGGACCGCATGGATCTGATGATCGCGCACCTGCTCGATTTCCTGCGCGTCTGCCTGGGCCGCGAGATCCCGCTCGACCCCGAGGCCATCGATCTCGCCGACGTGTGCCACCGGGTCGCGCGACAGACACCGGCCGCGCGCCGCGAGATCAAGCTCGTCGTGAGCGGGAAGACCAACGGCACGTGGGACAAACGGCGCATCGAGCTCCTGCTCGCGACCCTGCTCACGGAATCCGCCGACAGCGACCAGGGCACGGAACCCATCCTGCTCAGCGCCGACGGGCAGCAGGCGGACCGGCTCCGGCTCGAGGTGCGGCACCACGGCGTGACGTCGATCGATCTTCTCTCGGGCCCGAGGGAAGGACTGGATGACCTGCGCGCGGTCGAGGACGAGTACACGCGGCTGGGGCTGGGAATGTACATCGTGAAGCAGATCGTGCTGGCCCACGGCGGTGAGCTGAGCGTGGAATCCGACGAGGCGTCGGGGACGCGCTTCACCATCGATCTACCGCGCGACGCGGGACGGGTGCGGCCGTAACAGGCTGCCGGTCTAGCGGGTCGCGAGCGCGATGTGCACGCTGATGGGAAAGACCACCGTGCCGTTGGGCTGGACGAAGGCGTGCAGCGCGTGCTCCGCCTCCTGGATCAATTCCTCGTACATCTGCTTGTCGACGTCGACGTCGACCATCGGAAACCAGCCCGTCACATCGGTCAGCACCCACGACCGCACGCTCGGATAATTCACGGTGCCCTGCCGGCGGGCCAGCTTGGCTTCAATGCCGGCGTCGTGGAAGATCGCCTTGAGCCGGTCCGGGTCGCCGAGCGAGAACGGCACGCGCAGCGCATCCGCCGCGCGCGGTCCCACTTTGTGCTGGAGCAGCGCGACGAGGATCGAGTAGGCGGGCACGTCTTCGAGCCGGTCCCACACCGACGTGATCAACCGGCCACCGGGCTTGAGAACGCGCCACATCTCGCGCAGCGCGGGCGTACGGTCGAAATACGGAAGGCCGAATGCGCTGGCCACCACGTCGAAGGACGCATCGTCGAAGGAGAGCGCTTCGGGGCTGCCCTCCTGCCACGTGACGTCGGGTGCGATCTGCTTCGCCACCGCGACCATGCCCGGGTTGCGGTCGATGCCGACCACGCGGCCCGACGGCCCCACGCGTCCGAGCGCCTCGCGCGCCAGGACGCCCGTGAAGCACCCCACATCCAGCACATGATCGCCGGGGTGGACCCGGGCCGTGTCGAGCATGGGCGCGGGCCACTGCCCGAACAGCGCGGGGACGAAGAACGCCTCGAAGATCGTCGCGGCCTGGATCTGCGCCTTGAGGTCGGGATCGGACATGCGGGCAGTCTAATGACGCAGCCCGGAGTCGTCCAGCCCCGCGTCAGCGCGGCCCCCAGCCGCTCATCTTGCGCGGCTCGACCGCCACGATCCGGCCCGCCACCGAATCCACCACCACCCGCACCCATCCGATCTGCGGCGAACCGAACGCCTCGATGCGCCAGAAATTGGGCGCCGGGACGCCGTTCTCGTCCTTGAGGGGCTGGTCGAAGCGCTGGATGTGCGAGTCGCCGTGGATCAGCACCACCTGTCCCTCGAAGCTGCGCGTCTGCTCCTCGAGCCTTGCGATGAAGGGCATGAACGACTGCGGCACGTGGCGGTGATAATCGAGCCCCGGATCGCCCTGCATCGCCACCACCACGCCCTTGAGGTGATCGCGGCGCGCCATTTCAAAGGCCTCGTCGAGCCACGCGATGGCGGCGCCCCCGCGGCGCAGCGCCACTTCGTCGGTCTCCGCGATGGGAGGCGTCAGCAGCACGTGCACCGTGATGAACACGAACCCGCCCCGCACGAAACGGACGTTCTCCACGAACTCGGAGAAACTCGGGCTCTCCGCCTGCGACGTCACGCGCATGGGACACGAGCCGATCGTCCGCCCGGGGTGCGCGAAGAACGTCGCGCGCAGCAGGCGCAGCCGGTCCTGCGGATCGTGCTTGCCGGCGATGATCTTCCCGCAGTCCGACCATTCGTTGTCGCCCGGCGTGTACACCACCGGGTGCTCGATCGTGTTGAGCATGGCAAGCGACTGCCGGTAGTGCTTGTCGCTGCACGGGAACCAGAAGATGTCACCGACGTGGATGAAGAACTCGAGGTCGGTGGCATTCACGTCCTCGATCATCTTCTTGAACCGCCCCACTTCCCACGACCGGTACGGTCCGTCGCCGAAGACGGCGAAGGCAAAGCTGTGGGGAGGGATCGGCCCGGGCGGCGTGCCAGGCGCGGAGGCATTACAGGCCGCCAGCGCCAGCGGGAGGATGAGCGCGAACCAGGGCAAACGGTGCATGTCAGTCATCCAGGTGCGCGAATTTCCGGCGGCGCTTGATCCAGTAACGCACGATCACCGCGAAGAACAGCAGCGCGGCGAACGCGAGCAGCGGCTCGGCCTGGAACGCCATCCAGCCGGAGCCGTACTTGCGCTCGAAGTCATCCTGAAAGTACGCCTGGTACTCGGCCACTGAATAGCCGAAATAATTGCGGAAGCCCCGTTCGAACGACTGCTCGCGCTCCGCTTCGGCGAGAAACGGCCCCAGGTCGTCGAATCCGACTTCGCGGAAGAGATCGACGAACCCCGCGTAGGCGACGCGGTATGCCTGCTGCGCGCGCGTCTCCTCCGCCGGGTAGGAGAGGTACATGTCGGCGAGGCGCGGCGACGAGCGTATCCACACGCTCCGCATCAGCTCCCACTGGTCGACCAGCGACCACTCGCGCGACTGCCACTGCGCCAGCCCTTCCCCGAACCAGATCGGAAGCCGCACGTTGGGCGCGCGCTGGTGGGCGAGCAGGTGCGAGAGCTCGTGCGGCACCACCTCGTCGAGCGAATTGAATTCGCGCGTGGCGCGTTTCACGTCGACGACGATGCGGTTGGCCTGGAGCACCGCGAATGCGATGCCCCACTCCGGGAGCTTGCCGCCGTGCGAGCGATTGTAGGGGCCGACGTCGTCGGTGATGTCGATCTGGATGGGCTGGATGCGCTCGAGGCCGAGCTCGGCGGCGATGCGGGGAGCTTCGCGCTGGCAGATGGCCTCGACCTTCTCCGCGACGCGGCGATTGCGCGGGCTCGAGTTGACGGTGAATGGATTCTGCGCGTGCGCCGGAACAGCGAGAAGAAGAATGAACGCGACGATGAGCAGCCGGCGAGCGGCGCGTACGCCTCTCTCCTCCGCGTCCTCGCGGTGGACTGCCTTGCTCATGCCGGGATCGAGCCCCGCTGCGGATTGCTCCCCCGAGAGGGTACGCACCGCTCGCCCCCGGCATGCCGTTCGCGAGCCGATTCGGAAGATCACAGTCCCGACGACTCGATGACGCCCGCCCCTATCACGACGTCGGCGTCGTAGAGCGCAAGCGTCTGCCCCGGCGCGATGGCGCGCTGGCGCTCGACGAACGCGACGTGGCCGAGCTCGCCCTCGAACGAGACTGAATTGAGCGGCTCGGCGTCGTGGCGCGAGCGGATCTGCGCGCGCAGCGTTCCCGCGGTCGCGGCCGCGTGCACGGCGTCGCGGTCGGCCCACGCGGTGCGGAAACAGAGCTCCCGTCGCATCAGCTCGGGCTCGTCTCCCACCACGACCACGTTGCGCTCCGCGTCCACCGCCACCACGTACTGCGGGCGCCCCGCCGCGACGCCGAGGCCGCGCCGCTGCCCCACCGTGTAGGTCGCCACGCCGTCGTGGCGTCCCACCACGTCGCCCGCGGTGCTCACGATGTCGCCTTCCGCCATGGGCACCTTGCCGTCGAGGAAATCGCGCAGCGTCGGGGTCGAAATGAAACACACGTCCTGGCTGTCGGGCTTGTCGGCGACGCCGAGCCCGGCGCGGCGGGCATCCTCGCGCACATCGCTCTTGTCGCGATCGCCGAGGGGGAACAGCACGCGGTCGAGCACGGCCGGATCGAGCGCGGAGAGAAAGTAGGACTGGTCCTTGGCGCGGCTCGTCGAGCGCGCAACGTAGCGCCGTCCCGATTCGGCGCGAAAGACGCGCGCGTAGTGGCCGGTCGCAACCCTCTCGAAGCCGAGCCGGCCCGCCCATTCCACCAGGGTCTGGAAGCGGACGATCGAGTTGCAGCGCACGCACGGGTTGGGCGTGCGACCGGCGCGGTACTCGTCGAGGAAGTTGTGGTAGACCTCGCGGCCGAAGATCTCCTCGGTGTTGACCACCATGTGGCGGATGCCGGCGCGCTGGCACACGGCGCGCGCGTCGTCGATCGCCTCGAGCGAACAGCAGCTGCGCTCGGGCGCCCCGGCGTCCCCGTAGCAGTAGTTCTTCATGGTCAGGCCGACCACGTGGTAGCCCGCCCCGGAAAGCGCGAGGGCGGACACGCCGGAATCGACGCCGCCGCTCATCGCGAGGAGCACGCGTGCGCCGGGCCGGGGCGGCTCGTGGATGGAGAGAAACTCGCCGCGCATGACCGTCTACTTCGCCATGTACTGCTGGATGATGCGCACGTTCTCGGCCGCGGTCTTCCCCAGGTCGCCGTTGGGATCGTTCTTCACCACGATCTCCCACTCCTTGAGCGCCTCGCCGAAGATCTTCGCCTCGGCGAACGCGAGCCCGAGGTTGTAGTGCGCCTGCGGACTGTTGGGATCGATGGCCAGCGCCTTGTTGTACTGCGCCATCGCGTCGCTCAGGTTGCCGCTCTGGTGCGAGAGGAATCCGAGATGGCAGTAGGCCAGCACGTCGTTGGGATTGACGCGGATCGCCTGCTCCAGCGCCTTGCGGGCCTCCGGGATCTGGCGGTGCTCCTGGTACGCGAGCGCCATGTTGACGTACGCCTTCGACATGGTGGAGTCGATCTCCACCGCGCGATGGTACGCGGTCGTCGCACTGTCGAAATACGCCTCGCGGCTGGGCTCGGATGCCTCGAGGTTGGAGCCGTACTCGTAGTACGCGTTGCCGGCGAAGAACTGGAGCTGCGCGTTTGCGCTGTCCGCGGCGACGAGGGCGCGCAGCGTGTCGATCTGCGCCGACGCGGGCATGGCGTTCAGGCGCCGCGCGAGCGGCGACTCCTGCTTCGCCGGAGGCGCCGCCGCCTTCTCGGCGGCGTCCTTCTTCTTGCAGCCGGCCGCGGCGGCAAGGCACGCGCCCAGCAAGAGCGCCATGATCCACACCCGTTTCTGTCGATGCATATGGCTCATTCCCTGCGGTCCCTCCCCCGCTTCCAGTCCTCCGAGCCGCTGATGCTCAGGTAGAAACGAACCGAACGATCCGCGTAGGTGTTGGTGTCCACCGTTCCCGCGTTGGCGAACTGCAGCGCGATGTCGAGCTTGCCACGGCCGCGCTTCATGAGCCGGCCGGTCCCGAGCGTGAACGAGTACTTCGTGATCTCCTCGCCGCCGGGCATCGTGTACGGGAGCTGCTCCCACCGGAACGATCCGCGCAGCGGCACCCGCCCATCGCCGATGCGGTATTCCGCGCCGACCGCGGCCACTTCCTCCTGCGCCAGCCGGTCCGGGGGAAAGCCGAGCCCTTCGAAGTCCCGGAAGTCGCACAGCGACCCGCCCAGGAAGAGCGTCAGGTCGCCGGAGAGGCGGTACGAGGCCGAGAGCGTCATCCGCGCGGGTACCGTGGCCGACTCGCCGTAGCTCGTGTCCGACACCGAGGCGGTGTACTTCTCGTTCACGTCCAGATCGTAATCGATTTCGGACTCGTATGTGAGGCCGATCGAAAGGCTCTGGACGGGTCGCGAAACGAAGCCGGCGCCGATGCAGTGCCCCTTGAAGACGCGTTCGCGGGTGCTCACGGCATCCGCGTTGCTGCCCTCGAAGTCCTTCACCCAGTCCTCTTCGATCTTGCCGCGCTCGAGTGAAAAGAACGCGCCCACCTTGGCGTAGTTGCCGGCATCGAACGCCAGCGAGATCGGCACCGCGAAGAGCCCGCCGCTGCGCTCGTAATTGTCGTTGTACGGCACGCCCTGCTCGGTCGCGCCCGGCACGATGAATTCGCCGTCGGGGTCGTAGCGCCCGCGGAAACCGAAGCTCGCCGTCAGGCGCTGCTTGTAAACCGGAAACGCGAACAGGAAGTGCGAGAACGTGGTGGAGTTGCTGCGCCGGTCGAACGCGTCGGACTCGTTCTTGTCGGTCGTGAAATAGCCGGCCGCGCCGAAGGAGAACCGCTTCATCCACGCGAGCGCCGCCGGGTTGTACTGGAGCACGCCCAGCGAATCGTCCACCGTCTGCACGAACCCGCCCAGCGCGGTGACGCGCGCATCGCCGACGTCGACACGTTCACCGAGCAGGTTCAGGCCGAAGATGGAATCGGCGCGCGCGGCCCCCGCGCCGGCGATCATCGCCGCCGCCGCGCACGCGGCCAGCCACGAACGGCACGCGTTCAATGGAACACCGCCGGAGTCGACGTGGTCACGAAGACCTGCGGGCGCAGGCTGTCGGGCGCGTCGGTCCCGTAGAGCTCGACCTGGCGCAGGAGCGTGTTCTCGTCCTTCATACGAATGGCAAACCCGTTGTCCTTGAGCGTCCCCTGCAGGATCAGGAACAGCGCGTTGGTAAGCGGAAAATCGACCGTCTCGGCCGCGCGCAGAACAAGCTGCTCGGTAATGCGCTGCCCGTTCTTGAACTCCGGTTTCGTCGGGTCAGGATCGTCCGGAATATAAAGGAGCAGACGAACACCCTTTACACTCTTGGGCGGCGAGGAATTGTCGGTTGTCGTCCCACGGTTCGTGTTGGGCACGATGTGGAAGCGGATGCGCGCCGTGTGCACGGAAGCGTCCTTCGCGAGCGAATCGATCTGGGTGCGGAAGTAGACGCGGCGCGGGTAGCCGTCCGACACGATCAGGTTCGTCGTGGTGTAGCGCGGCCGGTAGACGGTGGCGTCGGCCACGACGGAGAACCGCTTCTCGGCGCTGACCGGCGAGCCGAAGGTAACGAAGAGTGATGCCGCCGAGTCCGTGTTCTCCACGGCGACGAATCGCGCCATGCGTTCGTTCGTCGTGTCGGTGTACTCGATGACGATCGCCTCGCGCTTCGTATCGTCATCGGTCCACGTCTCCACGTCGGCGGGCTCCAGCGCGTGCAGCGCATCGGCGAATTCGATGTGGCGGTCGTCGGAATTCGTCTCCGGATCGACGAGGATCATGGAATCGGCGAGCGCATCGATGTTCACGGTGTCGCCCTGCGCGTAGCGTTTGCCGTAGCCGAAGAATCGCACCGGGAAGCTCGTCGCAACCTCCACCGGCGGAAGGCGCAGGCTGGCCGCGGTCACGCTCGCGGTCTTCATCTGGTCGGTGAGCCCCGAGAAGCTCGGCTGGAGGATCAGCGCGCGGGTGTAGAGCGAGTCCATCCCGAGCTCGATCTCCTGCTCGACCGCGATGGGCGTCTTCATCGCGTAGACGGTGTCGGCGAACACGCCGATGGTGTCCTGGGAGACGAGGCCGGGCTCGCTGCCGAGAAGGTCGCTATCCGAGCCGAGCGTGTTCGGGTCGTCCTGCGAGCAGGAAAAGATCGAGAGCGCAAGGCCGGTCGCCGCAAGGAGGGAAAAGGCGGCGAGGCGCATGCGCGCGTGCGGGCACCTGGATGAAATCATTGGGACCTTCTAACACACGTCCACAGGGGGGTCAAGGCGACGGTCACGATTCAGGCTGGGTGGCGATGGTGAGTTTCACCACGCCGGCCCCTTTGATGATGTCGAGAATGTGGACCACGGTGCCGTGCGACACGCGCGAGTCGGCCTTCAGCACCACGGCCTTGTCCTCCGAATCGGCGAGGCGGGTGCGCAGCACCTGGTCGAGGAGCGCGTCGTCGACGGGCTCGTCGTTCAAATGAACGGCGCCGTTCTGGTCCACGTAGACGATGATGCCCGGCTGGCGCGTCCCCTGCGAATGGACCGCTTTGGGCAGGTCGAGGTTCATCGCGGGCTGGGTGACGAAGGTGGTCGACACCATGAAGAACAACAACAGCACGAACAGCACGTCGATGAATGACGTGACGTTCACGAAGATCGTGCGTGACCCCTTGCGCTTTGCTCTCAGCTCCATGGCCGCCTCAACGCTTTCTCAGCTCGAAATCCGCGAGCTCGAGGTCGGTGCCCTCGCGCATCGCGGACAGGCGTTTGAGGAGCATGTGCGAATACTCGTCGATGCGCATCACCATGCCCTCGATACGCGCATCGAGGAAGTTGAACACGATGAGCGCCGGCACCGCGATGATCAGACCGAACACGGTCGCGATGAGCGCCTGCGCGATACCGCCGGAGAGCATGCCCGCCTGCCCCACGCCCGACACGCTGATCACCGAGAACACCTCGATCATGCCGATCACGGTGCCGAGCAGACCGAGCAGCGGTCCCGACGCGGCTGCCGTCTCCAGCACCACCATGTAGCGCTCGAGGCGCTTCACCTCGCGCCGGCCGGTGTCCTCCATCGCCTGGCGCACGATGAAGATTGGCTTGTTCGATTCGGCCAACCCGGCGCGGATGATGTTCGCGAACGGCGAATCGAACCGCTCGCAGATCTTCATCGCGAGCGGGATGTCGGCCGGGGTGCGGATCGACTCGATGCAGCTCACGATCTCGCCCTGGATGATTCTCGCCGTGCGAAGACTGAAAATTTTCTCGATGATCACCGCGAGCGTGAGCACCGACAGGATGGCGAGCGGCCACATGACCGGCCCGCCCTTTTCGAATAACCCCCACATTTACGGCTGCTCCTTTTCGTTCTTGCGAATGAACCGCCCGTTCTGGAAATACCGGTTCTCGTCGCCCGGCAGCAGATAATAGAACCCGAACTCGATTTCGAGGAAGGGGTCAGGAAAGTCGGTCGGAAGCTGCCGGAACGGCGCCGCGCCCTTGACCGCGTTGAGGCTCGAGCGGTGCAGCGAATCGTGCCCATCGGTTTCGACCACCTGGGCGCCTTCCATGTGCCCGTCGGGAAAGATGCGGAAGCGCACCCACGTGTATCCGTGCACCGCGCCCAGCGCCGTGAAGGCGATGGGCGGGATCCACTTCTGCTTGATGCGGCGCTTCAGGTCCAGCAGGTACGGCGCGAAGTCCCAGTCGGTGGTGGAAAGCTGGATGCCCCCGATCGACGCGCGCGCCGAACCCGGTTCGTAGAACTCGGTGGACTCGTCGGCGAACGACGGCTCGCGGCTCGGGCTGATCTCCGGCGTCCATTTGGATTTGGTGATCGCGTCACCCAGTCCCTCCTGCTCCTGTGGCATGGGCGGGAGCTCGGACTGCCCCCCGCCGTCGTTGCCCCCCGGACGCCCGCCGGGCTGTTCGGTCGCGGGCATATTGCCCTCGCTGTGCGGCGCATCCGCGCCGGTGTCACGCGGGTCCTTGTCGGCCGCCTCCGACGCCACCGTCGATGCGTACTTGCTGTTCGGCGCGTCCTCCGGCGGCGGAATCGGCGTCTCCGGCGGCGACACCACGGTGAACTCGAGCGGCACATCCGGAGGCGGCGAATCGAGCTTCTGCAACGCCTCGATGGCCTGCAGGTTGGTGACGGCCTTGAACAGCTCGCGCGTGCCGGGCACGAAGAACAGCGCGTGCAGCGCGAGCGAAAGGATCAGTCCCCACAGGATGGTCCGGTCGCGACGGTGCGTGAAGATGCGCGCGTCGGTCACCACGTCACACCCGCTCCAGCCGGCACACGACGAATCCGCTCACCAGCTCGCGCAGCCCGGGCACGTACGTGAGCGGCTTCAGGAACGTGAAACGGGCCGGCTTCAATTCCAGCTTCGATATCCGAACCTCGCGCACGCGGCGCACGATACCGAGAAACTTGCTCACGCTCATATGATTGAGCTCGCGGTCGTACTCTTCCATGATCTCACGCACGCGGCGCTCGATCTCGTCCTGCGTCGCGCCCGCCGTGCGCTCCTCGAGCACCGCGTGGATTGCCGATCGCAACTGCCCGCGCGTGAACAGGAGATGGCACCAGGGGGTGTAGACGTAATCGTACAGGTGCGATCCCAGGGGTGAATAGTGGGGTGTGAAAAAGATCCAGATCGCGCCGCCGGGCCGGACCACCCGTGCCATCTCGCGGAGCGCCTCGGCCGGCTCGGCGAAGTGCTCCATGGCGTCGTTCGCGACCACGGTGTCGAACGCGCCGGCCCCGAGCGGGAGCGCCGCCGCATCACCGACAAAGAAGTTCGCGCGTGCGCCCTTCGCGGCCGCGTACACCCCGCTCTGCTCGACATACTTTTCGAGCAGGTCGGTGCCGACCACGCGGGCGCCGGCTTCCGCGTACGCGACCGTCTTGCCGCCCAGGCCGCATCCGACATCCAACAGGTGCTTACCCCCCAGGTCCCCCGCCGGTTCCATGTACAGGCGCGCAAACTCTTTGCCCCAGTGGTGTTCCCACTCCGAGTAGGCCTGCTGGGACTCGCGGCCGCCGACGTTCGGGCGGCGGAACACCCGGTTCAGGGCGAGGATCAGGCGGGTCATTCGTCCTCGCCGGCGGACGGCACGGGCGCGGCGTCGTCGATGCGCCGGCCGGAGTCTTTCCAGAAGATATGCAGGCGGTCGGCGTCGAGAAACAGGGGTGTGGCGCCGTCCGGACCGGCCAGGAACTCGCGGGCCCCGCGGGCGACCAGCGGCGGCGTCCCCTCGGGCGCCCCGTCGAGGCGCAGGTGGGTCAGGGTCTCGTGGCCGAGCGGTTCCCTGAGGATGACCCGACCCGAGAGCCGGACGCGGTGCTTCACCGCCTCTTCGGCCGGATGGATGTCCTCGGGACGGACCCCGATGCGGAGGTCGGCGCCGGGTCGATCGGCGAGCACGCGCTGGGCCACGGCGTCGGCCGCGATGCGGCCGCCGTTCGCCAGCGCGAACCAGACCCCGTCGAGCCGGGCGTCGAGGAAGTTCATCGCCGGGCTGCCGAGGAATGACGCCACGAAGGTATCGGCGGGCGTGCGGTAGCACGCTTCGGGCGTCCCGACCTGGCGCATCTCGCCGTGGTTCATCACGACCAGCATGTCGCCGATGGTCATCGCCTCGACCTGGTCGTGCGTCACGTAGACGCTCGTCACGCGGAGGCGGTCGTAGAGACGGCGGATGGTGGTGCGCATCTCCGTGCGCAGGCGCGCGTCGAGGTTGGAGAGCGGCTCGTCGAACAGGAACACGCGCGGCTCGCGGATGATGGCGCGACCCAGCGCCACGCGCTGGCGCTGTCCGCCCGAGAGCGCGCCCGGTTTGCGCTCGAGCATCTTGTCGAGCTCGAGCGTGCGCGCGGTCTCCTCGACCTTTTGCTTGATGACTGCGCGCTTCTCCCTGCGCACGCGCAGACCGAAGGAGAGGTTCTCGGCCACCGTCATGTGCGGGTAGAGCGCGTAGCTCTGGAACACCATCGCGATGTCGCGGTCGCGCGGCTCCATCGTGTCGAGGCGCTTCTCGCCGAGATGGATGGTCCCGCTGGTGGGCGACTCGAGCCCGGCGATCATGCGCAGGAGTGTCGTCTTCCCGCACCCCGACGGTCCCACCAGCACCACCATGCGCGGGCTGGGGACGGTCAGGCTGAAGTCGTGGACCGCCACGACGCCGCCGTCAAAGACCTTGCGGACGTGCGAGAAGATGAGGTCGGACATGGTGGCGAGAGAGTACCGCGAGCGAACCGGATCGCGCTTGTGAAAAAACCGCTTACTGCCGTAACGGCAGTAACGGGTCGCGCGCGATGCGACGGGCCGCACACATGGCCCTCGCATCGCGCACGCGTTGACAACCGGGGAGAATCCGCTCCGTGTCGCTGATGCCGGCCGCCTACAACACCTGGCCGAGCGTCTTGTCGATGA
>DASVAK010000089.1:0-5654 GCA_036376395.1 Candidatus Krumholzibacteriia bacterium
GCCCAATAACTAGGGCTGTTCCCTAGTTACCAAACACTGGAACCATCCCATTGGATCGGTCCAGGGTTCGGCCCACCTTTCTGCATAGCGCCAACCCTGAAGGATGGGCATACCCTATGAAACCACGGTTTTGGGTTCCAATCGTTTGCATGATTTCCACGACATTGTTAGCCAGCGTCGCCCATGGACAGGCATCCACCACGGGTGCGGTCGAGGGTCAGGTGGTGGATACCCAGGGCATGGCGATGCCCGGTGTCACCGTGACGATCTCGTCGACCCAGGGCCCGATGACAAAGACCACGGACGCCGACGGGCGTTTCGTCTTTGCGCAGTTGCCCGCGGGCATGTACACGCTCAAGGCGCAGCTGCAGGGCTTCAACACCGTGCAGCGCGAAGACCTCGACGTGCGCCTCGGCTCGCGCCTGCGGGTCGATGTGGTGTTGACCCAGGGCGTGCAGGAAAACATCGAAGTGATCGGGCAGGCTCCCATCGTGGATCTCTCCACGACCACCACCGGCGCCACGTTCAGCTCCGAGATGATGAAGAGCATTCCGGTGGGCCGCAGCTTCTCCAGCACGCTGGCGCTCGCGCCCGGCGTGGTGTCGAGCGGCATCCCCGGCGCGGGTGATTCCAACCCGTCGATCGGGGGCGCCAGTGGCCTCGAAAACGTCTACGTCATCGATGGCGTGAACATCAACAACACCGGGTACGGCAGCGCGGGATCGTATTCGATCATCTTCGGCTCGCTGGGCACCGGGGTGAATTTCGACTACATCAAGGAAGTCCAGGTCAAGACGGGCGGATACGAACCCGAGTACGGCGAAGCCCTCGGAGGTTTCGTGAACCTGGTGACCAAACGCGGCGGCAACGATTTCGGTGGAAGTGTCTTCGGGTATTTCCAGGGCGCCGAGGCCGAACGCGAACGCTCGACGCGAGTCACCAGCTCGGGCTTCGCCGCCGCGGACGTCATCGAGTTCGAGAGCCAGGACTACGGCGGTGAGATCAGCGGCCCGATCGTGAAGGACAAGCTGTTCTTCTACGGCGCCTTCGATCCCACGTTCACGACGCGCACGGGAAGAACGGCGCAGGCGCTCGCGGCGGATGCCGGGTACGACCACACCCTCAAGGCCGACCGCACCATCTGGAACTACGCGGGCAACCTGAAATGGAATGTCAATTCGCGGAACAGCATCACGTTCTCGGCCTTCGGTGATCCCTCGACCGGCGACATGGGTCCGCAACGAATCTCGGCCGTGGAGGTGGAGGACCCCTCCACACGCTATTCGGAGATCAGCTTCGGCGGCAACAATGCCGCGATCCGGTGGGAGAGCGAGCTCTACAACAACGGCTTCGTGGAGGCGTCCTACGCGCTCCATCGCGACGACTTCGAGGAGGACCTGAACGTCAACCTGCCCAACGGCACCATGTTCTTCGATCCGGCCACGGGCGATTCGCTGGCGGTCCCGCGCAACTTCGGCGGCCCCGGCTTCTACGAGGACTCGCAGTCCACGAACAACCAGTGGCGGCTCAAGTTTTCGAACTTCATCCGGGGCGGTGGCGAACACAACCTCCGCTACGGGGTCGAGTACCAGGACATGGGTTACAGCAGCA
This sequence comes from Candidatus Krumholzibacteriia bacterium, assembly GCA_036376395.1. Classification (GTDB taxonomy): domain Bacteria; phylum Krumholzibacteriota; class Krumholzibacteriia; order WVZY01; family JAKEHA01; genus JAKEHA01. The sequence continues at coordinate 1,612 of DASVAK010000089.1, forward strand.
CCGCCAATTACTCGGGGACGCCGGGTCTGACCATCCCCGTGTCCGACGACGGCCTCGGCGGGATCACCTACGCGACCGCGACCACCGGCTTCATCTGGGACGTGGACAATGAGGACTTCCGCATCAGCCGCATTCGCAGCGGTGACATTTCATCGGACACGAACAACCACTACCTGGCTTTCTTCCTGTCCGATTCCTACAGCCCGGTGAAGTGGATCAACCTGATGGGCGGCATTCGCTACGAGCAGCAGAAGGTGATCGGCACGGTCGGTGAGCACACGTGGGACAACAACTGGGCCCCCCGCGCGCACATTACCGTCGATCCCACGCGCGACAACAAGACCAAGCTCTCGCTGGCCTACGGCCGCTTCTTCGGCAAGGTGCCCAATGATCTCGCCGTGCGCGCGCTCTCGACCGAGGTCACGCACGTGGTGCGCTATCCGATCGAGAACATCGACTTCAGTGATCCCAACAACCCGCGCGTCATCGATCCGACCAACTTCAACTCGTTCACCACCTTCGGCGACGAGGCGACGGTGATCGATCCGGACTCGAAGGTGTCGTACCAGGATGAGTACGTGGCCGGCATTGAGCGCGAGATCATTCCGGCGTTCAGCATCGGCGTCACCTACATGCACCGCCAGCTCGGTCGAACGCTGGAGGATGTCGCGCTGGTGCCGTACACCGAGCTCCTCGCGGGCGCCGACTTCGGCAATTACTACATCACCAACCCGGGTCCGGACATCCTGGCGAGCAACGGCCAGCCGGGGTTCCCGGAACCGTCGCGCAAATACGACTCCGTCACGTTCAAGCTCGACAAGCGCTGGCGCGACAACTGGCAGCTCGCCGGTTCGTACACGTGGTCGCAGCTCAAGGGCAACTACGAGGGCTACTTCCGCCGCGACAACGGCCAGAGCGATCCGTTCATCACGTCGCTCTTCGATTTCCCGTATCTCGCCACGCCGGAAGACCAGGCGATCTGGCAGTACGCGATCGAGGACGGGACCCTGCCCAACGATCGCACGCACGTGTTCAATCTCTACGGGTCGTACGGCATCCCGATGGGTGAACGGCGCACGCTGAGCCTCGGCCTCAGCTACCAGCAGCAGAGCGGCGTGCCGATCACCGCGCTCGGTTTCAACGAAGTGTACGGGAACGGCTACGAAATCCCGCTGGCGCCGCGCGGCGAAGGCGGCACGCGCCTGGCGAGCGGCGAAGTGGTGCCGGGGAGCTTCAAGCGCGGACCCACCACGTACGATGTCGGCGTGCACGCCGATTACACGTTCGCGGTGGGCGGCCAGGAGATCGCGGCCATCTTCCGGGTGTTCAACCTGTTCAACGATCAGAAGGGAACCGATTTCGACCAGGGGTTCGAGCTCAACGCTCCCGGCGACGACAGCCCGGACTTCGGTAAAGCGGTTTCGTTCCAGTCGCCGCGCCGCTTCCAGTTCGCGCTGCGGACAAACTTCTAGCCCTGTGGGTAGGGCAAAAGCTTACGGCGAACCGGTTCGGGTGATTCCGGTTCGCCGTTGCTGCCTGTGCGCGATGCGGTTTTGTATCCTTAATTACACACGGGACCCCCGATGAGGTGTGTATCGATGTTCGGGCAAACGGTCGGCCGTCGCAGATCGCGGGACCGCCGCGCAGGCGCAGTGGCATGCGTGGCGCTTCTGCTCATGCTGTCGGGCTGCGGAGTCACCGACCGGCTGAACGCGCGGCTCGACCTCAAGAAGGGAAACCAGAGCTATCTCGCCGGCGAGTACCGCGACGCCGTCGCCCATTATGACCACGCGCTCGCGCGGGTTCCCACGCTCTCGCGTGCGTACCTCAATCGCGCGTACAGCCAGGAAGCCATGTTCCGGGCCAGCGAATCGCTCGACGAACGCCGCGCGCTGGCGGACTCGGCGGCGGCGTCCTTCCTCAAGTACGCGGAGCTTGCGGAAGCCGGGCACGGCGCCGGCGACAGCAAGGCGCCCAAGCGCGAGCGTATCGACGAGCACGTGCTGACGCTCTACCTCGACTCGCTCCAGCCGTCCAAGGCGAGCGACCTGCTCGCAAGACGACTTCGCGAGCACCCCAATGACATGGCCTCGCTCCAGATGCTCGCCAATCTCGCCGTCGAGCAGGGCAACCTGGACGAGGCGCTGCGCTGGCACCGTCGCCGCGTCGAGCTCGCGCCCGATGAGCCCGAGGGTCACGTCGCGCTGGCCGTGATGGCGTGGGACTTCTCGAACCACAACATGGTGGCCGACAGCCTGCGCACGCCGCTTCTCGACGAGGGCGTGAAGAACGCCGAACGCGCGATCGAGCTCAAGCCCGACTACTTCGAGGCGCTGGTGTACGCCAACCTGCTCTACCGCGAGAAGGCGAAGTACGCGACCACCGACGCGGAGCGCGCGGAATACGAGAAGCGGTACACCGAGTACCAGGAGCGCGCGCGCCAGGTGAACGAACAGCAGAAGAAAAACCCGTCCGGCGGCACGAGCGCCGCGGGCCAGAGGAAGATGGATGGCAACGGCACAACCGCAGGTTGATCGAGGCACGCGACTCTTCGGGAACCTCGTCGAGTCGACGCCGCGGGAGCGGCCGTCCCGGCGCCGCATTCTCATGCTCCAGCTCGCGATCGCGGTGCACGTGGTCGTCCTGATGGCGATCGTGGTGAACGACTACTTCGAAGTGCCGCCGATTCCGGAGCCGCAGCTGGCGGTCTCGTTCGCGCAGATGGCGCCGCCGCCTCCGCCACCCCCGCCGGCCGCGCCCAAACCGGCGCAGCCCAAGCCGGAGACCAAAGTGGAACCGCCCACCGAGATGACCGAGCCGGTCGAGGTGCCCGAGGAAGTGAACACCGACGCGGTGGCCAGCGAGGACAGCGCGGGCACCGGCGTGGAGGGTGGAGTCGAGGGCGGAGTGGAAGGCGGAGTCGCGGGCGGCGTGCCCGGCGGCGAATCGGATGTGTACCGCCTCGGCGGACCGGCCACCGCGCCGCAGGTGACCAACGATGTGAAGCCGGTTTATCCGCGGCTCGCGCTCGCCGCGCGCATCGAGGGCGTGGTGATCCTCGAGGCGTTGATCGGGCGCGATGGGGTCGTGCACGACGTGAAGGTGCTGCGCGGCCTGTCGATGGGATGCACGGAAGCGGCGGTGGATGCCGTCAAGAAGCGACGCTACCGCCCGGGAATGCTCAACGGTCAGCCCGTCGAGTTCGCGCTCACGGTGACCGTCCAGTTCAAGCTTGGGTCGTCGTGATGCGAAACACAAGGAGACGGTGATGGAACAGATCAATTTTGGTCCCATGGAAATCTGGCGGACGATGGGAACCGTGGGGCACGCGGTGCTGATCTTCCTCCTCCTGATGTCGATCTACTCGATCTTCGTGATGATCGAGCGCTACGTGACGCTGCGCAGGGCGAAGCAGCAGTCGCTGCAGTTCGTCCAGGCGGCCAAGAAGCTCCTGCCCGCGGGTGACGTCGACGGGCTTTTCGAGGAGATCCGCAAGTATCCGCGCAGCCACCTGGCGCGCGTCTACGCCGCCGCCATCGTGGATTTCTGGGACTATCGCAACCAGCCGGAAGCCGAGAAGTTCGAGGAGACCATGAGCCGCGCGGTCGAGCGCGAGGGCATCACGGTGCTGCAGGAGCTCAAGCGCGGGCTCTCCGGGCTGGCGTCGATCGGCGCGACGGCGCCGTTCGTCGGGCTGTTCGGCACCGTCGTCGGGATCATGAACGCCTTCTTCGCGATGGCGAGCGCGGGCGCGGGCGGTATCGGCACGGTGGCGGGCGGCATCGCCGAGGCGCTGGTCAACACCGCGGTGGGCCTGTTCGTCGCGCTGCCGGCGGTGTGGGGCTTCAACTATTTCCTGAACCGCGTGGAGCGCCTGAGCGTCGAGATGACCACGACCGGTTCGGAGCTGGTGGACTACTTCATCAAAAGGTTCGGGTCGATGCCATGGAAATCGGCAGCAGCGGATCGCTGAAAAGCGACATCAACGTCACGCCGCTGGTCGACGTGATGCTGGTGATGCTCATCATCTTCATGCTCGTCAC
>DASVAK010000105.1:0-6418 GCA_036376395.1 Candidatus Krumholzibacteriia bacterium
GACATGTCGCAGGTCGAGTACGTCTCCTCGGGCGGCTGGGGCGTGTTCACGGAACGACTGCGCGAAGTGCGCCGCGCGGGCGGCGACATCAAGCTCTTCGGCATGGACCCCGACGTGTACTACGTCTTCACCATGCTCGGCTTCAACATCGTGCTCTCGTCCTTCGACATCCTCGCCGACGCGATCGAGGACTTCCGGGCGCCGCGCAGCGACGTCGAATCGGTGCGCGCCGTGCCGGCCATGGCGGACGATGAGCCCGCCGCCCGCAGCACGCCGGCGCCGGGCCCCGCGCCGCGCCTGGCCAGCAGCGCGCCGGGCATGGACATCGTGTGGGAATCGGCGCGCGCCGGTGTGCGCGTGGCGCGCATCTCGGGCGTGATCGAGACCACCGCGGTGTCGTTGCTCGCGGACGAGCTCTCGCGCGAGATTTCGTTGCAGCCTCCCGGCATCGTCTTCGACCTCTCGCGGGTGGAATACATTTCGAGCAGCGGCTGGGGACAGTTCGCGCGCGCGTACGATGCGACGCGCGCGGTCGCGCTGTGCGGCATGGGGCCGGACCTCGACGAGGTCTACGCGTGCCTCGAGTTCCATTCCTTCCTGCCCGCGTTCGCGGGCGAGGACGAAGCGCTCGCCGCGGTGCTGGAGCGCCGCGCCGCGCCGCCGCCCGCACCCGTGGTCAACGCGCCGCCACCGCCCGACGACGACGAGGATGTGCTCGCGCCGGGCAGCGGGCTCGATGACGTGCTGGGCGGGACGCCACGGGTGGAGACGCCGGGCATCGAGCGCGCGACGCCGCCGCCCGCGGCGGAAGAGCCCGTCGCGGATGAACCCGCGTTCGGACTTTCATCGTGGGCGCCGAAGAACGACGGCCACGGCGGTGACGTCGACGTGGCCGGGGCGCTCGCGGACCGCAACAAGGGGCGCGACAACAAGCTGCGTGCGCTGGGCTGGGAGAAGTACGGAAAGCGCCTCAAGAACCGCGCCGACGCGGGCAAGCTCAAGGAGCAGGGCGGCGGCCCGCTCGATCCGCACGAGGACGAGACGAAATGAGGAAGCTCGCCGTGATCACGTCCAAGGGCGGCACCGGGAAGACGACCACCGCGGTCAACCTGGCGCACGGCCTCGCCCTGTGCGGGATGAAGGTGCTGATCGTCGATTGCGACCCGCAGCGCAACGTCGCGCTCACCTTCGACCTCGAGGGCAAGCGCTCGCTGTGCGACCTGCTGCAGTACGGCCACGTCGACGTGATCGAGGCGCGGCAGAACCTCTTTGTCATCGACTCGGGCGGACGCGACCTGGCCGAGATCGAGATGGTGCTGGCGTCGCGCACCAGCCGCGAACGCCGGCTGGAAATGGCGCTCGCGAATCTCAAGGGTTGCGACGTCGTGATCTGCGACTGCTCGCCGACGGTGAACCTGATCAACATCAATGCGATCGTCTATGCCGACCAGGTCATCATCCCGGTCAGCATGGACTACCTCGCGCAGGCCGGCGCGCGCCAGACCATGCAGATCATCGACGAGATCAACCAGCACTCGGCCAAGAAGACCACCATCATGGGCATCCTGCCCACCTTCTTCGACGCGCGCACGCGTCTCTCCAACGAGGTGCTGGTGTCGATGCGCGAGCGCTTCAACGGGCTCGTGTTCAATTCCGTGATCCGCACCAACACGTCGCTGCGCGAGGCGCCGAGCTTCAACCAGACCATCTTCGAGTATTCGCCCATGTCGCGCGGCGCGTTCGATTACTATCAGTTGACCGAGGAAGTGTTGACCCGTGTCTGATCGCAAGAAGATGGGACGAGATCCGTTCGAGGACCGCAACGAGCGCGAGTCCGACACCGTGTCGCGGTTGATCCGCGGCCGGTCGCCGCTCGCACCGGACGCGCGCGAGGTGCCCGTCACGGTGAAGCTCACGCCGGCCACCATGAAACACCTCGACGCGATCCACGCGCGGCTGGCGGCGCGCGGTCGCGAGATATCACGCGACGAGCTGATCCGTATCGCCATCACCCTGTTGAGCGCGGAGGATGTGACCTAGCCGTCTTTCACCACCCGGGTGGCCGGGGTGGGGTGCCTTGCCCGGCACCTTCCGAGGCGATATAGTCCTTCTTATGAACGAGGCCCTGCGAACCGTGGATGTCTACGACCATCGAAGCGAGATCATCTCCAGCGGTACGAAGTATTACGTACAATCAAGTCTGATTCCGGCCCAGCGCGTGGTGGCCACCTCGTTGTTCCACGAGGGCAACCTGCTCACCCGCCAGACGGCGCCGTATGACGGCGCCATCAACGGCGATGCGCTGCGCACGCTGGTTCGCCGCCTGCACGACGAGTACCGGGCACGGCTCATGTCCCTGCTCGACCTGCGCGAGCGGCTCAAGAAAGACGTCGACGCGCGCGCCCATCTCCGCCTCGGGGAAGCACTGTACCGCCAGCGCCTCTACCGTGAAGCCATGGCCGAGGTGATCCGCGCCATCAAGCTGGGACTCGAGGACGCGGGCGCCTACTCGGTGCTGGGCAACTGCCTGCTCGCGCTGGGTGACAGCGAGAAGGCGATGCGCGCGTTCCAGAAGGGGCTCGAGCTCGCGCCGGGTTACGCCGATCTCCACAACGACCTCGGCGTCGCGCACCTCAAGCTGGAGCGCTGCCGCGAGGCGGCGCTGAGCTTCGAACGCGCACTCGAATCCAACCGGTATTACCAGGCCGCGCTCCTCAATCTCGCCATCGCGCTCGCGCTCAACGTGGTGCTCAAACAGGACTACGAGCTCTCGCGCGACCTGCGCAACCGGATGCGCCGCCTGCTCGAGCTCAACCTCCAGCTCAAACCCCAGATCGACGGCGAGGATTTCCGGGCCGCGATGGCCGCGATCGACGGCGAACGCTTCGACTTGGTGCACGAAAAACTCGATGCCATCAAACGCGACCTGGATACCCAGGCCAGCAACGATCTCTCGCTCGAGCTGTACCTGATCCTCAAGTTCCGGGGGGACGAGCTGACCGAGGAGGACATCGACGCGCTGATCGAGCGGCTGATGATCGCCATCGAATCCAACCCGGGTTATGCCGATATACAAAACGACCTCGGCGTGTTATACGCTGCAAAATGCAAGATTTTCATCGACAAGGCGCATGAATCGTTCCGGCAGGCCCTCCAGACGAATCCCTCCTTCCGGAAGGCGGAAAAAAACCTCAAGCTGGCAGGAAACGATCGCCAGGGTATTCACTTCCTGCTGAAGGCCCTGTTGGACTAGGTTTTGCATGAGTCGCGGACGAGGCGACTCACCATGGAAAAACTCGTTATCTCGGAAGAGCGCGCGGGCCTCACTCCGCCGGTCTCGGTCCTGACCCTGAAGGGGACCATCGAGACGACCAATGCGTCCGGACTGGAAGAGACGCTGGCGCGCATCATGGATGATCGGTGCTACCGGATCGTCGTCGATCTCGGCGGAGTGACCTACATCAGCTCCGCCGGCTGGGGCATCTTCATCAGCGAGATCAAGCGAATCCGTCGCAACGGGGGAGACATCAAGCTGGCCGCCATGTCGCCCGAGGTACGCGAAGTGTTCGACCTGCTCGAGTTCGGCAACATCTTGAAGCCGTTCGAACACACCGCGGACGCGCTGCGGGATTTCGCCACGAACAACAGCAACGCGCCGGGCGGTACGCCCCATCGCCGCGCGTAACGAATGCACCACGGCGCGAGCCGGGAGTTGATTTGAACGATGAGGAAGGCACCGATGGCTGTAGACGGAATCGTCGTCAATGTGATCTCGGGCAACAATCCAGCGGGCGTGTCGGTGCTCAAGGTGAGCGGGTACCTGGACACGACCACGGCCAGCGAGCTGGAAGCGGCGCTCTACGGACTGCTCGATCGGGAGATCTACCGCCTGGTGGTGGACCTGAGCGGCGTGAATTACATCAGTTCGGCGGGCTGGGGCATCTTCATCGGCGAAATCAAGCGCATCCGCAGCCACGGCGGCGACCTCAAGCTGGCGGGCATGGTGGGCGATGTCCACGAGGTCTTCCAGCTGCTCGAATTCCATTCCATCCTGGAAAGCTATCCGACCACGCAGGAAGCCATCGGCGCGTTCGGCGCCAGGAGCACGTCGTAATTACTGCGTAGCGGTATCCGGTCCGGTGTATATACTCTCGGCTTTGCGTTTGCGCGGGGCACGGGACTATATATAGACGGATGTTTCTCTCCAGCCAGACCAGTTTCAGCATGGATGTGCGCGCGTGGGCGATCGTGCTCGCCGCCGTCCTGTTTGCCCTCGGGCTGCTCGCATACTGGCGCACCACCCCCGCGCTCGAGCGGCCCGTTCGCGTGCTGCTGACCGCGCTGCGCGTCGCGGCGCTCCTCTGCCTCGTTCTCTTTCTGCTCGACCCGCGCGCCATCCGGCGCGACGACCGCGAGGAACCCGCGCGCGTCGTGTTGCTCGTCGACAAATCGGAGAGCATGACGCTGCCCGCATCGGGCTGGGACGGCGGGCCGTCGCGCTTTGACGCGGTGCGGCAGGGTGCGGAGCGGCTTGCGCGCGAGCTCGACCGGCGCGGCGCCCGCGTGGAGACGCTCGGCTACGATTCGCACGCGGCCGCTGCCGGCGATTCGCTCGTCCCCACCGGGCAGGGAAGCGACCTGGTGGGCGCGCTGGACGATGTCTCGCGGCGCTACGAGGGCGAACACCTCGCCGCCGTGGTGGCGCTCGGCGACGGCATGGACACCGAGCGCGCGCTGGTCCGGCCCGAGCTGCCCGACGTGCGCGTGTGGACGGTGGGGGTGGGCGACACCACCGCGCCCGACGACGTCCGCATCGAGGACGCCGAGTACAGCCCCGTCGTGCGCGTGCCGTCGCGCGCCGTGATCCGGGCCGGCATCGGAGTCTCGGGCGCCACGCCCAAGCGCGTCCACGTGCAGCTCACCGAAGGCAGCAAGACCATCTTCCAGGCCGACACCTCGTTCGCGACCGGCAACGCCGTGGCGACCATGCGCATTCCCGTGCGATTCGAGGAACCGGGAAAGCGACAGATGGTGCTGAGCGTGACCACCACCGGCAAGGACGTGCAGCCCGGCAATAATCGCCGCGACATCGTGATCGAGGGCGAGAAGGCGCGCTCGCGCATCCTCATCGTGGATCTCTCGCCGGGCTGGGACGTGACCTTCCTCACCGGGCTCGCCTCCAAAGATCCGGGGCTCGAATGCGAGCTGTTCGTGACCCCGCGGCGCGAGGCCGCGCCGCGCGGGCGCGTGCACAGGCCCGAGGAGTTCGTCTCCGCGCTGACCGACGCCGACGCCGTGGTGCTCGCGTCGGTGAACGAGACCGTGCTCGCTCCCGCCGTGACCGACGCCATCAAGCGCTTCGTCGAGCGCGGCGGCGGTCTCCTGGTGCTGCCGGGGCCGTCGTCGCTCTACGAGACGCCGGGTGCGTGGGGGCGTCTGCGCGACATCCTGCCCGTGAGCGGCAAGGCGCCGTTCACGTTCACGCTGCAATACACGCTGGTGGGTCCGGGTGCGCGCGCGGGCACGCACCCCGTCACCGCGCCGCTGGTGCCGCTGCTCACGCAGACGGAATGGCAGGAGCGCGCGCCGCTGCTGGGTTTCTACAACGGGCTCACGGCCGCGCCGTCGGCCGAGATGTTGATCGGCGTGCGCGGCCGTAACGTACCCGTGCTCGCGTATTCGCAATCGGGCAAGGGCCGCGTGGCGGCGGTCGGTGCGGGACCGCTGTGGCGCTGGCGTTTCCTCGGCGGCAACGGCGGCGCGTACGACGAGCTGATGACGCGGCTCATGGACGTGCTCACCCGTGGCGAAGAAGCGGGGCGTTTCCTGTTGATGGCGCGCAAGAACGTGTTCGATGCGGGCGAGAGCCCGGTGTTCTACGCCGAGGTGTTCAACGAGAAGCTCCAGCCCGTCACGGGCGTCCCGGTGACGGTCGAGGTATCGAGCGCCGATACGACCGGGGGCGGCACGCCGCTGGTGCGCGTCGCCATGCACCGCGAGGGCGACGAGGAGCGGCTCACGGCGACGCTCGACCCGCTCCCGGCGGGGAAGTATCTTGTGCGCGGCAGCGCCGAGCTCCCGGATCGTGTCATCCAGTCCAAGCCCATCGAGCTGCACGTCTCGCAGACCTCGGTCGAGTTCCGCAACACGACGCAGGATCGCGCCGCGCTGGAGCGCATCGCGCGCCGCACGGGCGGGGCGTATCTCACTCCCGACAGCCTCGACGCGCTGGCGGGGCGCATCGATGTGTCGCCGCGCAAGGTGCCGGTGGTCTCCGAGTCCGTGGTGCGCGCGAGCGTATCGTGGTTCGTCGCGGTGTTGCTGCTGCTTTCGGCGGAATGGCTGCTGCGCAAGCGCGCGGGCATGATCTGATTCCGCCCAACCGCCGCCTGTTTCGATCGCGGTTCCACCGGGAGCG
>DASVAK010000114.1:0-9856 GCA_036376395.1 Candidatus Krumholzibacteriia bacterium
CGGACTGCGCCGCGCGGCCGTTGCCTGGTACATCAGCAGACTCAACGACTTTACCCGGGCGCGGCTCCGTCCTCGGGGCGCAGCCCCGCTCGCGGCCACCCGCGCGTGCAAGGTTGCCTCCGCTCAGGCGAGCGAGCCAGCGGACAGGACCCGCGCGGTTGCGCGAGCTGGCGAGTTCGCTTTCTACGCCGGAGGCCGTGACCGGGCCGAAATGTGGCCCGGCTACTTGAGCAGGATCATCTTGCGCGTGAGAGCGCGCGACGGTGTCGAGAGGCGGTAGAAGTAGACGCCCGAGCTCACCGTTTCGCCGCGCTCGTTGCGTCCATCCCACACCTCCGAGTAGATGCCGGGCTTCAACACCCGGTCGACGAGGGTGCGCACGCGCGCGCCGGTGACGTCGTAGACCGCGAGCGTCACGCGGCCCGGCGCGCCGTCGATCTCGTAGGGGATCCTCGTGACGGGGTTGAACGGATTCGGGTAGTTCTGTTCGAGGCGCGTCTCGAAGTGCCGCGTGGGCGTATCGCCCGCCCCGGTCGCGACGACGACGCCGTGGTGGCCGTTGTGCTTCACGTTGCCGCGGTACATCGGCCACGGAGCTTTCGCGGGGTTGTAGATGGCATTGAGCGCCCACGCGTAGACGGTCTGGTTGTAGCCCACCGCCACGATGTCGACCTTTCCATCCTTGTCGAGATCGGTCACCGTCGGAGTGCCGCGCACCGCGTCCCCGAGAACCAGCGGGAAGCCGTCGAGCAGTCCACCCGTCGAGCTCCACGCGTTGATGAAACGGCCCTCGTCGCCGAGCAGAACGTCCACCGAGCCGTCGCCGTTGATGTCGGCGATGACGGCGGAGGATTCGGTGTAGGTCTTGGTCGAGTAGTAAACCGGCCATCCCGGCGCATACGATCCGTCGTACTGGATCGCGTAGAGCCGTCCGTTCGACGCGGGAACGAACGCCTCGAGCTTGCCGTCGCCGGTGATGTCCGCGAGCGAGGGCGAGGGATTGAAGAAGAGGTTGTTGTTCGTCCACGTGTGCCACAGCTCGGTGCCGTTGTGGTGGAGGCAGATCACATCGCCCGAGCTGCGCACGGTCACCACGATCTCGAGATCGCCGTTGTTGTCGACATCGCCCACTGCAACGCCGCCGCCCGCGTAGTTGGGAAGCGCCAGCGGCCAGCCCGGTTCGTTGCCGCCGGTTTCGTTGAACACGTAGAGCTTCTTGTCCTGCGTGGCGATGATGATCTCTTCCTTGCCGTCGTTGTCGATGTCGGCGAGCGCGGGCATCTGGTACTGCCACTGGTCGGTGTCGGGCAGGCGCTTGAACACGCCGTCGGTGGCGGGGTTCGCGTCGCCATCGATCACTTCCGTGCCGTTGGCGTGCCACGCGTACAGGTACGCTTCCTGGTCGACCGCGACGATCTCGGGCGAACCGTTGCCGTCGATGTCGCCGATCACCACGCCCGCGCGCACGAGGTCGACCGTCGGGCGCGGCCATCCCGCCATGACGGTGCCGTCACCCTGGAAGCAGAAGACCTGCTTCGACGAGTACGCCGCCGCGGCGATCTCGAACCCGGGCGTGCCGTCGATTTCGACCAGCGCCGCGGGGCCGATGAAATCGGAGCCCTGCGACGACAACACGCCCCAGGTGACGCCCTGCTGGTCGCCGTCCACGACCTCGTCGCCGTTGCTGTGCCACGCGTACAGCTGGTCGTTGCCGACCACGACCTCGTTGGCGCCGTAGCCGTCGATGTCACCCGTGACGGGGGAGTTGGCGGACGGATCGACGAGTTCGAGCGGCCAGCCGGCGAGCTGCGGGGGGTTGGTCGACGCGAACGCGGCCGCGGAGCGGGCGCCTTCGTTGCCCGACTGGTCCACCGAGGCGACCTGGTAGTAGTAGCGCGTGCTGGGCGCGAGCCCGGCATCGACGAACACGGTGTGCGCGATGACGTCGGCGTTCGCGCGCGTGTACGGTCCCGCCTGGCCGGGCGCGCGGTAGATGTTGTAGCCCTTCACGTCCGTCGACGCGCCGGCCTGCCACGTGATGCCCATCTTGTCCACGCCGAGAGTCGCATCGAACGTCTGCAGCGTCGGTGCGAGCGGCTCGCGTAGCTCGATGTTCCTCGTGATCGTCCGTCCATGCGAATCGGTGACCACGATACGAAGCGGATTGCCGAGCGACACGTCGGCCTCGCTCAACCTGAAGCCGGCCAGGTTCTCGCCGCCGGCCAGGTGGCCCACGCTCGAGTACGCGGCGATGCTGTCGATCACCGTCGATCCGCCGTTCAACGCGCTCAGCGTCGCGGTGATGCCGTCCGCGCGCCCGGTGCCGTAATTCTTGATTCCGGCGAAGAGCAGGTACTGTTCGCCGTTGGTGACGACGCCGTTCCCGTCGCCGACCGGCGCCTGGTCGTTCTTGCGCATCGACACGACCTCGAGCCGGGGCGCGTGCACGACCTTCGAGAAGGGCGTGTTGTAGACCGGTCCGCCGCTGCTGAGCGCGGCATTGAAGTCCAGCACGAATTCGTCGCTCGCGAGCGCGTTGACCTGGAGGCGCCAGCTGTCGCTCGCGTTGGCGGTGGCGCCGGCCGCGAGGGAGGGCACCGCCGCGGTGTTGTCGAGCAGAGTGGCCGAGGGCGTCAACAGCGCCAGCGTCGCCGTGAGGGCGGGGCTCGTGCTGCCGCCGCGGTTGCGCACCGACGGCCGCAGGTCCACGATCTCGCCCGCGTCGATGACGCCGTCGGAGTTGCCGAGCGTGCCCCCGGTGTTGTCGTCGTCCACCGTCATCGACTCGACCACGGGCATCGCGCCCGCGGCGGCGTTGACGGTAATCACACCGTCGTAGCGTTTCATGTTGGTCGCGGTGACGGTGACGTGGATCGGGCCCGCGGTGGGCGTCACGAACGCCGCGAATGACACCTGTCCGGAGGCATTGGTGGTCTGCACCTGGTAGTCCTCGCCGCTCTTCCACAGGCACACGGTGGCGCCGGCCTTCGGCTGCCCGCCCACGGTGACGTTCACGCCGATGCCATTGGTGCCGGCGTTCTTGGTCACCGCGTGGCTCACCACCGGGGTGGCCGGATTCGTCGTCCACAGCGGCATCTCCGGATCGCCGAGGAGGACGTAGACGTAATGCGTCCACAGGTCGACGTTGTCACCGAAGAAGGCGAGCGGCGTCCGGACTGCGCGACCGAGCGAGAACGCCGCGCCGACATGGGTCTCGTTGGAGACGTAGAGTTGCTTTGCGTAGTCCTCCATGTAGTAGGTGGCGATGTCCGGAAACGCGCTGTTGGTCGCGCCCACCACCGACACCGCGCCCCCGTTGGAATTGCGCAGCATGTGCTCGGACAGGCAGTCGTAGTCGAACGCCGACGACGTGCAGTTGAGCTGGTAGAGGTTGAAGAATTCGTTCGGATGGTTGAGCGCGTCCGCGTCCGGGATGGCGATGTTGTCGTCGCCGCAGTGCATGTTGAAGCGGTACCCGTGCCCGACGAAGAAAACCTGGTTGTAACCCGCGTTCAGCGAGTCGATCGCATTGGCACGCGACTCGTGCACCGATCCGGGGAAGAGCCACTCCGTCTCGTACATCCGCGTGATGCGCCGCGACGGCGACGTGACCCACGGGCTGATGTACTCGAGGTTGCTGGCGCCGTTCTGGACGATCGGCATGGGCGCCGACCACGGCGCGGGGAAGATGACTTCGCCGAGGTAGAGCACCTTGTCGTGGTAGGCGACGTTCGCCGGCGTCTCGTACCGGATGATCTTTCCCACGATGGTCGAAGCCGCCCCGGGGGTGGAAACCGGCAGGCGACCGAGGTTCACCTCGGCGTAGAGGTCGGGGCTGTCGGCTGGCTGTTCGCCGAAGCGCGCGTTGTGGTTCGCGTTGAAGTCGCCATCCACCGCGGCGAAATAGAGATCCGACGCGATATTGGTGCCGCCGTAGTAGTAGGTGCTGTAGAGGTAGCGCGCGGGAATATCCTGCGTGTCGGCCGCGAGCAGGACCCACTGCACGCCCCACTTCTGGTACGCGTCGCGGATGAAGAAGCGCACGGTCTCGGCGCGATCCGCGCCGCGCGGGTAGTTGGCCTCGATCCACTCCACCGTCTTCACCACGGTGGCCACGCCCTTCTGGGTCTTCCACTCCGCGAGCGAGTCGAACGCGGCCGCCATCGACGCGGTGGTGATGATCACGTAATCCACCGGGCTGCCCTCGAGCGAAGGAACCGACGAGGGCTGGAACGGCCCCGCCTGCTCGCTCACGGCGATGGGCGCGTACGCGTCGATCTCGTCCGCATTGGCCACGAGTCTGCCCACGGCGTCGCGGATGCCGTCCACGCGTCGCGCGGTGGCGCGCCCCGCACGCATGGCCGGCGCGGCCGGCGCCACCGCGACGGTGGCAACACTCAGGCGCACGTCACGGTAGAGAACGACGCGGTCTCCCTCGATCTGCACCGGGTGCACCTCGTAGCTGGCGATGCGGTACCCGTGCCACGTGCCCGTGCCCAGGTAGCGCGCAAAGCCGGGCGCGTCGTCGCCGGCCGTCATGGATGACATCGGAGCTGCCATGGGCCGGTCTGCGTCGGGGTCGGGAATCGGAAGCTCGGCGCGGCGCACGGTGACGCCGGTGGCGAGGACTACCGGGTGTTCACCGGTCGCTTCGACGTCCCCTGCGTCGTGATCCGGTGGAAGCAGCACGCTGACGATGCGCACCGGGACCGCCGGCCGGCCGGGATCGGTCGCGATCGACAACGGCTCCGCGGCGCCCTTCACGCTCTCGAACGACGCCACGCCCCCGGCCACCGAAAGGCGCACGTCGGCCGGTGCGGTGGCGACCGAAACGTCGATGTGGTTGGGGATTGCCCGCAGCGTGAGCCAAGCGGATCCGCATAGCCCGACCACGACGGCGATTAAGAGAGTGGGGCTGCGCATGAATCGTGTTGTTAGCGAGGGCGAAGTTGCGGGTAACTATAAGGCATCCCGAGGGTTGTGTCAACCGCGGGAAGCCCTTGCGGGGCATTGCGGGAAACCGGAAGGCGCGGCCGGCATTGACCGGTCGCGCCTCCAGCAGAGAGTCTTCTTCAGTTCGCGTACTTGACGCTGCACCCGTATGACGCCGTCGACGACGTGGCGACCGGCTTGCCGGCCATCGACTCGTCGAGGCACGCGGCGACGTAGTTGCTCGACTTGGCGATGTCGGCGGGGTCGGGCGACGGCTTGTCATCGATCGCGCCGGCGTAGACGAGCACGCCCTCGGGGTTGATGACGAACATGTGCGGCGTGGTTTTCGCACCGTAGAGTTTTCCCACCGTGCCATCCACGTCACGCAGGTAGGCGGTGGAGGCGAGCTTCGCTTCCTTCGTCTTTTCCTGCAGGACGGCGGGTTCGTAGTAGCCCTGCTTGCCGGACGCCGACGAACAGATGGTCAGCCACACGACGCCCTTATCGGTGTACTTCTTCTGCAGCGTCTGCATGTTGCCCGAGCCGTAGTGCTTCTTCACGAACGGGCAATCCAGGTTGTTCCACTCCAGCACGACGTACTTGCCCGCGAACGAGGAGAGCGAGTAGGTCTTCCCGTCGATTCCGGTCAGCGAGAAATCGGGCGCTTTTTCATTGAGCGCGGCCGTGGTCGCGGCCTTTTCAGCGGGGGCTTTTTCCACCGCCGGCGGATCGGCAAGCGTCATGCGTCCCGCGCCCGCGATCACCACCGCGGCCACGAGAGCGGAGACTGCACTGCGCAAGACGAAGCGATTCATGAGGTCCTCCTGTAGGATGTGGTTGCGTATCACGAATGGGGCTATCGGGGACTGACGGGAACATCGATCTCGATCGCCGCGGGGCCCTCGCCCGCCCCGAGGCCGGCGGCCGCGACGAGGATCCCGTGCGCCTTGGTCATCGCGCCGGCGGGAATGCGCGCGCGCGCGATGCGCAGTTCATAGACATCCTGCCCGGCGGGTCCCGGGTGCACGGAGACAGCCTGGGGCTCCGCGTTCTCGATCAGGCCGGGTTCGAAGGGGAAAAAGAAAATGTCCCGGAGCGGCGCGCCACCGGCGGCGCCATTCTGTATCTGCAGCACGAGCGTGTTCGCCTGCTCGATGCGCGCATCGACGCTCCACGCCAGCGCGTGGCCGGGGAGCCGCGCCTCGGTGGCATCGAAGAGCGCGCGGTGTTCGCTGTCGCTGCGCGGCGCGCTCTCCACCGGAAGCGTCAGGCGAACGGTGGCCGATCCGGGGACGCACTCCTCCGCGCAGGCAAGCCACGACACGTCGGCCACCAGCTCGACGCTGGTTCCCGCCGCGATACCCGCCGGCGGTTTCACGTCGACCATGAGCAGCACGTCTTTGCCGTAACCGAAGATGGTGAGCGGTCCGGTATCGAACCGCGAGGGGAGGGGCCAGTTCACGATGCCGGCCTTGAATCCGTCGGGGAGTTTCCAGCCGATGCTCGGCGCGAGTCCGGCGTCGCCGGGGTTGATCCAGTTGACGTGCCAGCCGTCCGCCATCGCGAGCCGGACGCCGAGGCGAAACGGACTTCCGGGAGCAATGGCGGCCACGTCGGAGACCAGCTCGGCCGTGACCTGCGCGCGCGACATCGGCCGCAGCGGATCGTCGCCCGCGCGCGCGGCCGGCGCGCCCAGCGCGAGGGCCACCGTGCACAGCACGGCGCGGCGCCACGGTTCATACGGCCGTATGGCAAGGGATGAGCGGCGCATCGCCGCGCATCATACGCAGGATTGCGCGGCGAGGCAACCGGGCCGGGGCAAAAGAAAAGGGCCCCGATGGGGGCCCTTTTCCCGCGAGGAATCCAGCGCTTGCGTTCGAACTACTTATTCGTGCTCGCGATCACCGGTGTGCCGCCCATGCGCGTTATGCCTTCGTCGAGCATCGCTCTCGTGTACGGGTAGTTGTGCACACCGAAGCTCCTGTCCTCGTGGTGAACATAGAGCCAGTTCCACAGCGCGATACCCTGATCCTCCGGCGCCTCCGTGACGATCGGATGGCCGTCAATCGTGTTCTCGCTGAGGAGACCCGCCGTAACGAGCATGTCGCCCAGCTGATTCGCGAGAGCGATGATCTCGGTCTGCCGGCCGTTGATGTCGAAGTCGGTGGCATCCGTGTGGCAACCCTGGCACCGTTCCACGGACGGCTCGAAGGTGTGATTCCGGCCGTCGCCCATGTGGCAATGCACGCAGGTGTTCTCGATGGCATAGTGACCGTGCACCGTTCCCGTCACACCGGCGCCGCCCACGCCCAGGATCATCGAGCTCTGCGGGCCATGGTGCGGACCCCAGTGTTCGCTGATACCCTTGATTACGCCGTCGACGGCGACCGGCGCGTTGCGACGCGGCTGGTGGCAGTTGACGCACAGGTTTCCCTCTCCGCCGTCGAACGTCGATCCCGGTATGGCGTAGAACGAAACCGCACTTGTCGTTCGCAGCGCCCAGTCCTGCGCCGTGTACGTCTCGTGGATGCGGTGACAGGCGCGGCAATCCTGCCGCGTCGGGTCCGGGTCACCCGCCGCAAGCTGATTCGGCGGCAGGCCCGCTTCCAGCGCATCCACAAACGCATCGCCGGAATGGCAGAACGCGCAGCTCTTGTTCGTCCCTTCTTCTTCGAATGAGGTTCCCGAACCGTGCCGGGACTCCGCCCACTGCGTGTGTTTGGCGGTGATGAGGTCGGTGGAGGTGTGACAATCGGTGCACCCCGCCGGCCCGGCGACTTCTTCGACGTGCGTCACGTTGCGGTCGCAGGCGAAAGAGATCACCGCGACGCCGACGCACAACCATAGGTGGCCTGTTCTCATGGTGGATTCCTCCTGCAGTGGACCGGGGGCCGGTCCGTTCCTTTCTACGGTTGGCTTCCTCTCGCGAATGCATAGCCGACGTTCACCCAGACGACGTTGGCCGTGTAGTAGCGGCTGAACACCAGGTAATCGTCGTAGTTGTAGACGTTGTAGCGCGCGTCCGCGCTGAATCCGTTCGGGAACCGGTAGCCGGCCCCGAACGAGAGGATCGACTTCGTGATGTCGAGGTCTTCCTTCGCGCGGAACCACGTCGCCGATGCCGAAAGATCGATCTGCTGGTGCACGACCAGGTTGACGCGACCCGTGACGGCGTGCATCACGATCTTCTCCGCGCCGACGGTGTTGTCGTAGTCATCGTCGGTCCAGGTGTAATCGACGCCGAGGTCGCCGGTGACCGGCGCGCCCGCGGGCTCGTGCCGCGCGACGGCGTACGCGGTCGCGGTCCAACCCTTCGCCTCGCTCCCGATGTCCGGCATGCGCCGCGTGCGGTTGGCGACGCGCGCTCCCAGCGTCACCGGACGCGCCGGGCGTCCGTCGAGCGACGCTTCGAAGCGGTCGAATTCGGTGTCCTGGAGCAGCGTGGTCGATTCCTCGTCGTCGGTGTGGCGCGTCGCGTAGGCGACGCGCGCCGAGACGCGATCCTTCGGCTCGCGGTAGGACAGCGATCCGCGCACCGTCTGCGACGTCGTCACCGCCTCGTCGTCGTCGAGCGCTTCCCACCCGTAACCGAGCATCGCGATGGCGGTCTTCCAGCGCAGCGTCGCGTCGACGTCGTGGAGGTAATTGTCGGTGCGCATCGCGGTCGATTCGTCGTCGACCTGCGAGGCGAAGAATCGGTACTTGAGCCGCGCCCATCGCGCCGCGTCGTAGAGCCCGGTGTACTGCACGGTCCACAAGTCGAACCCGAGCCCCGACGAAGGGAGCTCGCTGCGGCCGATCGAGCCGCGCACGATGTGCGTGAGGCGCGGGATGAGCACGCCCGGCACCTGCACGGTCGCCGAGCCGACATGGCCCTCGCGTTCGCGGCGCTCGTCGAGCGCGTCGGTCTGCCGCACGCCGTCGTACGCGACGGTGCCGCCGATTCCGGATTGCGCGCGCGCCTGCACTTCCGCGCGCCAGCGGTGGAGGCGCGAATCGTACTGCGAGCCCAACCACCCGGTCGGCCCCGGCCTCACCGGCAGCCGGTCGCCGGTGCGCGTCTGCAGGTTGTAATCACCCGAGATCCACAGCCAGCGCGACGGTGTCACGGTCAGCGTCGTGAACGAATTGCGACGCCGTGAGTCCACCGCTCCCGCCGGGTCGAAAACGAAACGGTTCTCGCTGTAGCTCGACTGCAGGTTGAGGATGCCGGTGCGACGGAAGTCGAGCCGGCCGCGGCGGTCGCCCAGGTTGATGTCGGTCAGATCGAGCAGGAGGTGCGTGCGCGGGTTCGAGTGTCCGCGCAGGTAGAGCGACGACACCGCGAATCCTTCGTAGAGATTGAAGGTCTCCTGCATCACCGATGCGTCGCCGGTCTCGTCGATCAGCACGCCGCCGAGACGGACGCGCCCTTCCCACACCGCGGTCGAATCCGCCGCCGCCGCTGCGGCGACGAGAAGGCAACCGAGGGTGAGGAGGATGAGTCGCATGCTAGAACCTGTGACAGCTGCCCTGGAAGCATCCCTCGGTTCGAAGCGAGGGGTCGAAGAAACGGCTGCTCTCGTAGGAACCGTGAATGTCGACGTGGCACTCGCTGCACGGCACGTTGGCCCACGTGTCGCCGTGCTGCTGGTTGAACTGGTGCTTCGGCACCTCGTGGCAGTGTCGGCACAGCGGCGTGACGGGCGGCTCGTACGATTGCTTGAGCAGCCGCGGATACGCCGAGCCGTGCGGCTCGTGGCAGTTGAGGCATCCGCCGTCCTGTGCCGAATACTCGACGGCCGCCTGGTGCTCGAAGGGGAACGGCCCCGCGAACATCGCATGGCAGGTGACGCACACCTCGCCCGGTCCGCTCCCGGTGTGCTGCTTCTTCGACTGGTTCACCGTCATGTGGCAGTCGCTGCACTTGATGACGCCGTCGGGG
>DASVAK010000126.1:0-3555 GCA_036376395.1 Candidatus Krumholzibacteriia bacterium
TCTCGGAGGTGCGTTGACCGTTTCGGCGAGCCGATTCGCGGATTCTGGCAAGGCGCGCCGACGATGCCATACCCGAAGCGGTATGGCGAGGAGGCGCAACGCAGCCAGGGAACGCGAGCGCCGTCGAAACGGCAAACGCACCTCCGAGACGAGACACAGACACCTGACAAACATACGGGCCGCCGGAGCTGAGCCGGCGGCCCGTCGTGTTTCCGATGTTCCGAGCGGCGTGCTACATCTCGTCGGCGCTGGGGCCGTAGATGCCCGGGAGCGGCACGTCCTTGAGGCGCAGGTACACGGTGAGCTGGCCGCGGTGGTGGATGGTGTGGCTCAACACCATCGAGCGCAGAGCCGCCAGGCGCGGCAGCGTGAAGACCACTTCGCCGCCCCGCTTCAGCGACCACGGTTGCATCATCTTCTCGTCGCTCGCTTCCAGCATGACGGCGCGCGCCTCGGCGACGTTGCGGTCGAACTTCGCAAGCAGCGCTTCGCTCGACTCCCACGGCTGGAGGCCCGGCTTCGGGGCGTTCGGGCCGAGGAAATCGTAATCCTCCGTCGTCAGCGCGCGCACCGCCCACACCGGCAACCCGGCGATGTGCAGCGCCAGCTCTCCGAGCGGTTTCGATTTGGGATGCGGCGCCCACGTCACGTGCTGTTCCGGCACGCGCTCCAGAACGCGCCGGGTGCTGCCCGCTTCGTGGTCGAACTCGCCGACGAGAAAATCCGCGATTCTCATGTGAAGCCTCCTTGAAAAAGTCCTCAATTCTAGCATGCGATCCGGCGCCGCGCGCGTGCTATCATGGCCGCCTATGTCCGTCCTGCACGACGTGTTCGCCTCCCGGGTCGATGCATTGCGCGCGGAGCGCGACGAGCTCCTCGAGTCGCGCGGCGATCACGTCATTTCCAACCTCACGGTGGCGCAGGCTTTCGGCGGGATGCGCGACGTGCGCGCGCTGGTGTGCGACACCTCCGTGGTGGATCCCGAGCGCGGCCTCATCATCCGGGGCATCCCCGTGCTCGAGCTCGTCGATCGCATCCCCGAGGACATTTTCTTCCTGCTCCTGATCGGCCGGCTTCCCGACGAGAAGGAATCCGCCGCCGTGCGGGCCGCCATCGGCGCCCAGTTGCGGGTGGCGGAAGCGGCGTGGCGCCCCATCGAAATGATGCCGCGCGATTCGCACCCGATGACGATGCTCTCCGCCGGCCTGCTCGCCCTCGAGCACGAGTCCGTGCTGGCGCGCAAGGTGACCGAGGGCGCGCCGCGCGGCGAGTACTGGCGGCACGCGCTCGACGACGCACTCCGCATCCTGCACGTGCTGCCCACGCTGGCGGGCGGAATCTACCGCATCCATTATCATCGCGGCCCGCGCCTCGCCTACGACCCGGTGCTCGACTGGGCCGCCAATTTCTGCATGATACTCGGGAGCCGTGACCCCGTGTTCCAGCGCGCCTTCCGCGTCGCGGCCATTCTCCAGAGCGACCACGAGGGCGGCAACGTGTGCGCGTTCACGTGCCACACCGTGGGCTCCGTGCTCTCGAATCCGTATCTCGCCGTGAGCGCCGGGTTCAACGGCCTCGCCGGTCCGCTCCACGGGCGTTCGGCGCAGGAGAGCACGCAGTGGCAGCTCCAGGCGATGATGCGCTTCGGCGGTGCCCCGAGCGAGGCGCAGATCGAGGAATTCACGTGGGAGACGCTCAAGTCCGGCCGCGTGGTGCCGGGTCACGGACACGCCGTGCTCCGCGGCGCCGACCCGCGCTTCACGGCCATGCTCGATTTCGGGCGCGCAAACTTCGACGGCGATCCCCTGTTCCACACCGTCGAGCGCATGTCGCGCGTCGTGCCCGAGGTGCTGAAGAAACACGGCAAGGCGAAGAACCCGTACCCGAATGTCGACTTCGGGATGGGGATGGTGTGGCACCACTTCGGCATCACCGAGCTCGAGTTCTACACGGTGCCGTTTGCAGTTTCGCTGGCGATGGGAATGCTGGCCCAGCTCGTGATCAATCGCGCGCTGGGAACGCCGATCAACCGCCCGCGCAGCGTCACGTCGGAATGGATTCGTTCACAGTAACTTCCCAGGAGGAACAGCATGTCGAACCATGTCTACAAGCAGATCGAAATCACCGGCTCCTCCCCCAAAGGCCTCCAGGACGCGATCGAGGTCGCCGTCGCGAAGACGGCGCAGACGGTCCACAACCTGCGCTGGTTCGAGATGGAACGCGTGAGTGGAAACATCGAGGGCAGCAAGGTCGCACACTGGCAGGTAACGCTCAAGATCGGATTCACGCTGGACGATTAGCGGGCAGCCGGGCCTCAAGGGAGTTCGATCGAACTCCGGGTCTCGACGATGCGGGCCGTGAGGCCCTTGCCTTGCATTTTCTTCACAAACTCCCCCGCGTCCGCCTTCACCACCGGGAAGGTGTTGTAGTGCATCGGCACGTGCACCTTCGCGCGGATCAGCTCGCACGCCTTCACCGCGTCGTCGATGCCCATGGTGAAGTTGTCCCCAATCGGAAGCATGCACACGTCGAAGGGACCGTTGAGCTCGGAGATGAGCTGCATGTCGAGGAACACGCCGGTGTCGCCGGTGTGGTAGATGCGCTTGCCGTCGATGTGGAGAACGATGCCGGCCGGGCTTCCCAGCGCCTCGCCGTCGGGCCCGGTGGATCCGTGGTGCGCGATCACGAGCTTCACGCGCCCGAAGGGAAAGTCGTGGCCGCCGCCGATGCTCATGCCGTGCGTCTTGCAGCCGCGGGCGGCGAAGTAATTGGCGATTTCAAAATTGGCGACGACGATCGCGCCGGACTTCTTCGCGATCGCCTCGGTGTCGCCGATATGATCGTCGTGTCCGTGCGAGAGCAGGATGGCGTCGAGGCGCGAGAAATCGGCCGGCGTCACGTCGGCGACTGGATTCCCCGTGAGGTAGGGATCGATCAGGATGCGGTGCTTGCTTCCCTGGACTTCCCAGCAGGAATG
Organism: Candidatus Krumholzibacteriia bacterium; assembly: GCA_036376395.1. Lineage (GTDB taxonomy): Bacteria > Krumholzibacteriota > Krumholzibacteriia > WVZY01 > JAKEHA01 > JAKEHA01. The sequence goes on from DASVAK010000126.1 coordinate 2,978, forward strand.
ACCGTGAAACACGAGTTTGACCATGTGGTGCTCCTCCTCACGCGGCCATCCCGGCTCGTCCAACCTGCCGCGCGCTAACCTACCGGCGCCACGTTCTTGTTGGTGCGGAACAGGTTCTCCGGATCCCACTGCGCCTTGATCTTCGCGAGGCGGTCGTAGTTGGGACCGTATGCCGCGCGGATGCGCTCGCCCGCTTCTTCCTCGGTGAGAAAGTTGATGTAGGTTCCGCCCGTCGAGTACTTCTTCATGTCGCGCCACGCCGCGCGCGACCACTCGACGTTCGTGGTGTCATCCTCGGGTTTGTCCCACGACGCCGCGATATTGAAAACGTACTTCGCGTCCCGGTTTCCCACCGCGGAATGGTCGGTGGGATACTGGCCGATCGCGCCGCCCATCGGGAACAGGATCACGGCGGAGTGCGGCGAGGTGATCTTCTTCGCGTGTTCCTGGATCGAGGCATAGATGTCGTCGCCGATGCGCGGCAGATACTCCGACTTCCAGTAGTAGCGGCGGCCCTTGGGCTGCGTCGCATCAAGCAGGCTCTGCTGCGACACGTACGAGCGGCGCTGCAGGATGTC
>DASVAK010000136.1:0-4986 GCA_036376395.1 Candidatus Krumholzibacteriia bacterium
ATGAAGCTGGGAAAAGAAGTCCGCTTCGCTTCCGCTGCTGGTCGCTACGTGCAAATAGCGTACCCGCATGTCGAGTGTCACTCCGGGGATCACTGTAAACTGTCCCCCGACTTGCACGCGGCCGCTATCGTCATCCACGACATCCCGGTCCGGATCCGACCAGTCGTAGGCGAGCAGCACGACGACGCCATTCCAGGCCATCCAGTCCAGCTCGCCGTACGCAGCCAGTTTGCTGGCTTCCAGGCCGCTGGCGCGCTGCAGCGTGCCGTAGTCGATCTCGCCCTGCAGCGTCAGTGGCACCTTCATGGAAAAATACCACGGATTGAACGAACCGTAGACGCCGTAGGTGTCGGTGTCGCCGCCCTCGTCTAGCGGACGGCGGCGCGTCAGGTAGCTGCTCCCCAGCGACCAGGCCAAGTCGCGCCAACCGAGATTGAGCGCGGCGCCCCAGCCGTCGTCGACGTCGGAGATGTCCCACGGGTCGGGCTCCTCGAACTTGGACTTCATCTTGAAGTACGACGCATGGATGAACGGGTACGCCGCCACCGCGCCCGCCTCGACGCCGAGCACGCGCGATTCCGGCAGCGAGTTGTCGAGCTCGAACTCGCGCCGCGTGCGCGTGGTGTGATCGTCGAGGCGCAGCCCGTAGTTGGGCATGAAGCGCCCCGCTTTCACGTACGCCTGGTACGGCCACTCACTCGTCATCACGAACAGGTCGCGGAAATACGGCGTGTGCGAATCGTCGAACGTGTCCGAATACCCGCTCGACTGCCCGCGCGCGCCCACCGCCATGAGTGCGGTGACGTGGTGCACGGGATGCACCGCGGTGGCGATATCGAGCTGCATCGGGAAGATCAGCGCGCTGCCCGCCGCCAGGAAGCCCAGCCTGAGGTCGCCGCCGACGCGAAGGAACGGATCGGGATTGAGTCCGAAGTACCGACCCGGCCACGGCGCGGTCGGGATGAGTTTCTCGTGCACGCCCCACGCCAGCTGGTCGCTGATCGAGTCGGTGTAGGCCTGCGCCTGTTCGATGTTGCGCGGGCCGATGGGCATGTACGAGTCGTACGGCGTCACCTTGTCGCGACGGCCGATGAACGGCAGGTTGTGGTCCCAGTCATCCTGCGGCCGCGGGCTCCACGCGATCATGGGGAGCGACGCGCGTCCAAAGTAACGTCCGGCCGTGGTGCGCAGGCCGCCGCCCGCCGGATCGACGTGGCAGCTCTGGCACGACATGTTGCGCTTGCGATGCGCGAGCTTGGGCGTGTCCCAGTCCGGGATGATGTGGCAGTTGTCGCACGTGCGGCCGGCCTGCGCCGCGAATTGCGGCACGGCTCGCGCGGTCCGACCGGTCACGAACAGCGCCGCAACCGCGATGAACACGAGAAGAGAATGCCTCAGGGTACTTGATTGCATGGCGCCGGTGCTCCGTTCTCGATCCAACGTTGGATGGTCAGCCTCTGTTCGCTGGTCAGGCGCGGCAGCGCGCCCGGCGGCATGGTGTTGTCCTCGATCTTCTCGAAGATGTCGAAGCGCTGCGCGACAATCGCCGTGCAGGTTTCGAATCCGGGCACGTCGTCGGCGAGCGCAACGCCCTGCGGCGCGTCTCCTTCCTCGCCTTCACCGCTCCCGGTGTGGCACGTATTGCAGTTGTTGTGGATGATCGCGAAGACCTGGTCGTATGTCGGATTGGCCACGACCGCCTGCGGATCGATTGCGTCCAGCGTCTGGTCGCCGGAGCCGCACGCCGCGATGGACGCGACGATGGCGCCGAGCACCAACCCTGGCAGGATGGAGAGCCATAAACGCCCGCGCGTTCGCGCGGCGGGGACCGTTGTGTTGTGCATAGAGGAATACTACCCCGTCGAAGAGGACGTTCTTTCCGCGGCCTGTCTAGAGTTACCAGTCGAGAATGATCGCGAACATCAGGGGAGCAACGATGGTCGCGTCGGACTCGATCACGAAACGCGGCGTGTCGACTTCCAGCTTGCCCCACGTGATCTTCTCGTTGGGCACGGCGCCGGAATACGAGCCGTAGCTCGTCGTGGAGTCACTGATCTGGCAGAAGTAACCCCACACGCGCGTCTCGCGACGCAGGTCCTGGTGGATCATGGGGACGACACAGATGGGGAAGTCGCCCGCAATGCCGCCGCCGATCTGGAAAAATCCGATGGAGCTGCTCGCCGCGTTCGACTGGTACCACGCCGCGAGCTCCACCATGTACTCGACACCCGATCGCATCGTGGACGACTTCACGTCGCCACGGATGCACGACGCGGCAAACATGTTGCCCAGCGTCGAATCCTCCCAGCCCGGCACCACCATGAACAGGTTCTTCTCCGCGGCGGCGACGATCCAGGAGTCCTTGGGATCGATCTGGTAGTGCTTCTTGAGCACACCGCTCTTGACCACCTTGAAGAGGAATTCGTGCGGGAAGAAGCGTTCGCCCTTCGAGTCCGCGCGCTTCCATTCCTCGAGCACTGCGGCTTCGAGACGGCGCATCGCCTCTTCCTCGGGGATGCACGTGTCGGTGACGCGGTTCAAGTGGCGGTCGAGAAGGCCCTTCTCGTCCTGCGGCGTGAGATCGCGGTAGTGCGGGATGCGCTCGTAGAAGTCGTGCGCGATCAGGTTGTACAGGTCTTCTTCGAGGTTGGCGCCGGTGCACGAGATGGCGTGCACCTTACCCTGGCGGATCATCTCGGCGAGCGAGAGACCCAGCTCGGCGGTGCTCATCGCGCCCGCGAGGGTCACCAGCATTTTGCCGCCGCCCTCGAGGTGGTGCTTGTAGGCATCCGCCGCATCCACCAGGGCCGCCGCGTTGAAGTGGCGGAAGTGATGACGGATGAACGCGCTGATGGGCGTCTTCGTGGTGCCCATGGCCTTGCCGGTCACGACGCCGATCTCGGATTTCATGGTGTGAATACTAGCATTCCGGGGAAGGCTGTCCAATTCTGAAATTTGCGTAGACGGCCTTAGGCGTCGTCTCCGTCCAGCCAGCGGGCGGCATTCGCATAGCTGGAAAAAAATCTCACATGCAGACTATCCGATGTCACGGCCGCCCGGGTGGCAACATCCTGTCCATTTTGCTCGTCCAGGAGGATGGCAAACCGGCCTCCCCGGACGCGCTCCGGGTGGCGGTGCTGCAACATGTCGACGATGTCAGGAATGGCGCGCGGTTTTTCTTCTATCGCCGCGCCGCGCAGGTCCCACATGGCGCGCGTACCGGCGTCGAGGGCGGGGTCGGTGATCATGTGGTCGAAGGCGCGCCGGGCCTCGTGGATCCCGACCTCACCGCTGCAGCGGAACAGAACGATGTGCGAATCCGGATCGATGTGTGCGGCCACCGGCATTGCGATCACCCCGTTTTTGGTCGCGCCTTGCGCGCGCTCCCGCGCAGTTCGACGGTTCCCGTATCGACGGCGCGCTGAAGCTCATGGACATCGTCGATCAGGCGGACGAAACGTCCACCGAGGGCGGTGAGCCGGTATTCGACGCGCGGCGACGTCCTGCCGACCTCTTCGCGCTCGAGAATCCCGAAACTCTCCATCTTGCGCAAGCGCTCATTGAGCACCTTGGTGGAAATGCCCGGGCAGGCGCGTTCGAGGTCGTCCGGATGGTGAATGCCCGAGCGAACGGCCGTCAGGACTGACAGCGACCACTTGTCACCCACGATGCTCTCCACCATCTCCGAAACCGGAACGGTCCGTGATTTTTTCGCTTCAGCAGCCGTCGTCTTTTTCACGTTGTGTACCTTCTGGTTGGTGATTATCCGCGCGGCGTGAGCGAGAACTTGCCCGGGCCGGAGAAGAAGAAGCACAGGCACACGCTCATCAGCTCGAGCGCGTGCGACGCGCCCGACCATCCGTGGTTGGGATTGTCGGCGGGCAGATTCAGGTGCCGCATCACGGCAACGAACATGGTGAATGCGAGAAGGAGCGCCGCGGGACGGAACAGCACACCGACCACGATCAGCGCCGCGCACACCGATTCGGCGAACGCGGCCATGAACCCCCACACGACGGGGTACCACGTGATGTGCACGAGCTCCATGTTGGCGCCAATCTTGGTCCACAGTTCGGGGCCGCCGGTGATCTTGTCCCAGCCGTGGAACATCACCACGCTCAGCCCCACGCCGAGTCGCGCGAGGAAGATTCCGAAATCGAAAGAGATCTCGTCGCTGGAGAAAATGCGTCGAAACATCGTCTATGCGTTGGCAGCGGTGGTGGCGTCCAGCACGCGCACGTGCTCGTAGAGCGTCGTGCGCTGCACGGGGGTGAAACCGGCGTCGCGGATCAGCGCCGCGATCTCGTCGATGCTGGTGCGGCTGTAGAAGCCGGCCTCCTGCATCACGTTCTCGTCGAAGATGGTGCCGCCGAAGTCGTCGCCGCCGAAGTGCAGCGCGACCACACCGGTCTTCTTTCCCTCCGAGAACCACGACGCCTGCACGTGCACGAAGTTGTCCAGGTAGATGCGCGCCAGCGCGACGATGCGCAGGTAGCGATTGGGGCCGGCCTCGCAGTTGACGTGCCGCGCGAGGGGGTTCTGGTCGCGCTTGTAGCTCCAGGGCACGAAGGCGGTGAAGCCGTGCGTCTCGTCCTGGAGCGCGCGCACCACGTCGAGATGCTCGATGATGTCGTCGTCGCTCTCGACGTGGCCGTACATCATGGTGGCGGTGGAGCGCATGCCGGCCTTGTGCGCCGCGCGGTGCACGTCCACCCAGTCCCTCGTGGTGGCCTTGGGCCAGAGCTTCGAGATCTTCTCTTTGACCGAATCGCTGAGGATCTCCGCGCCGCCGCCCGGGATCGAGCGCAGGCCGGCGTCGTACAGGCGCGCCATCACGTCATCCAGCGAGAGGCCCGACACCTCGGTCATCTTCATCACTTCGGGCGCCGAGTAGAAGTGGGCGTGGATGTCGGGATAGCGCTTGCACGTCTCGCTCACCAGGTCGAGGTAGTACTGGAACGGAATGTCCTTGTTGAGCCCGCCCTG
>DASVAK010000137.1:0-15865 GCA_036376395.1 Candidatus Krumholzibacteriia bacterium
ACCCCGGACCAGCCGCGCTCGTTATCGCGGCGGGTTGCCGGGGTCTCCGGCCGACGCCACCCGCTCGTGCGCTGCCCAGGCGAGCCGAGCGTCGACCGGCGAACGCGACTGTCGACGCGCGCTTCGAACAGACGACATTGCGCGCGGAGACCTGGAGCGGAGCGGCCGACGCAAGTGAGCCACGGCGAAATGCGTCTCGGCGGCCCCGCAGAATGCGCGTCCGTAAGCGTCATCACAAAAAGAAGCGCATGAGATCGCCTCAAATCAGGGATTCCCTCCCTTTGGAAGGGAATATGCTTGACCGTCATCCCTAGAACTACCTAAAATGCCGCCTTAAGTGGTGCTCAATCCCTAAAACAGGGAACAACGCATTTAATTTCAACAAGTTAGGCCTCGGCCAATGCAGGGTACCTTCGGCGAGAAGCACTTGCACGGCATCGACCCCAAGGGGCGTTTGCAGCTCTCGCGGCAGATCCGCGACCAGCTCAAGCTCAAGAAGGGCGACCGCATCCATTTGCTCCCGAACATCGAAGAGCCTCCCTATCTCGAGGTGCGCACCAGCGCCCAGTGGGAGGACTACGAGCAGCGTTTCCTCGCCGCGGCGCCCGGCGACGTGAAGCGCGACTTCGTACGTTTCGTCCAGCTCCACCGCGAGACCGTCATCGCGGATTCGCAGGGCCGCATCATCCTTCCGAAGAGTCTGCGCGACCAGTGCTCGCTGGGCTCGTCGGTCGTGGTGATCGACATGACCCGGTGTGTCGAGGTCTGGAATCCGAAGCACATCGAACGCCGCCGCCTGGAAATGGCGAGCGCGTTCAAAACCATCAACAACTCGTTCTTCTGATGCACGCCGTCGTCGTTCCATACCAGGCGGCGTCCACCGCGCGCGGACGGGAGGCCCACATGACCGATACGCGGCACATTCCCGTGATGGTCGACGAGGTGCTCCAGCATCTCCTGCACCCGCGTGCGCGCCTCGTCGTCGACGGCACCGTCGGCTACGGCGGTCATGCCGAGGCCATCCTGCGCGAGCGCGGCGACGTCGAGCTGATCGGGGCCGACCGCGATCCCGCCGCGATCACGGCAGCGGCCACGCGCCTGTCGCCGTTCCGCGACCGCGTGCGCCTGGTGCAGGGCCTGTATTCGGATTTCGCCGCGGTGTTCGCCGATGGCCGGCGGGCCGACGGCATCCTCCTCGATCTCGGCATTTCGAGCCCGCAGATCGACCAGCGCGAACGCGGATTCGCGCACGGCCAGGACGGGCCGCTCGACATGCGCATGTCGGGCGAAGGCACCAGCGCGGCGAGCCTGCTCGCGCGCGCCGATCTGGACACGTTGACGGGGTGGCTCAGGGAATTCGGCGAAGTGCGCCACGCGAAGCGCGTCGCGCGCGCCATCCTCCACGCGCGCGACCACGAGGGCATGACCACCACGGCGCAGCTGCGCGCCGCGGTGGTCGACGCTCTCGGTCGCGGCGCCGCGCCGTCCGAGCTCTCGCGCGTGTTCCAGGCCGTCCGCATCGTGGTGAACGACGAGCTTGCGTCGCTGCGCGCGTTCCTCGACGGCGTCGTCGACCATCTCGATCCCGGCGGGCGCCTCGTGATCATCAGCTACCACTCGCTCGAGGACCGCATGGTGAAGCAGTTCATGCGCGACGCGAGCGCGTCGTGCGTGTGCCCGCCGTCGCTGCCGGTGTGCGTGTGCGGCCGGACGCCGGCCCTGCGTATGCTGACGCGCCGCGCCGTGGGTCCGCGCGACGAGGAGATCCAGCGCAACCCGCGCGCTCGCAGCGCGCGCCTGCGCGCCGCGGAGAAGGTGGGGACCGATGCGTCGTAGCAACTTCGCCGACGCGGCCCATCTCTTCTTCGCCTCGCTCGGGGGGCGGCTGGGCGCGCCCATGATGGTGATGGGTTACCTGGTGATCGCGGTGCTGCTGCTCGCGTACGTGTCGGCGCAGGTCTACACCAACAGCCTGATGGAACAGGTTGCGAAGCGGAAGCGCGACGAAATCGTGGCGCGCGAGAAGATCGGTGTGCTCACCGCGCATTACGCCACCATGACATCCAAGTCGCGCGTCGCGCGTGAGTGCGAGGACGAGCTCGGCCTGGTCGAATCGACCACCAACGACGTGGTGCGCGTCGTTCTCCATGGCGTGCGCGTACCGGAGCGCGACAGCTCGGTATCGATGGACCGCGTGCTGGGATCCGATATCACCAATCTCACCCGGGTGATGCGTCAATGACAGCTCGTGACCAGAAACGGCGAATGTGCGTTGTGGGGGGGGTGTTCGGGTTCGTCATTCTGGCGCTGTGGCTCCGCCTGTTCCAGGTCCAGTACCTCCGTCACGACGAATACGCGGCCGCCGCGGACCGCCAGCACGTCGCCCCGCGCGAGCTGCAGGCGGCGCGCGGCGGCATCTTCGACCGCAACGGCCGGCCGCTGGCGATGAACATCCGCCGCTGCTCGGTCGCGGTCCAGCCCCGGCGCGTCAAGGATTCCGGCGAGATCGTCCGCGTGCTCGGTCGCGAAGCGGGCGTACCGGCGAAGGTGGTGCGGGCGGCGCTGCGCGGTCCGCATCCGTTCGTCTACGTGAAGCACGACTGCATGCTCGACGACGACACGCGCCGCGAGATCTCGCGCATCGACGGCATCGTGGTCGAGGCGAACGCCAACCGCATCTATCCCTACGACGCCGTGGGCAGCAAGGTAGTCGGTTTCGTGAGCCGCGACAACCGCGGCCTCGCGGGCATCGAGATGGCCTACGACGGCGCGCTGCGCGGCACCGCCGGCCGCGTCACCGTGCTGCGCAACGGCCGCTACAGCAGCGATCGCTACTACGAATACGTCGACCGCAAGCCGCTCGACGGCAAGCACGTGTACCTCACCATCGACGCCACCGTGCAGGACATCGCCGAGACCGAGCTGCGCCAGGCGGTGGCGGAGTTCGGCGCGCGCGGCGGCGCCGTGATCGTGACCGACGTGGCCACGGGCGATGTGCTCGCGCTCGCCGAGTGCCCGGCGGTGCCGACGCGCGAGATCTCGTCGCGCGCGGACTCGCTGTGGACGCTGCGCAGCGTGTCGCACGTGTACGAGCCCGGATCGACGTTCAAGCTGGTGACGGTGGCGGCGCTGCTCGACAAGACCCACATCGCGCCGGCCGACTCGTTCGACGCGGAGGACGGACGCGCGGACCTGGGCTTCGCCGTCATCAACGATCCGCACCCGCACGACATGCTCACGGTCGAAGAAGCCTTCATGTACTCGAGCAACATCGTGATGGCGAAGGCGTCGGGCTACCTCCAGAACGGCGATCTCTACGGCTACGCGAAGCTCTTCGGCTTCGGCGCGAAGACCGGCGTGGGCCTTCCGGGCGAATCGGCCGGAAGCGTGCCGCCGATCAAGCGCTGGTCGGCGCGCACCCGCGCCACCATGGCCTTCGGCCAGGAGGTCGCGGTGACGCCGCTGCAACTGCTCAACGCCTACGCCGCGATCGCGAACGACGGCGTCATGATGATGCCGCGGCTGGTGAAGGCGGTGGCCGACCCGCGCACCGGCGAGGTGCTCGAGTCCGAACCGGTCATGATGCGGCGCGTGGTCTCGCCGGAGACGGCGGGCACGCTGCGCGAGTTCTGCCTGCAGGTGGTCGAGAAGGGAACCGCGCAGGCGGCCAAAGTGAGCTTCATGCAGGTGGCGGGGAAGACCGGCACGGCGCAGAAGGCGGGACGCCGCGGCTACCTCGCCAACAAGTACATCTCGAGCTTCGTGGGCTTCGCGCCCTATGACCATCCGCGCATCGCGTGCCTCGTCATCATCGACGAGCCGCGCTGGTCGAGCCGCTTCGGCGGAGACTCGGCGGCGCCGGTGTTCGCGCGCGTGTGCGAGAGCATGGCGAGCTCGACTCCCATTTTCGACGACGTGCTCTCGGTGGAGATGGTGCGCGCTGACGTCGCCGGGGGCCGTCGCAGCGTAACACCGAATTTCCTGCGCATGGAGCGCGGCGCCGCCCTCGATTTCGCCACGCGCGCGGGCGCGAACGTGCTGTGCGACGGCGAGGACGGCCGCGTGGTGGCGCAGACGCCGCCGCCGGGAACGGTCATGGATCGCGACCAGGTCGTGCGCCTGGTGTGCGCGGGCGCGAAGTTCGCCACCGGACGGCTCGACGTGGAAGGCCACCAGCGCGTGCGCGAAGCGTACCGCGTGGCTCCCTCCGATCCGCAGGACGGCCCCGTCGACGACGATGCCGTGCGGCTCGGAATGAATGTCCCTCGCTCCGGCCAGGCGCTGTCGCTGGTCGGTTACAGCGGCGCGGCGCGGCGATGAAGACCATGACGATGGAACACGGACACACCGCGCGCACGACGCGCACCCTGGGCGATCTCGCCGCCGCGCTCGGCACGGCCGCGTCCGGCCGCCTCGACGAATCCGCGCGCCGCACGCCGATCACGGCCATCACCGCCGATTCGCGCGCGGTGCAGGCGGGGACGCTGTTCGTCGCCGTGCGGGGCACCGCCGCCGACGGCCACCGTTTCGTGCGCGACGCCATCGATCGCGGCGCGGCGGCCGTGGTGGTCGAGCACGACGCGCCGGCGGGAGTGCCGTCCGTCGTGGTGGAGGACACATCGAAGGCGATCGCGCTCATGGCGTCGCGCTTCTACGGCGATCCGGCGCAATCGCTGCGGCTGTTCGGCGTCACCGGGACCAACGGCAAGACGTCGACCACGCACCTCGCGCGCGCCATTCTCGCGCAGGAAGGGATGAAGACGGGTCTGATCGGCACGCTCGGCCACGGGGTCGACACGCTGGTCAAGGACCCGCACACGACTCCGGATGCGGTCACACTGCATGCGCTGTTTGCGCGCATGCGGGATGAGGAGTGTGTCGGGGTGGTCATGGAGGTCAGCTCACATGCCGTGCGGCAACATCGCGTGTACGGGCTCGACTTTGAAGTTGGGATACTCACGAACGTCACACATGACCACCTCGACTATCACTCCAGCATGGAAGATTACAAGGCGGCCAAGGCGGAGTTCTGCCACTCGCTGGCCGGCCCGCACCGGCACAAGCCGGACGGGACCCTGGTGTACTGGGTGGACAATGACAACGCGCGCGAAATCGGCGAGCGCTTCAGCGGCCGCCGCGTCGCGGTGGGAACCTCCGCGGACGCGCACTGGCGCGTGAGCAATGTCGTGGTGTCCCTCGACGGGACACGGTTCACCCTCGAGCTCCCCAAAGGCGAACGCGCCGACGTAGCCATGCAGCTGCGCGGCGCGTTCGTCCCCTCCAACGCCGCGGTGGCCGCGGCGGGTGCGATGGCGATGGGGGCTTCGCTGGAATCCGCGCGGCGCGGCCTCGAATCGGTCGACCGCGTGCCGGGGCGCTTCGAGGCGCTCGGTGGCCGCGACAAACCCGTGATCGTGATCGACTACGCGCACACGCCCGATGGCTTCGAGCGCGTGCTCGGCACGTGCCAGTCGCTGCGGCCGAAACGGATCATCACCGTATTCGGGTGTGGCGGCGACCGCGACCGCACCAAGCGACCCATCATGGGCGGGCTGGCGCAGCGCATGAGCGACCGCGTCTACCTCACCACCGACAACCCGCGCACCGAGCGCGTGGAGAACATCATCAACGACATCCGCGCCGGGATGCGCAGCGAGAACGTCGTCGTCGAGCTCGACCGCGAGGCGGCCATCCGCGCCGCCATCCAGGAGAGCAAACCGGGCGAGCTGGTGGCGCTGCTCGGCAAGGGACACGAGGACTACCAGATCATGGGAACGACGAAGGTGCCGTTCAGTGACCGGCGCGTCGCCGAGGAGGGGCTCGCGCAATGGAGCGCACGTTGACCACGCGCACGATGACGTGGGTCCGCGAGACGCTCGACGCGTCGGGCGACCTGGTGCGTGCGGAGCTGCGCGAGTCGGCCACGGCGTCGTGGTCCGGCGTCGTGATCGACAGCCGGGCCGAGTGCGCCGACCGGATCTTCTTCGCGATCCCGGGCGAGACCACCGACGGGCATCGCTTCGCCCCGGACGCGTTCCGCGCCGGCAGCCCGGCGGTCGTCATCTCGGTCCCGGCGGCGGCGCAGGAGCTCGACGTGATGAAGGCGCCGTATTTCCTCGTGCGCGACTCGCGCGCGGCGTTGACCACGCTGGCGCGCGCGTATCGCCTGTTGCTCGACGCGCGCGTAATCGCCATCACGGGGAGCAGCGGCAAGACCACCACCAAGGAATACACGCGCGCCGTGCTGCGGACGCGCTACCGCGTGCACGCCAACCCGGGCAACCTGAACAGCCTGGTCGGCGTGCCCATGACCATCCTCTCCGCCGACGAGGACTGCGAGTTCCTCGTGTGCGAGGCGGGCGCGAACCACCGCGGTGAGATCGACGTGCTCGGCTCGCTGCTCCGTCCCGACGTCGCGGTCATCACCAACATCGGCGACGCCCACGTGGGCTATTTCGGATCGCGCGACGCGATCGCGCAGGAAAAGGGCTCGCTGCTCCGCCACCTGGGCGAGGGCGGCCACGCCGTGCTGCCGCGCGACGACATGTACTTCGACCGGCTGTGCGCCAGTGTGCAGGGAAAGGTGTCCAGTTTCGGCCGTTCGGACCGGGCGGATTTCCGCCTGGGCAACCCCGGATTCGCGCACGGGCGGCTCACGTTCTCGGTGAACGGCGAGCCGCTCGCGCTGTCCGCGGTGGGCGAGTACAACGCGCTCAACGCGTGCGCCGCGTTCGCGGTGGGGGATATCTGCGGTGTCGATGCGGGCCGCATGCGCGAGGCCTTCGCGGCGATCCAGGCCACGCCGGGGCGCGGCCGCGTGCACACCGTGGCCGGCGTCACCGTGATCGACGAATCGTACAACGCGAGCCCGGCCAGCATGCGCAAGTCGGTGGCGATGCTCGCGTCGCTGCCCGCCACGCGACGCATCGCCGTGCTGGGCGACATGCGCGAGCTGGGCGACCACGCCGACGAGCTGCACCGCTCGGTGGGCGTGGAGGTCGCGGAGCGAAAGATCGACCGCCTCTACTGGCTGGGCGAATACGGCACGCCGGTTCGCGACGCGGCGCGCGCGATGCGTCCCAGCACCGGGGTGGAACTGTACACGGAGATGGCGGCGCTGATCCGCGCGGTCGCGAGCGAGGTGCGCCTCGGCGACATCGTGCTGGTCAAGGCGTCGCGGGGAACGCGGCTCGACGAGTTTGTTTCAGGATTGCTCGACCGGTTGCAAGCGCGGAGCTGAACACGAATGCTGTACCACCTGCTGTATCCGTTGCACACCGAGATCTCGGTGTTCAATGTTTTCCGTTACATCACCTTCCGGTCCGCCTACGCGATGGTGACCGCGCTGCTCATCAGCTTCCTGCTGGGGCCCGCGTTCATCCGCATGCTGCAGCGGATCCAGATGTTCCAGGTGATCCGTGAGGAGGGGCCGAAGACGCACCAGGCCAAGAAGGGCACGCCGACGATGGGCGGTGTCCTGATCCTGGCCGCGATCCTCATCCCGTCGCTCTTGTGGTGCAATCTCGCCAACCACTACGTGCAGATCGCGCTCATCGCGACGGTGTGGACGGGCGCGATCGGATTCATCGACGACTACCTGCGCGTGGTGAAACGCCGCCCCAAGGGCCTGGTCGGACGCTACAAGTTGATCGGCCAGATGACGCTCGGCCTCGGGCTCGGCATGTTCCTGTATTTCAGCCCGCTCGCCCCGGGCGCCGGCACTCTGACGAGCATCCCGTTCGCGAAAGGGCTGTTCATCAACTTCGGCCCGCTGTTCATCCTGCTCGTGGCGCTGGTCGTCACCGGCACGAGCAACGCCGTCAACCTCACCGACGGCATCGACGGGCTCGCCATCGGGCTCTCGGCCTTCAGCTTCCTCGCGTTCGCCGGGCTCTCGTATCTCTCCGGCCACCGCGGATTTTCCGATTACCTCAACATCATGTATCTCGAGGGCAGCGGCGAGCTGGCCGTGTACTGCATGGCGGTGGTCGGCGCATGCCTCGGATTCCTGTGGTACAACGCGCACCCCGCGCAGGTGTTCATGGGCGACACGGGCTCGCTCTCGCTGGGCGGAACGCTCGGCGTCGTGGCCGTGCTGCTCAAGCGCGAGCTGCTGCTGGTCGTGATCGGCGGCCTGTTCGTGGCCGAGGCGCTCTCGGTGATGATCCAGGTCGCGTCGTTCAAGGCAACGCGCCGGCGCGTCTTCAAGATGGCGCCGCTGCACCATCATTTCGAGCTGTCGGGATGGCACGAGAACAAGGTCGTGGTGCGCTTCTGGATCGTGGGCGCGCTGCTCGTCCTCCTGAGCCTGAGTACGCTCAAACTGCAATAACGATGACGAACGACTTCGCCCGCTACCGCTCCTTCCTCGTGCTCGGCATGGCCCGCAGTGGTGTGGCCGCGAGCGGACTCCTCGCCGCCCACGGCCACGCGGTGACCGTGTTCGACGACAACGCGGAGGTGCTGGCGAAGTTCGCGATGACGGATGTCGCGCGCCAGTTCGGCGACCGGATCGCCGTGGCGAGCGCGGAGGGAATGCCCGCCGCGGTGGAGGCGTGCGATTGCCTGGTGGTGAGCCCGGGTGTCCCGCTCGAAAATCCATTCATCCGGCACGCGCGGCGCGCCGGCAAGCCCGTGATCGGAGAGATCGAGGTGGCCGCCCACTACACGCGCGCCACCATCGTGGGTGTCACCGGCACCAACGGCAAGTCGACCACGGTGAGCGTGATCGGAGAGATCCTCAAGGCGGCGGGCGATGACGTGGTGGTGGCGGGCAACATCGGCACACCGGTGTGCGATGTGCTGCGCGAGCGCGACCCGCGCACGCTGGTGCTCGAGCTCTCGAGCTTCCAGCTCGACACCACGGACACCTTCCGTTCCGACGTGGCCGTGCTGCTCAACGTGACCCCCGATCACCTCGACCGCTATCACCATTCCTTCGAGGAATACGCGGCATCCAAGGCGCGCATCCTGCGCCACGCGACCGCGACGACCCGCTACGTCTACAACCGCGAGGACGCGGTCGCCGCGGATCTCGCCGCGCAGACCAGCGCCCGGCCGGTTCCGTTCAGCTCGTCGCGCCGGCTCGACGAAGGCGTGTGGTTCGAGGACAACGCCATCGTGCGCGGCGAGGGCGGCGCGCGCGAGGTGGTGCTCCCGCGCGCGGAGTTCACGCCCGTCGGCGTCCACAACCTGGAGAACGCGCTCGCGGCCGTCGGCGCGGCCACCGCGCTCGGCGTTCCCCTCGAGCCCATGCGCGCGGCACTGCGCTCCTACCGCCCGCTGCCGCACCGGATGGAGCCCGTGCGCGTGCTCGACGGCGTGTCCTACATCAACGACTCCAAGGCGACCAACGTCGACGCCACGGTGAAGAGCCTGGCCAGCATCGAGGGGCCGTCGATCGTGATCCTCGGGGGACGCGACAAGGAGGGCAACTTCGCCGCGCTGCTCCCGCACCTGGGCCGCGTGCGCCGCGCGCTCCTGATCGGCGAGGCGGCGGCGGTGATCCGGCGCGCGCTCGAAGGCCACGCCGACATGACGGACGCGCGCGACATGGAGGATGCGGTGCGCATCGCGCGCGACATCGCCCGTGCCGGGGACACGGTGCTGCTCGCGCCGGCGTGCGCGAGCTTCGACATGTTCAAGAACTACCAGGAGCGCGGGGACGTCTTCCGCGCGTGCGTCAACCGGCTCTAGAGGAGGGACCGCCCATGCGCGACGCCATCGACACGACGACGCCCGCCCCCGGGGAAACACCGGGACAGCGGCTCCTCCGGATCGGCACCGACCGCCGCATCCTCGTCATCACGCTCTCGCTCATGGCGATCGGGGTGAGCCTGGTGCTCTCGTCGAGCTCGTTCTTCGCGGGCGGCAAGTTCCACGGCGACCAGTTCGCCCTCATGAAGAACCACGCGGTGCGCTGCATCATCGCGCTCGTGATCATGTTCGTGGCCTCGCGCGTCGACTACCGGCTCTACCGCAAGGCGGCGCCGGCGCTGCTCGTGCTGAGCATCCTCCTGATGCTCAGCCTGTTCGTGCTGGGGTTCACCATCCGCGACACGCAGCGGTGGCTGCTGATTCCGATCATCAACACCACGCTGCAGCCGTCCGAGGTGGCGCGCACCGCGCTGGTGATGTTCCTCGCCTGGTGGATGGCGCGCTGCGGCCGCGACCTGGTGGACTTCAAGCGCGGGTTCCTTCCCGCCGCTGGCGCCATCGCGCTGGTGGCCGGGATCACCGCGGCGTTGCCGAACTTCGGCACGGCGAGCGCCACCATCGCGATCTCGCTGTGCATGCTCTACGTCGGCGGCGCGCGCATTCTGCACCTGGCCGGCTTCGTCGGTCTGGGCGCGTCGCTGGCGGTGGTGGAAGTGGCGCGGCACCCCTACGTGCGCGACCGCATCCTCACCTTCGTCGGTATCGGCCACGGCAAGAGCGAGGCACTCAACTGGCAGGTCGAGCAATCGCTGATCGCTTTCGGCTCGGGCGGGCTGTTCGGACGCGGATTCGGCCACAGCGAGCAGAAGCTCTCGTGGCTCCCGGACTCGTACACCGACTTCATCTTCTCCATCGTGGGCGAAGAGGGAGGGCTCGTGCTCACCCTCGCGGTGAGCGGCGCGTTCCTGTTCCTCGCGCTGCGCGGCCTGCGCATCGCCCACGAGGTGAGCGATCGCTTCGGCCAGCTCCTCGGCGTGGGGATCACGGCGTCGGTGTTCATCTACGCCGCGCTCAACATGTACGTCGCGACCGGCCTCTTTCCGGTGACCGGGCTGCCGCTGCCGTTTCTGAGCTACGGCGGATCGGCGCTGATCGTGAACGCGTTCTCGGTGGGCGTGATGCTGAACCTGTCGCGGCGCATGCCCGCGCCGCAGCGGCGCGCGGCGTCGTCGTGGCACCGCCTCCCGGTGGGGGCGAGATAGGAAGGCATGGCGAACGGTCTGCGCATCATCGTGGCGGGCGGCGGGACGGGCGGCCACGTCTATCCGGGCATCGCCATCGTCGAGGCGCTCGCCGGCATGACGCCGGTCGAGTCGCTCTTCGTCGGTGCGCAGGGCGGCGTCGAGCAGGGCATCTTCGAGCGCGCCGCCCTGGCGCACTCGTTGCTCCCCGGGTACGGACTGCGCCGCGCGTCGATCGCGCGCAAGCTCGCGTCCCCGCTCATGCTGGCGTCGGGTGTGGTGCGCGCGCTCCGGCTCGTCCGCGACTTCCGGCCCGATGTCGTGCTCGGCACCGGCGGCTACGCCAGCGCCACCATGGTGATCGCGTCGGTTCTCGCGCGCATCCCGCGCGTCCTGCAGGAACAGAACAGCGTGCCCGGGCTCGTCAATCGCCGCCTTGCCTCGCGCGCGAGCCTGGTGCTGCTCGGCTACCAGGAATCGAAGCAATGGCTCCCGGCGCGCGTGAGCGCGCGCGTGGTGGGAAACCCGATCCGCCGCCTGCCGCGCGCGACGCGCGAAGAGGCATCCGGATTTTTCGGACTCGATGCATCGCTGCCCACGGTGCTAGTCGTCGGCGGAAGCCGCGGCGCGCACTCGCTCAATCTGGCCGGCGCCGACGCGGCGGCGCGGCTGGTGGGGATGCGCGACGTCCAGTTCATCATCCTGGCCGGTCGCGCGGACCGCGCCGAGGTCGAGAAGCGCACGGGAAGCTCGCCCCGCGTGCGTGTGCTCGAGTACCTGGACGAGGTGCACTTCGCCTACTCGCTCGCCGACGTCGCGGTGGCGCGCTCGGGCGCGTCGTCGGTCTTCGAGCTCGCGCTCTTCGGCGTGCCGGCGATCTTCGTGCCGTACCCGTACGCGGCCGACGCGCACCAGGAGAGCAACGCGGCGCCGCTGGTGAAGGCGGGCGCGG
The DNA here is from genome assembly GCA_036376395.1 of Candidatus Krumholzibacteriia bacterium. Lineage (GTDB taxonomy): Bacteria > Krumholzibacteriota > Krumholzibacteriia > WVZY01 > JAKEHA01 > JAKEHA01. The sequence goes on from DASVAK010000137.1 coordinate 11,851, forward strand.
CGCTGTCGGTGCGCGACGCCGACCTCAACGGCGACGCTCTGGCCGGCATGCTGGGCGCCCTGATCGACGCGCCGGAAAAGCGCGCGGCGATGTCGAAGGCGATGCGCGCGTGGTCGAAGCCCGACGCGGCGGCCGACTCGGCCCGGGCGATCCTGGAGATCGCTAAAAAAAAAGAGTCGCATGAGCGCGTGAGACGCGCGGCGTGAAAGTGATGGACTGACGCATGGTCTTCCTCGGACGCACCAAACGGATTCACTTCGTGGGAGTGGGCGGCATCGGCATGAGCGGCATCGCCGAGGTGTTGCTCAACCTGGGCTTCCAGGTGAGCGGGTCCGACCAGAAGGCGTCCGACCTCACCGCGCGGCTGCAGTCGATGGGCGCGGCGATCTGGCAGGGACACCAGGGCGAGCACGTGGCCGGCGCCGACGTGGTGGTGTACTCGAGCGCCGTGACGAAGGAAAACCCCGAGCTGGTCGAGGCGCGCCGGCTGGGCATTCCCATCATCCCGCGCGGCGAGATGCTGGCCGAGCTCCTGCGTCTCAAGTACGCCGTCACCGTGGCGGGCGCGCACGGGAAGACCTCGACCACGTCGTTGATCGCGTCGGTGCTCGCGCAGGGCGGCCTCGACCCCACTGTGATCGTGGGCGGGAAGGTGCGCGCGCTCTCGAGCAACGCGCGCCTGGGCGGCAGCCGGTACGTCGTCGCCGAAGCCGACGAGAGCGACGGCCAGTTCGTGAACCTGCCCTCGTCGATCGCCATCATCACCAATATCGACCTCGAGCACCTCGACTACTACCCGAACCTGGCCGCCATCGAGGACGCGTTCCAGATGTACGCCAACCGCGTCCCGTTCTACGGCGCCGTGATCATCTGCGCCGACGACGCGCGCGCGATGGCGCTCGCGCCGCGCATCCAGCGCCGCAAGGTCACCTACTCGCTGGGCGGCACGGCCGACGTGGCCGGGCGCGTGGTCGAACGCGGGCCGGGCTGGACGCGCTTCGCGGTCGCCAACGCGCAGGGCGAGCTGGGCGACGTGACGATCCATATTCCGGGCGACCATTACGCCCGCAACGCCATTGCCGCGGTGGCGGCGGGGCTCTGGCTCGACGTCCCCTTCGAGCAGATCAAGGCGGGACTCGAGCACTGGCAGGGAGTCGGCCGCCGCTTCGAGATCAAGGGCGAGCAGGGCGGCGTGCTCGTGGTCGACGACTACGGCCACCATCCGACCGAGATCGCGGCCACCATTCGCGGCGCGGTGTCGAGTTACGGACGCCGCCTGTTCGTGCTCTTCCAGCCCCACCGCTACTCGCGCACGCAGTCGGTGGCCGACGAGTTCGCGCGCTGTTTCGAGGGCGCACATCGCGTCTTCGTGACCGACATCTACCCGGCCGGCGAGAAGCCCATCCCGGGCGTCACCGCGCACACCATCATCGACCGCGTGAAGGCGAAGAGCAGCGTCCCGGTCGAGCATGCGCCGTCGATGGACGCGCTCCTCGAGCGCGTGCTCTCCGAGGTCCGGCCGGGCGACCTGGTCATCACGATGGGCGCGGGCGACATCTACAAGACGGGCGAGAGGCTGCTGGAAAAACTCGGACGCGTCGCGGAGAAGAAGGATGCGCGGTGAAAACAACACCCGGGCTCGAGCGCGCGCAGGACGCGCTGCGCCGCATCTTCGGCGAGCGGATGCTCGTCGACGAGCCGATGTCGGGGCACACGACGGTCGGCGTGGGCGGGCCGGTGCGCTGGATGGTGCTGCCCGCGACGGCGCCGGAAGTGGGACGGGCGGTGCGCTGGGCGAACACGCACGGCATTCCGTACGTCGCGGTTGGCAAGGGGTCGAACCTCATCGTGCGCGATTCGGGCTACGCCGGCCTGGTGATCAAGCTGGCGGTGCACATGACGAAGGTCCGCGTCTACCGGCGGACGGTCTTTGCCGAGGGGGGCGCGTCGTTTGCGCCGCTCTCGCTCAAGATGACGCGGGCGAAGCGCACGGGGCTCGAGTTCGGCATCGGAATCCCGGGGTCGGTGGGCGGCGCGGTGCACATGAACGCGGGCGCCTTCGGCGGGGAAGTGAAGGACGTGCTCGTGCGCGCGCGCATCGTCGACGCGACGGGGGCGATCCGGTCGGTGGAGGCGGGCACGATCTCGTTCACGTACCGGCACACGAGCCTCGACCCGCGCGCGGTGGTGGTTGGCGCCACCTTCAACTGCCCGCCGGGAACGATTCGCAAGGACGTTTACGAGCGGTCGGTGGGGCGCAAGAACACCCAGCCGATCTGGGAACGGAGCTTTGGCAGCACCTTCGTCAATCCGCCCGGGGGCTTCGCGGCGGAGATGATCGAGGGGTGCGGACTCAAGGGCACGCGTCGCGGCGGCGCGATGATTTCTGATATGCACGCGAACTTCATCATCAACATCGACGGGAGCGCGACCGCGGCGGACGTGGAAGCCCTGATCGAACTCGCCCGGACCGAAGTGTCGAAGCGGTACGGGGTGGAACTCAAGACGGAGGTGGTCATCCTTGGCGATCGTTAGCTCGGGACCGGAACAGCGTCATGCGATCCGCGCGCGCGCGCGGCGGGTGATCGGCGTCTTCATCGTCGGGGTCCTCATCGTGGCCTCGATGTACCTGTACAACTACCTGACCACCGCGAACCGCTTCGCCATCGAGAAGGTCGAGCTGGCCGGACTGTCGCGCATCGACCCCGCCGAGCTCGATCGGCTGGTGGGCGACCTGCGCGGGCAGAACATCCTGCTCGCCCCGCTGGACGCGGTGGAGATCCGGCTCGAGTCGCACCCGCGCATCGCGAGTGTCGAATGCCGCCGCGTGCTCCCCGACCGCGTGGTCTACAACATCGCCGAGCGCGAGCCGGTAGCCCTGGTCTACACCGATCGCTTCTTCGAGATCGACGCCGCGGGCATGGTGATGCCGGGCGACCGCTTCACCGGACTGCTCGACCTGCCCACCATCACGGGTGTGGCGCGCGACGACGTCCGGGCGGGCCGCCGCTGCGAGGACCCGATGGTGCGCGGCGCGCTGGAAGCGCTCCGTGTCTGCCGCGACCTGGGCGCCGAGTTCGCGGGCAACATCTCCGAGCTGCGCGCCACCCAGGCGGGCATCTCCATCCGCTCGCTCCGCGACGATTGCGTACTGCTGCTGGGCGACGGCGATTACGAGCGCCGCCTGCGCAAGTTCTTCATGCTGCGCGAGGAGCTGGCGCGGCGCGAGGAACCGGGCCGGCTGATCGATCTGCGCTTCGAGAACCAGGTGGTCCTAAGAAGCGAACTGTAACGAGAAACAGCACGAGCGGGTGGCGCCGGGCGGAGACCCCGGCAAACTCGCCGCGTTAACGAGCGCGGCGAGTTTGGTCCGGGGTGACCGGCGACAGGACCCGCGAGTGCGGGAATAGTGGCGCCGGGCGGACCGGCGACACGACGCGAGTGCGGTGAGAATGGAAGGGCAAGGAGACAAACGATGATCATGAAGAATCAGCGCCGATTGCTCGGGGCAATCGACATGGGGACCACCAAGGTGGCCGCGCTCATCGCGGAGGAAACCTCGGGCGGAATGCGTGTCATCGGCGTGGGGCTTTCCGCCTCCGACGGCCTTCGCCAGGGCGTCGTGACCGACATCGAGCGCGCCGCCGAGTGCGTGGTGAAAGCGATCGGCGACGCGGAGAAGATGGCGGGCGTTTCGCCGCGGGCATGGAACGTCGGCGCGGCCGGCGAACACATCCGCAGCATGAACAGTCGCGGCGTCGTGTCGGTGGTGAAGCCCGACAACGAGATCTCGATGAGCGATGTGACGCGCGCACTCGAGGCCGCGCGAAAGTTTTCCTTGCCACAAGATCGCGAGATCATTCATACCCTTCCACAGGAGTTTATCGTTGACAGCCAGCGGGGCATACGACAGCCTGCCGGCATGTTTGGCGCGCGTCTCGAGGCGCGCGTGCACGTTGTGACCGCGTCGCGTCCCGCGCTGGACAATCTCGCGAAGACGCTGACGCTCGCGGGC
>DASVAK010000149.1:0-8335 GCA_036376395.1 Candidatus Krumholzibacteriia bacterium
GATCAACGCCACCATGGGAAACAGGAGGGAACGCACTGGACTCTCACCTCGGGTTCTGGTTCAACCAATCCGGACAACCGGCTGAAAAATCAGGCATCTCTTTACCCGCCGGACCGGCGGCCAGTATAATGGATGGTCGACGGGATCGCCATGCCGGCCCCGGGGTCGCCCCTCCCTGATTACCCATGATTTCACCCCCCATGATGTCGTGCCGCCGGGCCCTGCTCGTGTCCGCCCTGCTGGTCGCCGCCGACCCCCCGTTCGCGCGCGCGCAGTACCAGCTCGAGCCCGCCTACCCGGGGCTCGACTTCACCTCCCCGACCGACATCCAGCCCGCCAATGACGGCACCAACCGGATGTTCGTGGTCGAGAAACGCGGCTTCATCTGGGTGTTCGAGAACGACGTCCAGACCACCACCGCGAAACCGTTTCTCGATATCCGCACGAAGGTGCGCAATTACGGCGAAGCGGGGCTGCTCGGGCTCGCGTTCCATCCGTCGTACCGGACCAACGACGAATTCTTCGTGTTCTACGTGTCCGCCGAGCCCATGCGCACAATCGTCGCGCGGTACACGGTGAGCGCCGATCCGGACGTCGCGGATGCCGCGAGCGAAGTCATCCTGATCGACAACCCGCAGATCAATCCGTTCCACTGCGGGGGCCAGCTCGCCTTCGGCAACGACGGTTACCTCTACATCGCGATGGGCGACAACCGCGTCGATACCAACGCGCAGGACCTCACCACGCTGCCCGGGTCGATCCTGCGCGTCGATGTCGATCCGGACATGCCACCCATTCCCTATCCGCCGTACGCGATTCCCCCCGACAACCCGTTCGCCAATGCCGGCGGCGGTGTCCGCCCGGAGATCTACGCCTACGGCTTCCGCAACCCGTGGCGATTCTGGATCGACGAGTTCACGAATGACTTCTGGGTCTGCGATGTGGGTGAAGACAAGTGGGAGGAAATCGATCTGATTTCGCGCGGAAGAAATTACGGCTGGCCGCTCATGGAAGGACCCATGTGCTTCCCGACGGGTTCGCCGTGCGACACCACGGGAAAGAGCCTGCAGCTTCCGTTGTACGCGTACTCGCACAGCGAGGGCGACGCCATCGTCGGCGGCGCGCGTTACCGCAGCCCGCGTCTTCCCGAGCTCAACGGCATCTTCGTGTTCGCCGATTACTTCAGCCACATGGTGTGGGGGCTGCACTACGACGGCGCCGCGCCGCCGGAGCGATTCGAGCTCGCGGGGCACGACCACGTGATGCTCACCGTCGGCACCAGCGCCAGCGGTGACGTGCTGATCGGCGCGTCGGACGGGAACATCTACCGGCTCGGGCGCGCGGCGACCGGCGTGGGCGATGCGCCCGCGAGTGCACGCCTGCTCGGCAATTTCCCGAATCCCTTCAACCCGTCGACGACCATCCGCTTCTCGCTCGAGCGCAGCGCGCGGATTCGGCTCGACATTGTCACCGTGACCGGCGAGCTCGTGCGCCATTTCGAGATCTCCCGCGCCGGCGCCGGGCTGCACGACATCACCTGGCGCGGCGAGACCGACGGCGGCATCCGGGTGGCGAGCGGCGTCTATTTCTGCCGTCTCGTGGTCGACGGCGTGGCGGCCGGGACCGCCCGCATGGTGCTGGTCCAGTAGCCCTGCGCGGTTGACATCGCGGCGCCGCAACGCCATCATTCAGCAGGCGCACAAGCCTGACCGCCCCGTGATCGGCCCGAAATCCCCCGAAGAGCAGGAGAAAAACATGCGTTCAATTCACGTGACGATGTGCCTGGCCGCCGTCCTGGTGTGTGCCACGACGAGCGCGGACGCGGTCACCCGCCGCAGCGCGCCGCCGCTCCTCTACCAGCGAACCGCCGTCTCCGGGTATCTCGGCAAGGACCTTCCCGTCGGGGAGTTCGCCGACGGGCGCGCGGGCTACGGCAACCAGGAGGAGGGAGCGATCGACTGGGCGGTCGAGATCGAACACTTCGTCGGTCGCACGACGTCGCTCGGATTCTCCTATTCGGAGGTCCGCTTCGACGACAAGACACTCGGGGATTCGCTGCAGACACAGGTGCAGACGGCGTCGGGCTTCCTGCGCATCGTGATCCCGACCGCCACCGCGATCCGCCCCTACATCCGCTTCGGAATGGGCGGCGTGCAGCTCGAATTCCTCGATCCGTTTTCGCGCGAGGACTCGGACTGGGAATTCTCGATCCAGGCCGGCGGCGGCCTGTTGTGGCTGCCCGCGCGCTGGCTGGGGCTGAACGCGCAGGCACTCTATTACCACGGCAGCACGGACGATTCGGTGGTCTTCACGACGCCCGACGAGATCGTGGTGGTGGGATTCGACACCGAGTACTGGGCGTTCGCCGCGGGTGTCAGCCTGTTCTTCCCCTGATCGCGGTCACGCGCCCAGCGCGATCGCCACGATTCCAAGGAACATCCCGAGCTTGAGCGAGCGGCTGGTGCGCGTGAAGGCCGCTCGCTCGCTCGTTCCCGCCACGCGAAGCGCGCCGGCCAGCAGCACCGGCACGACGCACAGGTCCATCGCAAACAGGTAGCCGGCGCGGTAGTGGAGCGTGAGCGCCGGCAGCGGGATCAACGCGGCGAGCACGAGCATGAGCACCGCGGCGATCGTGCCCGCGGCGCGCTCACCCAGCACCACGGCCAGCGTGCGGACGCCGCCGCTGCGGTCACCCTCCACGTCCTCCGCGCCCTTGACGATCTCGCGACAGCAGACGAAAGCGAACGCAATGGCGGCCGGAACGAGCGCCGCGCGCGGATTCCCGGCCAGCAGCGCGCCGGCGAAGAACGCGCTCGACGAAATCGTGGCCACGAGCACATTGCCCGCGACGAGCCAGCGCTTGCACACCGCGGCGTAGAGCGCGAGCGCCACTTCCCAGCCCATGATCAACGTGCCGGTCGCGCGCGGCACCAGGAACGCCGCCCCGGCGGTGGCGAGGATCGAGATGGCGGCGTACCAGCCCAGCGCCGCACGGCGCGTGATGCGCCCCGAGGGCAGTGGGCGGCGCGGCTTGTTGATGCGGTCGATGTCGATATCGAAGCAGTCGTTGAGGATGTTCCCCGCGCCCGTGACGAGCGCGGCGAGCAACGCCGCCGTGACGACGCCGCCGGCGCGCGGGTCCCCCGCGATGAACGCCCCCGCCACCACGGCGAGCGCCGATGCCAGCATGTTATGTGGGCGAAGAATGGAGAAGAACGCGATGGCGTGCATGCCCGGAGCCTACGGGAAGTCCAGGCCAAGCTCCAGCCGGAACGAGTCGGCGGTGTCGTTTGCACCCTGCACGTGGCCGCGATTGTCCGCACTCACATGCGAGTACCCGGCAGCGACCCAGCGGTTACCGTCGATCTCCCAGCGCGTCGCCACGCCAAACCCGAGGCCCTCTTCCACGACGCCCGACGGGAACGGTGGATCGCGATCGTCGACGTGAAGCACGAATGGCCTCACATCGTTGCCCTCGCCGATGCGCCCGCCAAACGAGCTCGCGGTCACGCGCCAGTTGGGACGCGGGTAGATGTCCGCGTCGATGAACCATGAGTCGGCGTCGGGTCCGGGCGCACCGCCGAGAATCACGTCGCCGTTTTCGATCTCGCCCGCGCCGCTCACGTACACCGAAAGAGATTCCGAGTGCGAATAGGTATAGATGTCTGCACGGCGATACTGGCCGCGCACCTCGAGACCCCACGGCGCCGCCGGCACCCAGCGCGCGCCCACGTCAAAGGCGAGCTTGTCGGGGTAGTTGCCGTCGCGCTCGAACTGGAAGTCATCGACGAGCAGGCTGCCGTAGAGCGTGAGCGTGCGCACCACGCTCGTCTTCGCATCCAGCGACCAGATCACGTTGTCGCTGTTGGTGCGCTCGTTGAACTGGTTCGCGTAGTACCACCCGATCGGCATCAGGTACATCCAGTCGACGCCGCGCCCGCCGTACACCACCGTCTCGGACACGCCGAACACGCTGCGGCCGAGTGTTACGTCGAGCCGGTGCCCCGCCATGTAACGCTCGGGGGCGCCCCACAACTGCCCGTAGAAGAAGTCGAAGCGAAGCGCGCGCCAGCGCAGGCGGCCGCCCAGCTGGTCGATGCTGTAGCTCTGCCCCGGCGTGATCAGGTTGCCGTTCGCCGACGGGCCCCAGTCGACGTGGTCGCGGCCGAGGAACACCTCGACCTGGTCCCACGCGCCGATCACGTACGAGCGTTCGAACAGCGACGTGAGCCCGTTGAAACTCTTCTCGCGCCGCGAAGGCTTCTGGTCGTCGCCACGGGCGCCGTGCTCGGGGCCGTAGAGGAGCTGGTAGCGCACGTCGTAGGTGAAATGGTCGCCGAAGTGCGCGCGCAGTTCCGGCGTCACGCCGGCGAACGCCTCCACCTCGTCGGAAAAGGGCGCCTGCTGCACGTAGGGCAGCAACGCGATGTCGCCCTCGAGCGCGATGGAGCCGTCGCGGCCGTACCACGCCGCGTCATAGCGCGCGCCCGGATCATCGACCGCTTCCGGCGCCGTGAACTCGCGCTCGAGACGTTCGAGCTCGTAGCGGTCGCGCGCGGATAACGCGTCGCGGTCAGCCGCGTCGCGGATGCGAGTGGTCAGCCGCGCGATCTCGTCGCGCGTGAAGGGGCGGTCGTCGGAAAGCACGCACAGCCCGAGCGTTTCGAACCGCTCGAGCGCGGGGTAGCTCCAGTGATCGAGGGGAATCCGTTCGTGGCCCACCGCGAACACGGCCGCGGGACACGCGAGCGCAACCACCAGGGCGCAGCACGCGAACCGGTTCGCGGCACGCATCACGCCACGCGCATGTGGCCCGCGTGCAGCTTTGCCTCGGCGGTGCGGTACGCCTCGCGCGCCTCGTCGCGCATGTCGGCGCGGTCGTAGACCATGCCGAGCGCATAGAACGCGCGGTGGTCGTCGGGCGAGAGCTCCGTCACGCGCTTGAGCGGCGGAATCGCCTTGGACGGCTGCTCGAGGTGGTTGTAGCACATGCCGATGTGGTACAGGATCGACGGGTGATCCGGGTTCGTCTTGAGCGCGGACAGCAGGAGCTTCACCGCTTTCGCGTGCAGTCCCTTGCGGAAGTAGATCATGCCCGTGAAATAGTGCGCGTCGGCGTGGTTGGCCGAAAGCCGCGTCACGCGGCGGAACGCGTCCAGTGCCGCATCGAGATCGCCGATCTCGTAGAGCGAGATGCCCAGGTTGTAGTTCGCCTCGATGCTCTCGGGCGAGAGGCGGATGGCGTGACGGAATTCCCGGATCGCCTCTTCGTGGTTCCCGTGTTCGCCGTAGAGCGCGCCGAGATTGAAGTGCGCCTCGGCGCTATGCGGGTTGAACTGCAGCGCGCGGCGGAACAGCTGCACGGCCTGCGCGCGATCGCCGCGCTGGTCCATCAGGAATCCGAGATTGGTGTAGGCGCGCGAGTGGGCGCGGTCGAGCGCGATGGCGCGGCGGTAACACTCCTCCGCTTCCGCCAGGCGCTCGTTGCGCGAGAGCGTGACACCGAAGCGGTAGTGGCTCTCGGCGTTACCCGGCTCGAGCTCGATCGCGCGGCGGTGCGCGGCGAGCGCGTCGTCGAGGCGCGACATGCGATCGTAGATGCGGCCGCGGAAGTAGTGCGGCAGCGCTGCCGCGGGCTGCTCGGCGGCGAGCCGCTCGAAGCACACCAGCGCGGTATCGAGGTCGTCCGCGTCCAGCAGGAACTGGCCCACGGTTTCGCGCAGACCCTCCGGCAGGTGGTCGAGCGCGGCCACCTCGCGGGCGAGCGCGAGCGCCTCTTTCTGGCGTCCGTCCTTCCAGGCTTCCCGGGCGGTTTCCAGCGCGGCACGGGGGTCGGTGCCACGGGCGGACGACTGACGGCGAAGGAACGAAAACGGCCCTGACGCACCCTTTTCTCTGCGGCGAATCCAACCAGCCACGAGACCCCTCCCTGGCGGCGCCAAAACGCGCCGAAAATGAGCAAAGACAACGAGATGCGGATTAAGCTCGGGCCGAACCTAATGCAGGGGTAAAAAATCTGTCAAGAATTTTCCGGGAAAATGGAAATGATTGTGCGAAAACCGCTTCATGCGGTTTTCCACAGAAATCGTGCGACGCTGGCGGAGGCGCTCGCGGCGGGCTATTCGTCGGCGACGCGGATGTCCAGGACGAGCCGGATCGATGCCCCCGGGCGCGCCTGCGCGCGAGTGAGCACGATGGGCACGTGGATCAGCGCGGGAGGTGTGTCGCGCGGCTCCTGCTCCGGCTCGGGCTCGGGCTGGGCCTTCGGCTCGACCTTCGGCGTCGCCTCGGCGCGCGGAGCCGGTTCCGCCACCAGCGTGGCGGCGTCGACGCGCGTCGCGGGTTCGGTCCGCACCGCGGGCGCGGGTGGTTTCGCAACGGGCCGGCGCATCGGGTCAGTGACGAATTCGTTCGGACCCTCTTCGCGGGCGCTCTCCGACGCGAACGCGGCATCGTCGAGCGCGGGCAGGCGCCCGAGCTCCACGTCGAACGATTCCGGCGCGCGCGCGAACACGTCCGAATCGCGCAGCGACGGCGCCTGCGCGGGCGCGGCGGGCGACGGCGTCGCGCCGGGCCGGAGCGCCGCCGCCACCGGCACTTCCTGTGCGCGCGGCGTGGCCTGCACGACCGGTGCGGGCGCCGCGGCCGGAGCCGGGGTAATGCTCACTGCTTTCTGGACAGTTGGCGTGGCCGGGGCGGGAGCCGGAGGAGCGGGCGCCGGAGCGGCGCGACCGGGCACGTCCATCTCGCGCAGCATCGAATCGATCGCGCTGTCGAATTCGATCTCGCCCGACGCGGCGGGCTTCGCGGAGCGCGCGGGCGCAACCGTCGCGGGCGACGCGACCGCGGGGGCGTGGGCCGGAGCGCCCGCTTCGAGCTCGCGCTCGAGTCGCTCCTTCAGCACCGAGTACACCAGCGTCGCGATGCCGTGAAACGTCTCGTAGACGCCGCTGCCCTGCGTGGCCACGGCCTCGAAGCTCGGAACCCGCAGCGGGTTCAGGCGCGCGTCGAGGTCGGCCACCGCCATCGCGTCGGAGGCGTCGCGCTTGTTGTACTGGATCACCCACGGGAGCTCGTCGAGGCTCATGCCGTGCTCGTTCAGGTTCTGTTCGAGGTTGCGCAGGCTCTCGAGGTTCTCGTCGAGCTTGCCGCGCGACGAATCGGCGACGAACACCACCGCGTCCGCGCCCTTGAGCACGAGCTTGCGCGTCGCGTTGTAGTAGACCTGGCCCGGCACCGTGTAGAGCAGGAAGCGCGTGCGGTAGCCGTTGATCTCGCCCAGCTCGAGCGGGAGGAAATCGAAGAACAGCGTGCGGTCGGTCTGCGTCTTCATCGAGACCATCTTGCCGCGCGCGTTCTCGGGCGTGCGGTCGTGGATGAACTCGAGGTTCGTGGTCTTGCCCGACAGGCCCGGCCCGTAATAGACGATCTTCGCGTTGACTTCCCCGCCAGTGTAGTTGAGCACGACCATGGCTCGTGACCTTCCCGTCTCTCTCGTATGCGAAAACTGCGTGGTGTAACTGCCGGAGCGGCCGACCGGATCGTGCTCTTGCTGCAGTCAGGCCAGGGTGAGATAAAGCTCAAGCGCCCCCGGAGACCGCCCCGGCAGGCGGCGAAGGGCAAGTTACATGCCAAGGAGGCGCGATAAGGAACGCGGCAACCGTATGCCGTACCGCCAGTAACGTCCCGCTCCACGGATCGGGAAGAATGCGCCCGGCGCGGGCACAGCATTCTGCCCCGCCGTGCGCAAAAACGCGAACCCCGATGCGCTGCGCCGCGCGCGGGCGCGTGAACGCTTGCTGGACCGGCTTTTCAGCGCCCTGCTAGGATGCGTGCGTGCGCCGCGAACCCACCCTGCAGTTGTTCGGATCCGTCCAGATGGTCGCGCTGCTGGGCGACCGGTTGAAGCAATTCACGCTGGTGGGAATGCTCGGACTGCTCGCGCCCGGCTCGAGCGTCGAGCTGCTCAAGCTGACGCTGTTCTCGCAGGTCCCCATCCTTCTCTTCACGCCGCTGCTGGGGTCGCTCATCGACCGGTGGAACAAACCCGCCACCATCCTGGCCGCCTGCGTCATCCGCGCGCTGCTCGTGATGTGCGTTCCCTTCGTCTACGACAACACGCACACCATCTACGCGTTCTACGCGGCCGCGTTCGTGACGTCGATCTTCGACCTCATGTTCGCCCCCGCGCGCTCGGCGTTGCTGCCCGAGATCGTGGAACCCGCGCGGCTGCTCGGCATGAACGCGGTCTTCTGGACGCTGGGCATCATCGGCACGCTGCTCGGATTCCTCGGCGGCGGCTGGATCTTCGACTCCTTCTCCTGGCAGAGCAGCT
>DASVAK010000150.1:0-3601 GCA_036376395.1 Candidatus Krumholzibacteriia bacterium
CGTGAAGAAGGCGGTGGCCGATCTCCACGACGCCGGACGCCACGTCGACGTGCTCATCAACAACGCCGGCCTCGCCGCCGGGCTCGACCCCATCCACGAGGGCGACTACGACGACTGGGACGCGATGATCGACACCAACCTGAAGGGTCTGCTCAACGTGAGCCGCGAGGTGATGCCGCACATGGTGGCGCGCAACGCCGGTCACGTGATCAACATCGGGAGTGTCGCGGGCTACATCACGTATCCGCGCGGCAACGTCTACTGCGCGACCAAGTTCGCGGTGCGAGGCCTCACCGAGAGCATGAACATCGACATGCACGGGACGAAGGTGCGCGTCTCCAGCGTGGATCCGGGCGCGGCCGAGACGGAGTTCTCGGTGGTGCGCTTCCACGGCGACGAGGAGCGCGCCAACAAGGTATACGACGGTTTCGAGCCGCTCACCGCGGAGGACGTCGCCGATGCCATTGTGTACGTCGCCGGCGCGCCGGAGCACGTGAACGTCTCGAAGCTGGTGCTCATGCCGACCGCGCAGCGCAATCCCTACCTGATCTACCGGGAGACGAGCAAGTGAAGGACGAAGACCGTATCCACGACGAAGAAAAGTTGCGCAAGCGCATCGACGATGTCGGCATCACCAGCGCGCGCCGGCACATCTTCCTGTGCTGCGACCAGACCGAGCCCAAGTGCAGCGACCGGGAGGAATCGCACGCGTCGTGGGAGTACCTCAAGCGGCGATTGAAGGAGCTCGGGCTCGCCGAGCACGGCGTCGCGCGCAGCCGCGCGAACTGCCTGCGCGTGTGTCGCGAGGGGCCGGTGGCCGTGGTCTACCCGGAAGGAGTCTGGTACCGCGGGTGCACACCCGAGGTGCTGGAGCGCATCATCCAGGAGCACCTGATCGGCGGCGTCCCGGTGGCCGACTACGTGATCACGACGCAACCGCTCGCCGGCGGCCGCGTCGATCCCCGCGACGCCTGATCACACACTGTATCTGTCAGCCAGCGCCGCGAACGATTCCACTTCGTGCTCGATCCACGCCGCGTCCCGGCCTGAAACCCCCGCCATTGTCTCTGCCACTACCCGGGCCGCCGCCACGCTCCTCCTGGCATCGAGGAACAACGCGCGTGTGCGGCGCGCGAGCACGTCCTCGACGGTGAGCGCCATTTCGTCGCGCGCGATACGCGTGATCTCGGCCACATCGTCCGCGTCGAGCGCATCACCCGCGACAATTTGCTCCTCGAGGCGCGCATTCGCGGCCGGCGGCGCCCCCAGCGACTCGGCGCGCGTGTCGGGGCGCGACGCTAGCGCGCCTTCCTTCGCCGCGGCATCCACGGCGTCGTGCGCCATGAGCCGGTACGTCGTCCATTTGCCGCCGCAGATTGTCACCATGCCGCCGGCCACTTCCACGCGGTGATCGCGGCGCACGTTGGCGGTCCGGCCCTTCTCCGCCGGGAGCGGGCGCAGGCCGGCGAAGGCGCTCTTCACATCGTGCCGCCCGGGGGCGTGCATGAGATAGCGTGCGGCGTGCTCGATCAGGAAGTTCACGTCGTCGGCCGTCGCGGACGGATCGTGATCCGGGGTATCGACAGGTGTATCGGTGGTCCCCACCAGCACGTGGCCGCGCCACGGAATCACGAACACGACGCGGTCGTCGTCGGTGCGCGGCACGAGCACGGCGGTCTCGCCACCGAGGAAGGAATTGTCGAGAACGATGTGCGCGCCGCGGCTGAAGCGGAGCATCGGCGCCGCCTGCGGCCGCGCCAGGCGGCGGATCTCATCCGCGAACACGCCGGCGGCGTTGATGACCACGCGGGCCCGGATCGAGAGCGTGTCGCCGCGAGCGGCATCGCGGACCACCACGCCTTCCACGCGCCCGCGCGCGATCATCAGTTCCTCCACGCCGGCGTAGTTGAGCAGCACCGCCTCGCGCGCCGCGGCCGCGCGCGCCAGCTCCATCGCGAAGCGCGCGTCGTCGAACTGGAGGTCATGGTAGATCACGCCTCCGCGCAGACCGCGGGGCTGAAGCGTGGGGCAGAGCCGGAGCGCTTCGTCGCGCGATACCGCGTGCGAGCGGTCGGCGGCGCCGGCGCGCGAGAGCACGTCGTAGAGGCGCAGGCCGGCGGAGAAATAAAACCGTTCGGCGAGTCCATAGGCGGGAACCAGGAAGGCCATGTCGCGCACCAGCCCCGCGGCGTGGTGGCGCACATGCTCGCGCTCTCGCAGCGACTGCGCCACCAGCTGCACGTGGCCGCCGCGCAGGTAGCGCACGCCGCCGTGGAAGAGCTTGGTGCTGCGGCTCGATGTCCCGGCGGCGAAGTCGCGCGCTTCCACCAGCACGGTGCGGAATCCGCGCGCGGCGGCGTCGAGGGCGCAGCCCAGACCCGTCGCCCCGCCTCCGATGACGAGCACGTCCCAGGGCTCCCGGGTGGCGTCCAGGCGCGTGCGCATTGATTCGCGATTCATGTGCGCGACGTTACCCGAGCTTCCGGTGTTCTTCCACTTGTTTTGCCCCGGCACTTGGGGTTAAATCGGGGCGAAAACCACGGAGCACACACGACATGGCCCAGGACATCGAATCCAACCAGCCCGAAACCGCCGAACGACTCGAACGCCCGCGCGTCGACGCGCTCGACGCGATCCTCGGACAGCCGTTCAAGGTGCTCGACGACGGCTTCGTGCGCGTCGTCGACTACATGGGATCCGACGAATCCATCGTGCAGGCGGCGCGCGTGTCGTACGGCAAGGGTACCAAGAAGATCAACGAGGACCGCGGACTCATCCGCTACCTCATGCGCCACCGTCACACCACGCCGTTCGAGATGTGCGAGATCAAACTGCACGTCCGCGTCCCGATGGACGCGTGGCGCCAGTGGATACGACACAGATCAGCCTCGGTGAATGAATATAGTACTCGCTACTCGCTCGCCATCGACGCCGCGCAGACCACACCCGTTAACGAATGGCGCAAACAATCCGGGGCCAACCGGCAGGGAAGTGAGGGCTTCTTCGACGAGGGAGCCGGGGCCGGCTTCTCGAAACAGGAAACGGAGCTCCACCGCCTGTCGCGGCGCATTTACCAGGAGCGCATCGAGGCCGGTGTCGCGCGCGAGCAGGCGCGCAAGGACCTGCCGCTCTCCACGTACACCGAGGCGTACTGGAAGATCGACCTTCACAACCTGCTTCACTTCCTGTCGCTGCGCATGGACGAGCACTCGCAGCTCGAGATCCGCCAGTATGCGACCGTGATCGGCGAGGAGATCGTGCGCAACTGGTGCCCGATCACGTGGGAGGCCTTCCTCGACTACCGCATGAACGCGATGGGTTTTTCCGGTATCGAGACCGGGATCGTGCAGTCGATCGGCGCGGGCGACGTGAACGGCGCGCGCGCCATCGCGGAGAAGCACGGCTGGCTCGAGCCCGGCAAGAACGGCCTCAAGCGCAACCGCGAGCGCGAAGAGCTGGAAGCCAAGCTGATCCGTCTCAACCTTCCCATTCCCTGGCGCTGAGCGCACCACCAAGCGGTCAACGTGCTGGGCGAATTCGAGCTCATTGCTCCCCGACTGCTGCGACCCCACGAGGAAATCGATCCGTCGCGACTGGAGCG
>DASVAK010000152.1:0-10169 GCA_036376395.1 Candidatus Krumholzibacteriia bacterium
AGCATTGGAGTCTCCTTTTGTTCGACTCGAACCTCGCCGGCCCGCGATGGGGTATCGGGCCGGCGAGGTGCGCACCCTGAGGCTTGGTCTGTCTGTGAAGAACATGACAGTCGTGCGGACAGCCCGATATGGGGTCTTCAACCCACCCGGCGGCGGGAACTACTGGCCGCGGCTACTTGTTTTATGCCACTCTGGGTGCGGTAATACGCAGAAAAACAAAGGAATTGCGAGGATTCGATGACTCCCAACAAGAAGACGGTGCAGCGCTACATGGACGGCTTCCGCGCGACCGACGCGCAGGAGATCCTGTCGTGCCTGACCGACGACGTGGAGTGGGTGATCCCGGGCTGGTTCCACGCGCGGGGCAAGGACGAGTTCGCGAAGCACATCGTCGACGAGGGCTTCACCGGGAAGCCGGACATCACGGTGACGCGTCTCACCGAGGAGGACGATGTCGTCGTGGCGGAGGGATCCGTGCTCGCCCGGCGCACGGATGGCACAGTGATGAACCTCGTCTTCTGCGACGTCTTCGAGATGCGCGATGCGCTGATCCGCCGCCTCGTGAGCTACCTCATGGAGATCAAGACGGGCTAGTGGCGCGGCGTCATCGCACCGGGTTTCCGAGCACCTGCTCCGCGCAACCGAGGTAGGTCGTTTCGTTGAGCTGAACGGCGCTCGAGAATTTCCACGCGGTGTCGCTCATGCCGTCGCTGCACGCGCCCGGCCAGATGCGCACGTCGATGGAGCCCCGCTCCGACGTGGCTTTCCAGCGTAACGTGTCGCCCGCCGCCACCGGTTCAACGGGTGGAAAGTGGATGCCGGCGCTGTCTTCCGGCGAGATGAAACGAAGCCCGTCCGTGTTGACGAACACCGACCAGAACGGTTCATTGCCGAAGGCGCGGTAGGAAGCGACCGCGGGAGCGGACGCCGTGCTGTCACTGGAGTGTGCCGCGGTCTTCTCCGTCTTGTCGCGTTTGCCGCACGCGAGCGCGAGAAGTGCAAAGGCGGAAACAACAAAGAGTCTGGCAGTGCGGTTCATGGGTTCGACCTCCGGTCCGTGTACATCCTCGTCGCTGGTCGCGACGCTATTTCCCTGCGTTCGCGCACGCGGGCGGCCACGCTTCATCGCCGTCGATACGCCAGATGAAAAACTCCCCCGAGTCCGGCGCGCCGGTGTCCCGCGCGAAGAGAAGCGACTTGCCGCTCGGCGAAAACACCGCGCCGACCTTCATCCCGGCCTGGTTGATCCCGGGACCCAGCTTCGTGCGCGGCGACCATCCACTGCCGGTCTGCTGCGATTCGAACAGGTCGCCGTCGGCCATGATGATCATGCGCCTGCCGTCGGGCGAAGGCAGCGGCTCGTACTCGTCGCCCGCCGTGTTGATGGCGTCGCCCAGGTTCTCGATCTCCCACTCGAGCGACGCATTCTGCCGCGCGCGCCAGATGTCGGTGGCGCCGAGTCCGCCCGCGCGGTCCGAGCCGAAGTAGAGCCAGCCGTCGGCGGAGGGCCGCGGGAACCATTCCGCGCCGCTGCTGTTGACGGGTTCGGGCAGTTGCACGGGGCTGCTCCAGTCCCCCGCGTCGTCACGATCGAGACGGAAGATATCGAGGTTGGTGCGCTTCACGCCGTTCACCGAACGCGTCGAGATGAAGAAGAGATGCTTGCCGTCGTCGGTGAAGAACGGGTCCGCCTCGACGCCGTCGCCGGCAAATGCGGGTCGCTCGGGCGGCGACCAGCCCTGCTTCGTGCAGTGACTGACCAGGATGCGCCAGCCCTGGAACTGCGGCGAGCTGCGCACGAAATAGAGGTCGCCGGTCCTGGGATCGAAGGCGGGATGGGATTCGAATTTCGGACTCGCGATGTTGGCCGGCTTCCACGGCGTCACGATCTCGTCGGCCGCGCAGACAGTCGTCATTACCACGACGGCGACGAAGACGATCCACACAGCGGCGATGCGAATCATGCTGCGCGGCCTCCGCGGTCAACGATACAGTGCCTTGATCCTGCCCCAGGTCGTCGCTTCGACCGGCAGCTCGAAATCGGCGTCGACGACGAAGTAGGCCTCGAGCACATTGCCCATCGGCACCACCACGGGGTCGCACGAACCCAGTGCGCTCCACGGCGCGCCGCTCAGCGTGACGTCCGCCTGCCCGTCAAGCAGCAGGTCCCACGTCGGCTCGCCGATGAACGGCTCGAACGTCGCGGTGGATTCGAACAGTCCCGGTGAAAAGTGCGGATCGTGGAAGGCGATCCACTCGTTGCCTTCCATTTCGGCGACGTATTCCATGGGCCAGGCATCGAGGTGGCCGATGCTCCCGCAATCCGCGACACCGATGGTGCCGGTCGCGACGATGCGGAGCGAGCAGCCGTGGATCAACTGCGGGGTCTTGGGGAGCACGACGGTCGCGGTGCGCGCGAATTCACCCGGGCTCACCGGGTACGGCCCGAGCAGGGCGGGCAGCGCGACCTCCACGGTCTCGGCGGCGGCGCCCGTCGCCATCGAGAGGCACGCCATGACGGCAAGAATGGATGAACACAATCGCATGTGGATTCGAGTGTAGACCCGCGGCGGCGCGGTGACAAGGCCGCGGTCGCTTCTCGACGCCCCGGCGGCGCTATTCCTTCCCGATCTCCGCGATCCGCGCTTTGACGAGCTTCTTGATGAGCGCCGCCGGAAGCGGTTTCGAATACGGGAACTGGACCGTGCCCTTCGAGGTGCGGAATCCCTTGAGCTCTTCCTTCGTGATCGACGACGCGATGGGGTAGATGCTCGCGTGCTTCTGCCACGCGGCGTAGTACACCAGCGACTTCCCTTTCAGCCGCACGGCGGGAATGCCGTAGCTGAACGAATCGGTCGCGCCCGGCGCGGCGGCACGAATGAGCTCGCGGATTTCCTTGAGCACGGTTCGCTGCGCGGGCACGAGGCCGGCCATGTAGGTCTTGAGCTGCGCCCGGTTGAGCTCTTCCGCCAGCGCATCGGGCGATGTCTTGCTGCGCTCCGCCACGGACGTCTCCTTGTTACGGCTTAGCGCCCTCGCGGGCGGCTTCGTAGAACGGCTTGCGCGGGTTGGCGCGCATGCGCGCGTCGATCTCCTCGGCGAGCCACTGGAAGTATTCGGCGAAGAAGGGCTCGCGGTCCTCGGCCCGCATCGAGAGCGCGAGCGGCCGGAGCTTCTTCCACGACGTCGACACGAACGAACCCAGGGTCTTGTCGACCACGTCCATGTCGATCATCTTCTCGGCCACCATGATGCCGAGGTCCTCCATCAACATCGAGTACTGGATGAACATGACCTGGTCATTGATCGGGAGCGCGCGCAGGTCCGCGCGGTTTTTCGGGAGGTCATGGGTATCGAGGTACTGGAGAATTTCGGCGAATTCGCGCGACTGGAAGGTATTGAGCGCTTCGAGGGTGAGCCGCTCGCGGCGCTCGCGCGATACGGCGCGCGCTTCGATGAGCCCGAACACCAGGGCGACGATCAACGAGAGCGCCAACGACACGTTGGCGATCAACCCCACCAGTTCGTAGGACATGCGGCCCTTTTGCGTCTACGCCAGCTCGTAGGCGTCGGCGATCCAGGCCTTGAGCTCGTTGTCGACCTCGCCGGCGCCGTTCACACGAATCTCCATGTGCCAGCGGTTGGTGGACGTCTGGTGCGCCCGGTGGACGCGCGGATTGTTGATCGGCCGCGTCGACTTGAGCGTCAGGATGAGAATGTCGCGACGCGTCGCGACACCCGCGAACGCGGTCTCGCGGACGAGGTGGATGGACGTCTTCCTGGGATCCTCGCGGACGGGACCGAGCGTCCGCGCGACGTCCAGGATGGCTTCATAGGCAGCGCGGACCACCGGCAGCGATTTCTTGAAGTGTGCGCTGATTTCGGGCTGATACGAGGCCATGTCGTACTCCTGTGATCTATCTAACAGGCTTGCCCTGCGCCCGGCCCGGCGGCAGACGCCTGGCAAATCTCATGACGGGCCATAACGTCAGCAACATGATCACCACGGGCGCGACGGACAAGGCCGTTATTGTGGTGGAAGACGAGGGAGAAATCAACCATGTGCCAATTCCGAGCAGGCAGATGGCCCCGCCCGCCGCGACGAGAATTCGTCCGCCGTAAGTGTTGATGGCGTACCAGTTCGCATCCGACTCGAACGCCTTCGGGAGGCGGACCCCGTAGAAGTGATTCATGGGAATGCGCCGGTAGATGAGTGGAATGGAAATTCCAATGATGACCAGGCCGGTCAGGAAAAACGTGACCCCGACGAGTCGTGCGGGAGAGTCCATCATGATCACACACCCGGCGGCGCGACGGGTTCCGGCGCGCGCGCGAACAGCCCGTTTACCGACGGGCGCGACAGAACAATGAACGTCACGATACCGAGGGCGGTTCCCCACGGCATGTCGAGGCACGAGACGGCGGCCACGACCTGGCAGAACACCAGGTGCTTCCGTTGCTGCAGGCATCGTCCGACGTAGAACCGGAGCGCCGCCGCCGTCGCAGCGATGATGAAGAAGATGATTCCAAAGAGGGCGAAGAACGCCCCCGGGAACTCACCGGCATCAGCGTCGGCGGGCATTGACGCCAGCATCGACCGGAAGAACGTCCCCAGGAACACGTAAAAGAGACCGAAGCACGCGATGAAGGCGGCCGTCCCGGCCGAAACAAAGTACGCAATGCGCAGTGCGCGCAGGTGCTCGGCGTCGATGATCCGTTGTTCGTCGGGCGTGGAGGTCATCGGGGCGTCCTCTTCGGCGGGCTCGCCGTCCCGGCCGTTACCGTAAAGGGAACGTATAGCACATTGCGGTGCCGTCGAGCACCACCGTCCCGTCGGCGGTGGTGACGCGCGTTTCCAGCTCGGTGATCGGCTTGTCGTCGCGCACCCGGGTGACCTTCACCTCGCCCGTGATGGTGTCGCCGGGGCGGACGGGCGCGCGGAATGACCAGTTGGTGTGCAGGAACACCGTGCCCGGGCCGGGCAGGTCCTCGGCCACCACGGCGTTCAGGATGGCGCTGGTGACACCGCCCTGCACCACGATCCCGCCGAACTTCGTTGCCCGCGCTGCCGCTTCGTCGTAATGGATCGGGTTGCGGTCGCCGCTGATCTCGGTGAAGCGCTCGATGTCGCGCGCTGTCACTTCGCGCGATCTCCGCGCGACCTGTCCCACCTCGGGCTTGCCCCTGGGCCAGACGTTGTCGCTCACGAATTCACCTGGAAGACTTGCACGTCAAAATCCTTTCCACCCGGGGAGCGTGTCCGGCGACGGTGCAGCTCGCGCAGCCCGGCATCACACGCGGATGCCGCGAGATCATCGATGTCGACCACACGCATGACCGGGCCGAGCGCCTCGAGACTCAGGTACGGCGTTGGCGTCACCATCTTCCCGCCCGCAACCTGCACCACGGTGGCGAGGATACCATCCGGTGTGAGCAGCGCGCGAAGACATTCCAGCGTTCGCTTCCCATCCACGTATTCGAACAGGAGCGCCGCGTAGATCAACTCCACCGGGGCGAAGCTCACCGCCCCATCCTGGATATCGGCGGTGATCAATTCGAGATTCGCAATCCGCCCGGCGTGGCGTTGGCGCGCCGCGTCTATGTAGTCCGGGTTGATGTCCACACCGACCACGCGCTGCGTGACCGTTGGGTCAATGCAGTCGAAGCCGTTTCCGCCCGCGCAGCCGATGACGGCGACGGATGCAGGCCGATGCGTCTCGAGCAGGGTTGCGAAGATGTCGGCAAGAAGACGCGCCTGGGCCACTTCCGGAAGCGCCATGTGCGCTTCGTAGTCGGAGAGCGGTATCGACAGCCAGGGATTGGTCACTTCGGCATGCGTCCCATCCATCCGAGCACGGTACGCATGCAGCGATGGCCCGGGTCGACGGGATCACAGTACATGAGCGGGCAACCACCAACGATACAGCTGATCCCCGCCTGCCTGCATGCGTCGACCGCCTCCGCGGACACGCTCCCCGTTCCGAACGAACGGTGAAACCACACTCGCTTCACGCCGCGCTGCAGCGCCTGCCGGACGACCTGGAGCGAGACGTTGGGATTCGTGGCCACCATGACCGCGTCGAGATCGCCGGGAATGTGCGCGAGGTCCGGATAACACGTCACGCCTTCCAACTGCGTGGCGTTCGGGTTGACCGGAAACACCTCGTAGCCGGAATCGCGGAGCTTTCGATAAACGGGATTGGCGGCGCTTTCCTTGCCGCGCGACACGCCAACGACGGCAATGCGGCGGGCACCCAGGAAGTCAGCCACCGGGTCGGGAACGCGGGTCATAGTACTCACCCCCTGCGGCCGTTGACGACGGGAATACTACTAGATCGCGGCCGCCCGGCGAAGCACGCACCAGTGGCCCTCGCCCGCGCGGCTTGCCACACCGTCCCACGCGCCGGGCATCCGGGCGATCAGCTCTTCACTGGAGAGATAGATGGGCGTCTGCTCCGCGCTGCTGTTCACCCACACCACGACTCCGCCCGGATCGAGCACGCGCGCCACTTCGTCGGGAAACAGGAAGGCGTTGATGAGCACGATCGCTCCGGCGGACGAGTCGCGAAGCGGAAGCCGGGCGCCGTCGGCCTGCACGCGGTGTGCGGGTTCCGGCGGAGCGAGCCTCAGCATCTCCATGGAGAGATCGATGGCGACCACGGTGCCGAAATACCGCGCGAGCATCGCGGAATATCCGCCCGTCCCGCTTCCCAGCTCGATCGCCGGACCGTGAGCGCTCACACCGAGCTCGCGAAAGCCGCGCGTGATGGCGTCAACGACAATGGCGATGCGTTCCGGCGTGATGTGCGAATGCCATTCCGCGGCGAGATCATCGAAGTACTTTGTGACGTCTTCGCGCAGCTCGTCGGTCCAGCCGCCGGGTTCCAGCCCGGCCGCGCGATGCGTGGCAATGCGCATGGGATGGTCGGGCGCGCCGGCGCCCGAGGCCTTGTGGCCTTCGATCGGAATGGACGGGAGGTGCTTGATGGTCATGGGGTCGATTCCTTGACACGGGCAGGAAGCTTACTGTCGCCGGCGACAGTGATGTTCAGTCTGCGATCATCACCCATGCCGCGCCAGCCTCGTCTCCAGGTGACGTCTCACATCCGGCCATTCGCGCGCAAGGATGCTGTAGATGACCGTGTCACGCGCGCTGCCGTCGCGGCGGACACCGTGGTGGCGGATCACGCCGTCTTTCTTCGCGCCAAGCGCTTCGATGGCGCGCTGCGAGGCGTGGTTGAAATTGTCCGTCCGCAGCCCGACCACCTGGCAGCCCAGCGTATCGAAGGCGTGCCCGAGCAGCAGCAGCTTGGTGCAGGTGTTGACGTGGCTCCGTTGCCAGCGCTTCGCGTACCACGTGTAGCCGATCTCGACGCGGTCGATGGCGGCGATGACGTCGTGATAGCGCGTGCTCCCGATGATCTTCCCCTCCGAGAGCTCGCGCACCACCCACGGCAGCATGGTTCCGGCCTTCTGCCCGTCGAGCGCGGTATTGATGTACGCGCGCGTGTCCTGTGGCGCGGGGATCGCGGTGAACCACAGCTCCCAGAGCCGGCCGTCGGCCGCCGCTTCCTGCAACTCCGCCTCGTGCGCCGGTGTGAGTGGCTCGAGCCGGATGCCGCGACCTTCGAGTGTGACGGGCTGTAATGAGATCATGGGCGTTGCGACTTTCAGTTGCGCGATTTCGCAGGGAATCTTAACACAGGAACTGCGGATGTCCCCGTCAACGTCCCACCGAGCGAGCGAGCCAGTCGATAATGTCCTGGCCGTCGCTGTTCGGCGGCGTGATGAGCACGCGCCCGCCGCGATGCGACTCCAGCACATCGCGTTGACCGGCCGCAGTGAAATACTCCTCGGCCAGATCGTCGACGTACCACCAGTCCTGGTTGAAATCGATGTGCTTCGTTCGTTGCCCCGAGTCGGGGACCAGGCTTGTCACGGCCCGGAACCACTCGACGTCCACAAACGTCCCATGGCAAAAGCTCATGATCGCCTCGAGCTCGTCGACCTCAACACCGGTCTCCCGGACCATGCGCAGGATGCCGGTCAGATTCCCGACACATACCAGCCGGTCGAACCCGGACTTTCGCACGTGCGCTTCGAATTGTCCGTCCGCGAGGAGTGGCTTGGGCGCGTATCGCTCCCAGAGCAGGATGGTGCCATCGATGTCAAAATAGAGTGTCTTCACGTCACTCGTCGCGCGGCAACATCTTCGGATTCCAGGCCACCTCCCACAGGTGGCCGTCGGGATCCTGGAAGTAGCCCGCGTACCCCCCGTAGAACGTCTCCTGCGCCGCCTTCGTGATGCGGGCGCCGGCGCGTTTCGCCTGCGTCATCACGTCGTCCACTTCCTTGCGGCTTCGCACATTGTGTCCCAGCGCGAGCTCGAGCGGGGCCGGGTTCAGGTTCATGATGCCGGTGTCGTGGGCGAGGCTGGTGCGGGGCCAGAGCGCGAGCCGGAGCCCGTGCTCGAGCTCGAAGAACACCACGGCGCCGTGTTCGAACTCGGTGCCGACGATTCCTTTCGTCTCCAGGCCCAGTCCGTCGCGGTAGAACCTGAGCGACTTCTCCAGGTCGTCGACGGCGAGGGTGATCAGCGTGACGCGTGGCTTCATCGTGTACCTCCGCCATCCATGAATGTCCGCACCGCATCGTGCACGGCCACGGGCTGCTCCAGGTACGAGAAGTGCCCACACTCCGGCAGCACCTCGAGGCGCGCATTCGGCATCGCCGCGGCGACGCGTTCCGCGAACTCGACCGGGATGAAATCAAACTCGCCGTGCACGACCAACGCCGGGGCGTCCAGCCGGGAGAGACCGGGCACGAGGTCGTACCCCGGGACCTGCCACGTTTGCGCGTAGAGCCGCGTCTCGATCTCGCGCGCCTTGAGGATATCGTCGGGCGTGAAGTCGGCCCGCAAGCGCGAGACCAGCGGTTCGAGCTGCTCGGGACGTCGCACGGCGGCGCCAAAATGGGCGCGGTAATACCGGGCGTCTGCCTCGATATCCCCCGCCGCGAACTCCTCGGTCATCGCGGCATCGCGCATCGCCGCGAGCTGCGCGGCTTCGTTGCGGACGCGGTGTCTCACCAGCGCCACCGAATCCTCGCGCGACACCGGCGCGGTGTTGAGCAGGATGAGCTGCGACACCCGGTGCGGGAGCCGCGTCGCGTATTCGAGCGCGAGCACGCACCCCCACGAATGTCCCAGCACCGCGATCGAATCCAGGCCGAGGCGCCGGCGGACCTGGTCGAGATCGTCGATTTCGGAATCGATGCTGACGTCTTCCGGCGCCACCCCGTTCGATGACTTCCCGCGGCCACGCTGGTCGTAATAGACCAGCCGGAAGTCGCGCGCGAGCTCATCGAGCTCCGGCAACAGGTAGCGATGGTTGAAATCGGGCCCGCCGTGAAGGACAACGAGCGGCGCCCCACGTCCGACTTCGCGCACGTAGAGCCGGGCGCCCGAAATGGGCAGATAGCCTTCCCGGGCGGGCGCGCTCATTCGATCTTTTTCATGAAGCGAACGCTGGTCTGCTCGTAGCCAACGCGGCGATAGAATTCGTGTGCGTCCTGCAGGCGGACGTTGCTGGTGATTTCGATCATGTGGCATCCGGCGCCGGCCAGCATGGTTTCCGCGGCGGAAACGAGCGCGCGGCCGATTCCCCGGCGGCGGTCGGGCTCATCGACGACCAGCGAGGTGATGCGCCCGAGCGGCCCCGGCCGGTGCAGCACGACGGTCACGTGCGTGGTGGCAAGGCCCGCGGCCGTGCCGTCGCTTCGCAGCGCGAGCAGCGCCGAGTTCCCTTCGGCGTGCCACCGATCCCAGCGCGAGAGAATATCGTTCGCGGTGAACGGCGCGACGAGCTGGGTGAGCAGCCGCGCGATTTCGCCCGCGTGCTCGCGCGTCGCCACGGTGATGGGCGCCGTCTCACGCATCACCGATCGCTCAGCCGTCCGATGACGCTGTCCAGCGCGTGCTTGAGCTTCTTCGCCGCGCCTTCCACCGCCAGCTCGATGGTCTCGGCCTGGTGGCTCACGGCGACCGGCTGGTGACTCACGATGCGCGCCTCGAGCAGGCATCGCATCGCGGGCCCGCCCTTCTTGTCGCTGTTCTCGTCCTTGAGATGGACCTCCATGCGCGTGATGCGCGATTCGAATCGCGCGATGTG
>DASVAK010000160.1:0-2381 GCA_036376395.1 Candidatus Krumholzibacteriia bacterium
CAGTCCGGGCTCGTGATGTATCCCATCCACGCCTTCGGCGACGAGGAGCAGAAGAACAAGTGGCTGCCCGTGCTCGCGAAGGGCGACATCATCGGGTGCTTCGGCCTCACCGAGGCCGACTTCGGCTCCAACCCCGGCGGCATGCTCACCACCGCGCGTCTCGACGGCAACGAGTACGTGATCAACGGATCCAAGGCGTGGATCACCAACGGTGTCACCTCGGGCGTGTCGGTCGTATGGGCGAAGCTCGATGGTGAAATCAACGGCTTCATCGTCGAGCGCGAGCGCAAGGGCTTCACCACCAAGGGCACGCACTACAAGCTCTCGATGCGCGCGAGCGACACCGCGGAGCTCTTCTTCGACGACGTGCGCATCCCGAAGGCGAACCGGCTGCCGAAGGCGAAGGGCCTGAAGGCGGCGCTCATGTGCCTGACCCAGGCGCGCTACGGCATCGCGTGGGGAGCCATCGGCTCGGGCATGGCGTGCCTGCACGAAGCGGTCGAGTACAGCAAGGACCGCATCATGTTCGACAAGCCCATCGCGGCCTTCCAGCTCACGCAGAAGAAGCTCGCCGACATGGCCACCGAGTTGACACTCGCACAGCTCATCTGTCTCCAGCTCGGACGCCTGAAAGACGAGGGCAAGCTCACGCCGCAGATGGTCTCCATGGCCAAGCGCAACAACGTGCGCAAGGCGCTCGAGATCGCGCGCACCGCGCGCACCGTGCTGGGCGCCAACGGCATCTCCGGCGAGTACCAGTCGATGCGGCACAGCGAGAACCTGGAGTCGGTCGACACGTATGAAGGCACGTACGAAATTCACACGCTGGTGGTCGGCCACGAGCTGACCGGCATTCCGGCGTACAACGGGTAGGGAGCACATGGCGAATACCAGAGTGGTGATCCTGGGCGGCGCCCGCACGCCCATGGCGGAGTGGTCGGGCGGCAAGCGCGGCGACGGCGCCAACGGCGGTGCGCTCAAGGACGTGTCCGCGATCGATCTCGGTGCGGTGGCGGCGAAGGGCGCGCTGGCGAAAACCGGCGTGCCCGCCGATCGCATCGAGCACGTGGTCATGGGCAACGCCCTCCAGACCAGCGCGGACGCGCTCTACGGCGCGCGCCACGTGGGGCTGAAGGCGGGAGTTCCCATCCGGGTGCCCGCGCTCACCGTGAACCGTTTGTGTGGTTCCGGCATTCAAGCCGTGGTGGACGGAGCGCATATCATCGGTGAGGGCAGCGATTACGTGCTCGCCGGCGGCATGGAGAACATGAGCCAGGCCCCGCACGTGATCCGCGGCGCCCGCTCGGGCCTCAAGCTCGGGCAGGGCCAGCTCGAGGACTCGCTGATGGTCGCCCTGCTGGACAGCTACTGCGGGCTCCTCATGGCGCAGACCGCCGAGGGGCTCGCGAAGCGGCTCGGGATTCCGCGCGAGGCGCAGGACGAATACGCGCTGCGCAGCACGCACCTGGGCGAGAAAGCCGCCACGGGCGGCGCGTTCAAGGACGAGATCGTTCCGGTCGAGATCAAGCGCGGCTCGAAAGTGCTGGGCGTGGTCGACCGTGACGATCACTTCTTCGTGAACGCCACCATGGATGGACTGGCAAAGCTACGGCCCGCGTTCGGCGAGGACGGAACCGTCACCGCCGGCAACGCGAGCGGAATGGTCGACGGCGCGGCGTGCCTGGTGCTCGCCGGCGCGGACGCCGCGAAACGCGACGGCCGCACGCCGGTGGCCGAGATCGTCGCCTGGCACGTGGTCGGCGTCGAGCCGAAGGAGATGGGCATCGGTCCCGCTCCCGCCATCCGCGGATTGCTGGAAAAGGCGAAGCTCTCGCTTTCGGACATCGATCTCTTCGAGATCAACGAGGCCTTCTCGGCGCAGTACCTGGCCGTCGAGAAAGACCTCGGCCTGGACCGTGACAAGGTCAATGTGAACGGCGGCGCGATCGCGCTCGGGCATCCGCTCGGCGCGACCGGCACGCGGCTCCTGCTCACGCTCGGCCGCGAGCTCGTCGCCCGCAAGAAGAAGTACGGTATTGCCAGCGCGTGCATCGGCGGCGGCCAGGGCATCGCCATGCTGATCAAGCGCTGGGAGGGTTAGAGTGTCGTGCACGCGCGCTTGCGGGTCCTGTCACGGATCACCCCGGACCAAACCCGCCGCGCCCGTTATCGCGGCGAGTTTGCCGGGGGCCCCGCTCCGTGCCACCCGCGCGCGCGCTGAACGACTCCGGGCCGCACGAAAGAACAGTTCGTAACGGAAGGAAGACATCATGCAGACAATCGCAGTGATTCCCGGGGACGGTGTGGGGCCGGAGGTAACCGATGAAGCACTTCGCGTGCTCAATCGCGTCAGCGAGATCGAAGGCCTCCAGTTCAAGACC
>DASVAK010000168.1:0-3593 GCA_036376395.1 Candidatus Krumholzibacteriia bacterium
CGATCCCAACACACCCTTCCTCGAATTCAGCGCGCTGGCCGCGAACGGCATGTACCACGACCAGGCGCCGAGCGCGGGTGTGATCACCGGCGCGGGTGTCGTGCACGGTCGCGAAGTCGTTGTGGTCGCCAATGACGCCACCGTCAAGGGCGGGACCTATTTCCCGATGACGGTGCTGAAGCACGTGCGCGCGCAGCAGATCGCGATCGAGAACCGGTTGCCGTGCGTCTACCTGGTCGATTCCGGCGGCGTGTTCCTGCCGCTCCAGGACGGCGTGTTCCCCGACAAGGACCACTTCGGGCGCATCTTCTACAACCAGGCCATCATGAGCGCGCAGGGAATCCCGCAGGTGTGCGCGGTGATGGGGTCGTGCACGGCGGGCGGCGCCTACGTTCCCGCGATGAGCGACGAAAACGTGATCGTGCGCGAGCAGGGCACCATCTTCATCGGCGGACCACCGCTGGTGAAGGCGGCGACCGGCGTCGACGTATCGCCCGAGGAGCTCGGTGGCGCCGACGTGCATACGCGCATCTCGGGCGTGTCGGATCATTTCGCCGAGAACGACGAGCACGCGCTGCAGATCCTTCGCAACGTCATCGAGGGGCTGGGACGGTCGGGCCGCACGCCGCTCGAGATGCACGAGAGCGAGGAGCCGCACTACGATCCGCAGGAGATCTACGGCATCCTGCCGAAGGATCTCTCGAAGCAGTTCGACGCGCGCGAGATCATCGCGCGCATCGTCGACGGCAGCCGCTTCCACGAGTTCAAGTCGCGCTACGGTACCACGCTGGTGACCGGCTTCGCGCGCATCATGGGTTACCCGGTCGGCATCGTCGCGAACAACGGGATCCTGTTCGCGGAGAGCGCGCGCAAGGGAGCGCACTTCATCGAGATGTGCGCGACGCGCAAGGTGCCGCTCCTGTTCCTGCAGAACATCACCGGCTTCATCGTCGGCAAGGAGTTCGAGCACGGCGGCATCGCGCGCGACGGCGCCAAGATGGTGCACGCGGTCGCGGCGGCGCAGGTGCCCAAGTTCACGGTCATCATCGGCGGCTCGTACGGCGCGGGGAACTACGCCATGTGCGGCCGCGGTTACTCGCCGCGGCTCCTGTGGATGTGGCCGTCCGCGAAGATCTCGGTGATGGGCGGGCAGCAGGCCGCCGATGTGCTGTGGACGGTGAAGCAGGGCGAAGGCGTCACCGCCACCGCCGCCGAGGAGGCCGCATTCAAACGTCCGATTCTCGAGAAGTACGAGACGGAGGGAAGCGCGTACTATTCCACGGCGCGCCTCTGGGACGACGGGATCATCGATCCGCTCGACACGCGCCAGGCCGTGGCGCTGGCCATCAGCCTCTCACTCAACGCGCCGATTCCGGACCATCGCTTCGGCGTTTTCAGGATGTGACGACCATGTCATACACCACGTTTCGCCTGGAGAAGAAGGGATCCGTCGCCACCGTCACGCTCGACCGGCCGTCGGTCAAGAACGCGTTCGACGACACATTGATCGGTGAGCTCACCGAGGCGCTCGACGACATCGCGAAGGACACCGCCGTGCGCGTGATGGTGCTGACCGGCGCGGGCGACGTCTTCTCCGCCGGCGCCGACCTCAACTGGATGCGCAAGGTGTCGAAGTACACCTACGAGCAGAACCTCAAGGACGCGATGGTGTTCGCGAAGATGCTCGAAGCGCTCTACCGCCTGCCCAAGGCCACGGTCGCCCGCGTGAACGGCGCGTGCATGGGTGGTGGCGTGGGCCTGGTGAGCGCGTGCGATGTCGCCGTCTCCACGCGCGATGCCAGGTTCGCGTTGCGCGAGATCCTGCTCGGCATCGCGCCCGCCGCCATCTCGCCGTACGTACTGCGCAAGATCGGCGAGACGCATGCCCACGATTACTTCCTCACCGGTCGCACCTTCGACGCCGAGCGCGCCGAGGTGATCGGCCTGGTGAACGAAGTCGTCGACATCGCGGACCTCGATCTCGCCACCGAGAAATGGGTCCACCGTTTCCTCAAGGCGGGCCCGAAGGCCATCGCCGCCAGCAAGCACCTGATCAACACCGTGTCGTGGGCGTCGATCGAGAGCGTGCAGGAGCTCACCGCGCGCACCATCGCCGGGTTGCGCGGCTCCGATGAAGGCCAGGAGGGCTTCAACGCGTTCTTCGAGAAGCGCAAGCCTGGCTGGGACACGGAGGCCTGAGCTTGTCCGTGAAACGCAACGCTGCGGGCGCCGGGCGCGTCACGAAGGTGCTCGTCGCCAACCGCGGCGAGATCGCCGTGCGCGTGATCCGCGCGTGCCGCGAGCTTGGCATTCCGGTGGTGGCCGTCTACTCGGAAGCCGATCGCCGCAGCCTGCACGTGCTCCACGCCGACGAGGCGGTATGCGTGGGGCCCGCCTCCGCGCTCGAATCGTACCTCAACATCGACGCCATCATCGACGCCGCGCGCGCGACCGGCGCGGACGCCATCCACCCCGGCTACGGCTTTCTCGCGGAGAACGCGTCGTTCGCCGAGCGGGTCGAGAAGGAGGGGCTGACCTTCGTCGGCCCGTCGTCCGTTGCGATTCGCGCCATGGGGAGCAAGCTCGGCTCGCGCGCCGCGATGAAGAAAGCCGGCGTGCCCATCGTCCCGGGGACCGAAGAGGGCAGCAACGATCCCGCCGCGATTGCGAAGGCGGCGCGCGCCATCGAAGGCCCGCTGTTCATCAAGGCGTCGGCGGGCGGCGGGGGCAAGGGGCTGCGCCTCGTCACCGACCGCTCGCAGCTCGAAGCCGCGGCGCGGGCCGCGATCGGCGAAGCGAAGTCCGCCTTCGGCGACGACATCGTCTACATCGAGAAGAAGGTCGAGCGCCCGCGCCACATCGAGTTCCAGGTCCTGGCCGACCTGCACGGCAACGTCGTGCATATCTTCGAGCGCGAGTGCTCGATCCAGCGACGCCACCAGAAGCTCGTCGAAGAGACGCCCTCGCCCGCGCTCACGCCGGAGCTGCGCGCGACGATGGGCGATGCGGCCGTGGCCGCCGCGCGCGCGATGAACTGCGTGAGCGCCGGCACCATCGAGTTCATGCTCGACCCCGCCGGCAACTTCTACTTTCTCGAGATGAACACACGCATCCAGGTGGAGCATCCCATCACCGAGCTCACCACCGGCATCGACCTGGTGCAGTGGCAGCTGCGCATCGCGCGGGGCGAAAAGCTCGGGTTCACGCAGAAGGACCTCGCGCAGCGCGGCCACGCCATCGAGTGCCGCATCTACGCCGAGGACGAGATGCAGAATTTTCGTCCGTCAGCGGGTCCCATCACACTGCTGCGGCTTCCGACGGGCCCGGGCATCCGCACCGACTCCGGCGTGTACGAAGGATGGGAGGTGACGCCGTTCTACGACCCGATTCTCTCCAAGCTGGTCGTGTACGGAGAGGACCGCGAGCACGCGCGCCTGCGCATGCTGCGCGCCCTGGATGATTACATCCTGCACGGCGTCGCCACCGGTGTCGACCTGCACCGCCGCATCCTCACCCACCCCGCGTTCGTGCGCGGCGACGTGAGCACCGAGTTCCTCGACGAGCATCGCGCCGACATCGTCGCGCCGAAAGAG
>DASVAK010000169.1:0-7080 GCA_036376395.1 Candidatus Krumholzibacteriia bacterium
GACGATGACCAGGTCGATGAAGTCGCGCGTGCAATCGTGAATGCTGAACGGACGGCGCAGGAAGAAGCGCTCGCCCGCATCTATCGTGGGCACCGCGACGTGGACGAACTGCCCCGCCAGCGGCTCGACGAAACCGGCCGGGCGCGCGAGGCGCAGCATGTAGTAGCGCCGGCTGAGCTGCAGGTTCGAGATCACCGTGGCGGTGAGCTCGTCCGCGTTGGACGGCGTGAAAACATAGGAATCGCGCGCTTTAGTTTCCATCGGTGGTATCGGGCTCCGCACCGCTCGAATCCGGGGGTGGCGTCGTGCCGGGATCGCGGAGAGAATCCGGGATCGCGTGCGTCTTTGTCGTGTCCGCGGGAGCCTGGGTCGTGTCCGCGGGAGCCTTGCTCGTGTCCGCGGGGGCCCGGGTCGTATCGACCGGGGCCCGTGTCGTGTCGTTCGGCACGGGCGGCGCGGGAACTCCCGGCGGCATTTTCGGCGCGCCGTAGCGCATCATCTCTTCGATGGTCGGCGGCGGCGACGCGCCCTTGTAGAACGCGTACGCGAGCTGCGCCTGCTGCGAGTCGCCGTAACGCGTGCTCAGCAGATCGTACCACTCCTTCGCCTTCACCGAATCGCCCAGCACCACGCCGTAGATGTAGCCCAGCGCGTACGCCGACTTGGGCGCGAACTCGCTGTCGGGATAATCGTGCACGATCTTCTCGTAACTCGGAATCGCCTTTTCGGTGTTGTTGAACTGGAGCAGCTGGATCTCCGCCATCGAGAACGTGCGCAGCGCGATCGCCTCGGGGCTGTCGTCGCCCGCGGTCTCCTGGAGCCGCAGGACGCGGCCGATGTCGCCGGCGCGCTTGATGGCATCCTCGGCGTAATCGGAACCCGAATACGCACGCGGCACTTCCTGGTAGTAGCGCTGCGCGGTCTTGAGGCTGTCGATGCTCTCGTAGAGCATGCCGAGCCGGTAGTCCGCTTCCGCGCCGTACGTGCCGCGGCCGAAGCGCGTCACCACGCTCTTGTAGATCTTGACGGCCCGCTGCGTCGAATCGGACCCGGCGTAGGCGCGGGCGCGCAGGAGCAGCATCGACGGTTCCCGGTCGGGCCCGGGCTTCGTCTCGGCGACACGCTGTAGCGTGGCAATCGCCTCCTGGTACTTCCCGAGCTCGACCTGTGAGCGGCTCATCCCCATCCACACGTCGTAGCGCATCTGCTTCGGAACGCGCGACCGGTTGAGGCGCTCGTACACCGCGAGGCTCTCCTTGTATTGTCCCTTCTCCACCAGGATGGCCGCCATGTCGGTCTGCGTGCGGTAGCGGAATTCCGAGCGGCCGTGGTCCTTCTCGAGGCGCTGGAGCTGCGCGACCGCGTTCTCGCTGAGCCCCAGGTGCATCAGGCTCGTGCACAGCAGGTAGAACGCCTCGGGCCGGTCGTCGTTCTTGCGATAGGTGTCGACGAAGTGGGTGAGCGTGGTGACGGCCGGCTCGTAGCGTTCGCTCTTGACCTCCGCCTTGCCCTGGAGGAATTCCGCCTCCTGCTTGAGGTTGGTCTTGGGGTAGCGGCGGGTGAGCGAGTCGAGCGCCGCCACGCTTTCCTCGTAACGCTGGAGCGCGAAGAGCGATTTGCCGATCAGCAGCATCGCGTCATCGACGTGCTTGCTGTCCGGGTAACGGGCGATCATCTTCTTGCACTTCTCGATGACCTCCTCGTAGATGGGCGCGTTCTGGCCGATGGGCGCCGCCTGCTGCGTGCGGACCGTGCGCGTGACGCCTTCCTCGTCGGTGACCTGGGCGGGCCCGCCCAGGTTTTCCTGCGAGATGCGCTCCGACTTTTGCGCGTCGTTGTACTTCTTCTTCGCGTTGTAGAGCGTGTTGAAGTACGCGCAGCTCGAGATGGCGACGAATCCCGCCATCAGTGCGATCCACAGGAGTGCGCGACGCGGCCGCATGCTACACACCGACCCGCGAGGCGGTGACGTTCACACCGGCGACCAGCGTGTGCCGGACGCGGCCGAACACGCGGTGGCCGATGAAGGCGGAGTTCTTCGAGCGCGAATGGAGGTCCTCGGCGCGCACCGTCCACGCTTCCTCGGGGTCGAACAGCACCAGGTCCGCCTCGACGCCGCGCGCGAGCGTCCCGCCCGGGATGCGCAGGCACTCGGCCGGTTTGTGGGTGATGAGCGCGAGCGCCTGCGGGAGCGTCATGTGCCCCGCGCGCACCAGGTGCGTCACGACCAGCGGGAACATCGTCTCCAGGCCGACCGACCCGTTGGGCGCGGCATTGAACTCGACCTGCTTCTCGTGCGCGGCGTGCGGCGCGTGGTCCGACGCGATGCAGTCGATGACGCCTTCCTTGAGCGCCTCGATCATCGCGAGGCGATCCTCTTCGCCGCGCAGCGGCGGGTTGATCTTGAGGTTGGTGTTGTAGGTCTCGAGGTCCTTGTCCTCCAGGCACAGGTAGTGCGGCGCCGTCTCCGCGGTGACCGGGAGCCCCTCTTCCTTGGCGCGGCGAATCAATTCCACCGAGCCGCGCGTCGACATGTGCGCACCGTGGAAGCGGGCGCCCTTGACCGATTTGAGGATCACCAGGTCGCGCGCGAGACACGCCTCCTCGCTGAAGGCCGGGATGCCCTTCAGGCCCAGCTTGGTGGAGTAGAAGCCCTCGTGCATGACGCCGTCGCCGGTGGCCGACATGTCCTCGCAGTGCTCGATGAACGGGATCCCGAGCGGCGCCGCGTACTCCATGACGCGCCGCGCCATGTTGGCGTTGGGAACCGGAGAGCCGTCGTCGGTGACCGCGACGGCGCCGGCCGCGACCAGCTCGTGGTACTCGGCGAGCAGCTCGCCCTTGCGGCCTTTCGTCGCCGCGGCGATCGGGTAGACGCGCGCGAGCCCCGCGATCCTCGCCTGCGACAGGATGAACTCCACCACCGAACGGTCGTCGATGGCGGGACTGGTGTTGGGCATGCACGCGACGGCCGTGAATCCGCCCGCGACGGCCGCGGCCGCCCCGGTGGCCACCGTCTCCTTGTACTCGAAGCCCGGCTCGCGCAGGTGGACGTGGATGTCGACGAAGCCCGGCGCGAGGTGCAGGCCGCCGCCGTCGTAGAGAGGCAGCGAGGCCTCCTTCGCGCGCCCGCGGTCGATGGCGTCGATCTTCCCGTCCATCACGACCAGGTGGCCGGGGTACATCGTGTTCTTCTTCGGATCGACGATGGTGACGTGATCGATGATGTAGGAACGATGGGAGAGCTGGTTCAGGTCGAGCATCACGCCACCACTTTTCCTTCGCGGACGTTGATTTCCGGTTTCGCGGCTTCCTCTTCCGTTTCCGACGCGGCCGCGCCGCCGGAGAGCAGGTAGAGCACCGCCATGCGCACCGCGACACCGTTGGTGACCTGGTCGAGGATCACCGAGTGTTCGCCGTCGGCGACGTCCTGCGCGATCTCGATGCCGCGATTCATCGGGCCCGGGTGCATCACGATGCAATTCTTCTTCGCACTCTTGATCACGCGGCGGTTGATTCCCCATACGCGCGCGTACTCGTCCACGCTGGGGAAGAGCCCCTTCTGCTGGCGCTCGAGCTGGATGCGGAGCACGTTCACCGCGTCGGCGCCCTCGAGCGCCTTCTTGAGGTCGGTCTCCACGCTCACGCCGAGCCGCTCGATCTCGTGCGGGATCAGCGTCGGCGGTCCGCACACGACCACCTCGGCGCCCATGGTGACGAGCCCGTGGATGTTCGAGCGCGCGACGCGGCTGTGCGCGAGGTCACCCACGATGACCACCTTGCGGTCGTCGAATGTTCCCCACCGCTCGCGCAGCGTGAACATGTCGAGGAGGCCCTGGGTGGGGTGCTCGTGCGCGCCGTCGCCGGCGTTGATCACGCTGCCGTTCAGGAGGCTGGCCAGGAAGTGGGGCGCGCCCGCGGCGGAGTGGCGGATCACGATCATCTGCACGCGCATGGCCTCGATGTTCTGCGCTGTGTCGCGCAGCGATTCGCCCTTCTGCACGCTGCTCCCCGAGGTGGTGAAGTTGACGCTGTCCGCGGACAGGCGCTTCTCCGCCAGCTCGAAGCTGATGCGCGTGCGCGTGCTGGATTCGAAGAAGAGGTTGGCGACGGTGGTGCCGCGCAGCGCGGGCACCTTCTTCACCGAGCGTTCCGACACTTCCTTGAAGGATTCCGCCGTGTCGAGGAAGCGCGTGATCTCTTCGGCACTCATTCCTTCCAGACCGAGCAGGTGCTTGCGATGGTTCATGACGCCTTCTCCGCGAGGAGCACTTCGTCGTCTCCGTCGATCTCTTCCAGGTGAACTTCGACCATTTCGTTCTCGGAGGTGGGCACGTTCTTGCCCACGTAGTCGGCCTTGATGGGCAGCTCGCGGTGCCCGCGATCGACGAGCACGGCCAGTTGAATACGCCGGGGCCTTCCAAAATCGATCAGCTCGTCGAGCGCGGCGCGGATGGTGCGGCCGGTGAAGAGCACGTCGTCGACGAGAATCACCACCTTCTCGGTGATGTCTTCCTTGATCTCGGTCTTCCCGACCTGCGGGTGCTTGAGCACGTTCTGGAAATCGTCGCGGTAGAGCGTGATGTCGAGCGCGCCGACCGGAACGGTGCGGCCCTCCATCTCGCCGATGATCTGCGCGATGCGTTTCGCGAGCGGCACGCCGCGCCGGCGGATGCCGACGACGACCAGGCCGTCGGCGCCGCCGTTGCGCTCCACGATCTCGTGGGCGATGCGCTTGATGGCACGGCGGATGGAGTCTTTGTCGAGAAGGACGGCTTTGTAGTAGACGGACATGGTTTCCTGCGGGGCGATTCGGGCCATAGTTTCCGGCGGGCGACTGCGGGGCGCCGGGCGGCACGGGAGACCTTCGGAGGGATATAAAAAAATCCCCTCCGGGAGTGTTTCAGGAGAGGAGATCGGCGGCGGCTCGCGCCGGTGTCTTGTTCTCGACCCCTTGCTGGTCTCCCGGACCAGCTTTAAAAGGATCCTCGTCCATATTAGAGGCGTTCGGAGGCCGAGGCAAGTTCAATTGCTGGCGCTCTCGCGGGTCCTGTCGCCGGCCACCCCGGACCGACTCGCCGCGCTCGTTATCGCGGCGAGTTCGCCGGGGTCTCCGGCCGGCGCCACCCGCGAGAGCGCAGCCAGCCGCGCCCCGCTATCCGACGCCTCTACTTTGGGTTCTCGGAGAAGGCGGGGTGCCCCACCCCAATCCCGGCCAGGCTGTCGACCACCCATTCAGGGCTTTCGGCGACGAGGATCTCGGGCTCGGTCCGGCCGGTGGCGACGGCCAGGCAGCGGATGCCGTGGGCATGGGCGCAGGCGATGTCGAGGAGCGAGTCGCCGACGATGACGGTGTTGCACGGCTCGAAGCGGCGGTTGTGTTTCTTCGCGGCGCGATCAAGGGCGATGGGCGGCAGGTCGTTGCGATCGAGGGCGTCGTCGCCGAAGCTCCCGAACGGGAAATACGGATTCAGATCGAAGCGGCCGATCTTGATGCGGCCTCCCTGCTCCCAGTTTCCGGTGAGCAGGCCGAGCGCGATGTCGTCGCGCGCGGCGAGCGATTCGAGCAGCTCGCCCACGCCGGGAAGCAGCTTCATCTTCTCGACCTTCAGCGTCTGTTCGAGCCGGTGAAGGTATTCGGCGCGCACCTCGGGCATGCGCCGCACCGCCTCGTCGCGCGTGAATCCCATGCTCATGAGCAGATCGATCACGATGCGCGGGTCGAGCTTGCCGGAAAAGTCGTAACCGGCCAGCGCGCCGGTCGTGCCCATGACGCGCATGAGCGCGTCGGCAAACGCGAGGCGCGCCTGTCCGCCGCAGTCCACGAGGGTGCCGTCGATGTCGAAAAGAACGAGTTTCACCGCATACCTTCCAGGATTCCGCGCATGATACCCGCAACCGCCGCGGTACTGAAGCGTTCTTCGCAGCGGCGCCTGGCCTCGGCGCCGAGACGGGCCGCTTCGCGCGGATCGGCGAAGATCGCTTCGAGCGCGGCCGCGATCTCCTTCGGCGACGACGGCGCCACCAGGTAGGCGGCGCCGTCGAGCGCGTGCGGGATGTCACCCACGCGCGTCGAGATGATCGGCTTCGCCATCGCCATGGCGTCGGTGATCTTTATCGGGAATTGCGCGCGCGCCACCGGCGTGTCGCGCTGTGGCACGACCACGACATGTGCGGCGGCGACCACGCCCGGCATTTCTTCCGCGGCGAAGCGCGGCAGGTGCACCAGCCACCGCTCGTAGCGGGCACGCAACGAGCGCGCATAAACGTGGCCGACTTCGCGACCACCGACGATGACCAGGCGCGCGTCGGGCCAGCCCAGCAGGTCCAGCGCGTCGAGCGCATCCTCGACTCCCTTGTGCGCGCGCGGTGTTCCCGGAAACATGATGACGCGCTGCCCGTCCAGACCGAGCGTGCGACGACATTCTTCCGCGTCGAAGCGGGCGGGATCGAAGAGCGTGGTGTCCTTCGCGCTGGGGACGAGCACGGCGTTGAATTCCTCGCACAGCAGCCGCGTGTTGGCCGTGATGACGGCCGCGCGACCGGTGAGCTCCTCCATCCAGCGCGTGTACGACGCGTCGTCCGGATTGCGCGCGCGCTTGATCTGGCGCCGCGCGCGCCGCCGCCACGACACGGCGTGCGTGGCGTCGTACTCGGCGCGAAACT
The DNA here is from genome assembly GCA_036376395.1 of Candidatus Krumholzibacteriia bacterium. Lineage (GTDB taxonomy): Bacteria > Krumholzibacteriota > Krumholzibacteriia > WVZY01 > JAKEHA01 > JAKEHA01. The sequence goes on from DASVAK010000169.1 coordinate 6,667, forward strand.
GCGTCTCGCGGTCGTCCACGTCGAGGAGAAGCGGGCGCCGGCGCCGGCACCAGAGCCCGACGCCGAAGCTGGTGACGCGGGGCTTGATCGCGTACAGGATGTCGCCGCGCGCGGCGCGCTGCATGGCGTACGCGCGGCGGGCCATCGGCGAGGGCGGCACCGGGATCACGTCGATACCGGCCGGGGGTTGCGGGTAGACCTCTTCGTTGCGCGCCAGCGCGCCCACGATGTCCACGCGCGCGCCGAGCACGCGCAGCGCCGATGCCAGGCTGTACGCGCGCGTCATCCCGCCCTTCGCAAGGCCGGGGACGAGCATGCTGACGTGCAGGCTCATGCGCGCGGGATGGGACGCCCGTCCACGCCCTCGAGAGAAAGCCCCAGTCTCTGCGCGATGGTGGGCCCGAAGTCCATTAC
>DASVAK010000176.1:0-11196 GCA_036376395.1 Candidatus Krumholzibacteriia bacterium
CTTTCGAGCGACCATGATGGCTCGGCGCGAACGCCGGATTGGCTTCCGGGGAAGAGCTTCACGCGCGCGGGGCGATCGAGACGCGGTCGAATCGCGACCAGCAGATCGTCGAAACCGTCCCCGTTGACGTCGCCAGCGCTCGACAGCTGCGCTCCGGCATATTCGTCTTCGCGGTCGCCCACCCACGCGATTCGCTGCGTGGAATCGGGTCCGTTGGCCGTGCCCTGGAAAACGAGCGTGCGCCCGCGCAGCGCCCCGCTCGCATCCTTCCACGTCGATTCCGCCGCAATCAGTTCCGAACGGCCATCCCCGTCCAGGTCGGGTGTCGCGGCCGTCCACCCGAAGCCGAAATGCGACGTGCCCGCGTGCTGCCACGACCCCCGGTACAGGTCAGGCATGAGCGGCGACGTGAGCTTCCCGCGCGAGATGGGCCCCGGGCCCGGTCGCGTGGCGAGAAATACGATCGCGGCGATCGCGGCCAGCGCGACGACTCCCCCTCCCACCGCGGCGGCGCGAACGCGGATACGCCGCGCCGGATCGGCGACGTCATCGAGCGCGCGACGAAACACGTGTGCGTTCGGCCAGCGGTCCAGTGGATCAGGCTCGAGTGCGCGCTCGACCACGCGTGCGAGCCGTGACGATACTGTGGGCGCGGTCGCGCGCAGGACGAGCCGCCGTTTCGAGGCGTGCGCGCGCTTGAGTTCGTCGATGGACTCCGCTTCGACCGGGTAGCGCCCGGTGAGAAGGCGAAAGAGCGTGGTCCCCAGTCCGTACACGTCCGACGACGCCGACGCCGCACGCCCATCGAGAACTTCGGGCGCCATCGTGAGCGGCGTTCCGATCGTGTAGGCGGGAATGTCGTCGCCGACAGGTTTGTCCGCGCTCCCGAAGTCCACGAGCACCGCGCGCCGCGGCGCCGCGCCCGCTTCCAGCATGATGTTGCTGGTCTTGACGTCGCCGTGCACCAGGCCCGCATCGTGAACCGCCGCGAGCGCCGACGAGAGGTCACGGCCGATGCGCACCACTTCAGCTTCCGCGAGCGGCCCGTCGCCCGCCAGGATCTCTTCGAGCGTCTGCCCCTCGATGCGCTCGGTCCAGATACCCGCGCGGCCGTCGAGCACGTCGGCGCCGTGCACCGTGAGCACGTTGGGGTGACGAACGCGCGCTAGATTGCGCGCCTCGTCGAGCCAGCGCAGCGTTCCCACTTCGGGCTCGCGGAGCTTCAAAGCGACTTCACGATGCAGGGTTGGATCCCACGCGGCGTAGACCTCTCCGAACGAGCCGCGTCCGAGCAGGTGCCGGACTTCCAGAGGTCCCCACCGGAAGACGGAATCGTCGGATTGGCGTTTGTCTTCCGGGGGCGCGCCGAAGAGTCGCGCGAGCCGGTCGAGGAGACGAACCCCGTCCGATGGCGAATTCGTCGGGGCGGGGCGGCGATCCGCGATCGCCGCTACCTCATCGAAGTGCGGGTCCATTACCATCGACGTCGATAATGTGCACGAGCTCCTCGAGGGCGCGCACGACCGTCATGCGCGCAGCATCGGCGCTCGGCTTGTCGAGCGCTTCGGCAATCTGCGCGTAGCTGTATCCGAATTCGATGCGCAGCAGCACGGCGTGCTGCTTCTCTTCGGGCAGGGTCTCCAGTGCGCGCTGGTAGCGCTCGAGCTGCTCCATGCCGATGGACCTCTCGACCAGCGACACATAGGGGGAGGCGAGCGTGTCGTGCAGAGACTCGTGCACGCCGCGCCGGTGCGTGCGGCGAATCTCCTGCCGGATGACATTGAGCAGGATTGCGCGCAGGTAGGCGAGAAACGCGCCTTCGCCCCGGGATTCGAATCTGTCGAGGTGATTGAGGGCGCGCAGGAGTGTGATCTGGACCAGGTCGGCGGTTTCGTTCAAGTCCCGGGCACTCGGTGGGAGGCGGCGGTGGGCCCAGCGACGAAGCACGGGTAGAAAGCGCGCGAATAACTCCTCGCGTGCGTCCACGTCTCCGACACGGGCGCGCGCGATCAGGATAGCCGTCGCCGAAGTGGGTGGATTCGGCGTGTCCCCTGGCTCCCGGATCGGTTCATCCATCGTCCAACCGCCGGTGCGATTGTAGCATCAGCGGCCGCGGCCGTGGGGAGCGGAAAGAAACTCGGCGACCCCTCCAATACGTATGAACAGCCCGACATTCGGGCCGCCGTGACGTCGCTGCGGTTGGCAGTCACGCTGAATCGTGCTAGCCTTCCGGCTTCGCGCGGCCGAAGCGCCGCGCATCCTCTCATTCTGCAAGGAGTTCGAATGCGGCGCGTGTGTCTTCTCGCGGCCCTGGCGGTGCTGGCCGCGATGCCCGTCCGGGCGGCGGAGTACTTCCAGCAATTCCACCACACCACCATCCGCGCGAAGCTCGACGCGGATCGCAAGTGGCTCTCGGGCAGCGAGACCATCGTCTACGCCAACAACTCGCCCGATACCCTGCGCGAGCTCTACCTGCACCTCTACCCCAACGCGTTCCGCAGCAAGAACTCGACGTACATGCGGGACAAGAACCGCCAGTACAACCTGGTGCTCAAGGATCTCTCCGACGAGGACAAGGGCTGGCTGGATCTCTCGAAGATGCGCATCAACGGCACACCGGTGGAGGTCCACGTCGACGACACCATCGCGAAGATGACGCTTCCCTCGCCGCTTCCGCCCGGCGACACGCTGCGCGCCGAGTTCGATTTCGACGGCAAGATCCACCGCTCCATGGACCGCTCGGGCTATCGCGGCAACCACTTCGACATGGCGCAGTGGTACCCGAAGCTCGTGGTCTACGACGAGAAGGGCTTCCACCCCGACAAGTTCGCGACCGGCGAGTTCTACGGCGAGTTCGGCACCTTCGACGTGCACATCGAGCTGCCCGAGAACTTCGTGGTGGCGGCGACCGGCGTGGTGGCGAGCGGTGATCCGGGCTGGACGTACAACCCCGCCGGACAGAAGGATGCCCCGAAACGACCGAAGACCGGCAAGACCAAGACCGTTCACTTCCACGCCGACAACGTCCACGACTTCACCTGGGCGGCAGACCCGTCGTTCGTGGTGCAGGACACCACCCTGGGCGATCTCAAGGTCTACAGCGTGTACCGCCAGAAGAGCGCGAAGACGTGGGAGGACTCCACCCTGGCGCACATCGTCCGCGCGGTGCGTTTCATGGAGAAACACGTCGGCAAGTACCCGTACCCGCAGATCACCGTGTGCGAGATGCTGCGCACCGGCGGCATGGAATACCCGATGTTCATCCTGGACGGACGGGCATCGGAGGGGCTGGTGATGCACGAATTCGCGCACCAGTATTTCTACGGCCTGCTCGCCAACAACGAGCGCGAGGAAGCGTGGCTGGACGAGGGCGGCGCCCGCTTCATGACCAGCTGGTGCCAGGTGAATCGGCATGGTCCGTGGGGCGACCGATCGCGGTGGAACTGGTACGAGCGCATGACGCCGCAGTACCGGGAATGGGAGTCGGCGCGCCGCGACGTGTTCGACATGAACCGGCGCGGCTACGCGGAGCGCGTGTCGTACAACTCGACGAAGTACGAGCACAACTACCGTGTGAACGTCTACCAGAAGGCGTCGCTCGTCTACAACACCATGCGCTTCGTCGCCGGCGATTCCACCTTCGACCGGATCAACCGGCTCTACTTCGACCGCTGGCACCACAAGCACGTGAACGAGGACCGCTACCGCGCCGTCGCCGAGGAAGTGCTCGACCGCGACCTCTCGCGCCAGTTCGAACAGTGGTTGCACACCACCAAGACGGTGGACTACACGCTCGAGGATGTGCGCACGCGCCCCGACTCGAGCGGCGTGCTGGTGAACGCGGTCATCAAGCGCACGGGCGAGCTGTACTGCCCCATCGAGGTGCACTTCACGCTGCCCGACGGCTCGGTGGTGAAGCACCGCATGGATGCGCGCGACCGCTCCATGGTGGCGAAGCTCCACCTGCCCGCGAAGCCGGTGCGCACGGCGGTCAACCCCGACAACGAGATCATGGACGTCAACCTCAGCGATAACGTGCTGCCGAGGAAGAAGGACTTCCTGATCGACTGGCCCAACAACAACTACTTCGCCGAGGACGCGTACACCATCCGCCACCGGCCCGCCATCTGGTACAACGACGTGGATGGAGCAAAGGTGGGATATCACCTCTACGGCAGCCGGTCCGGCTGGTGGAATCGTTACCGGCTCGGCCTCTATTACGGGGCGGAGAGTGGACAGCTCGACTGGTCCGGGTCGGTCGAGTGGCCCAGGCGCCTCTTCAGCGGCAATGCGACCTTCGCGCTCTCGGGCTACCGCATGGAAGGCCGCAACGACGGCCGCTTCACGCTGCAGATCGTGCGCCGGACGAAGCTCACCACTCCGCCGACGCAGACCATCACGATGGGTTACGGCTACCACGAGCTGCGCGACGCGGACTACCTCGTGAGCAGCGAGATCTACGACACGCTGAGCGCCGACACCGGGCCGTTCTTCGCCTACGCGATCGAGCCCCAGCTCGACATCGCGTCGGTCCATTTCGGAGCCAACATCGATATCGGACGCGACTGGTTCCAGGGTGATCTCAATTACGAGCGCTTCGCGGGCGAACTCTGGCTCAAGTCGCGCCCGGAAGTCGCGGGGCGGCTGGACTGGCGGTTGCGCGCATTCGGCGGGTTTGCGAACAAGGCGCCGGCGCAGCGCAAGTTCAACCTGGCCGGCGCCGGCCCCATGGTGCAGGAGGAGCGCTTCTGGCTGCGAAGCCCCGGCGCGGTGCCCGAGGATCTCAATTACCTCGAGCCCGGCGACGGCAACCTGCGCGGCTACCGCGCGGGCAATTTCGGCGTGAACAAGCTGATCGCCTTCAACACGGAGATCGGCACGAAGATGCCGTTCACGAAGTACGTGGCGCCCGTGCTGGGCACGATGACGGTCTACGGTTTCTACGACGCGGGCTGGATTCTCGACTCGACCAATCCCATCGGCAGCAGCGCGCGCATCCAGGGACTGGTGGACAACGGCGTGCTCGAGGGCCGGCTCGACGACGCGGGCATCGGCATCCGCTCGGACGTGAAGTGGCCGTTCTGGAACTTCACGTGGCGCTTCGATATGCCGTTCTGGGTGAGCAGCCCGTACGTGAACGGCGAGGCCGACCAGACCGACTGGCGCTATTTGTTCAGTATCGTGGCGAGCTTCTAGCTACTTCGCCGCGTCGATCACCGCGGCCGCCGCTTCGTCCACCATCGCGCCGGTCAGCTCGGCGTACATCGGCAGCGAGATGATCTGCGGGACCACCTTCTCCGCCACCGGGAACGCACCCTTCTTGAGTCCCAGGTGCGCATACGCCGGCTGCAGGTGCAGCGGGATCGGGTAATGGATGCCCACGCCGATGCCCCTGTCCTTGAGCTTCGCCATGGTCTTGTCGCGGTCGGGGACACGCACCACGTAGAGGTGGTAGACGTGCGTCCGTCCCGGCGCCGCCTGGATGGGGGTCACGTTGGTGCCCTCGAAGGCCTTGTCGTAGCGAGCCGCATGCGAGCGGCGCGCGGCCGTCCACTTGTCGAGGTGTTTGAGCTTCACGTCGAGGATGGCGGCCTGCATCGCGTCGAGGCGGTAGTTCCAGCCTTCCCACTGGTGGTGGTACTTCTCCTTGCTGCCGTGATCGCCGAGCGCGCGGATGAATGCCGCGACGTTCTCGTCGTCGGTCATCACCGCGCCGGCGTCGCCGGCCGCGCCGAGATTCTTGCCGGGATAGAAACTGGTGGCGGTGGTATCGCCCAGGCACTTCTTGCGATCGCCGTTGATCGACGAGCCGTGCGACTGCGCGGCGTCGGCGACGACCTTGAGGCCGCGCCGTTTCGCGATGGCGCGGATCGCGTCCATGTCGGCGGGCTGTCCGTAGAGGTGCACCGGCACGATGCAGGTCGTCTTCGGCGTGATCGCGGCTTCAATTTTCGCGGGGTCGATGAGCTGGGTCGCTTCCTCCACGTCGACCAGCACCGGCGTTGCGCCCGCGTGCGTGATGGCCTCGGTGGTCGCGATGAACGTGTTCACCGCCGTGATGACTTCGTCGCCCTTCTTGACGCCGGCGCCGAGCAGCGCCAGGTGCAACGCCGACGTGCCGCTGCAGCTGCCCACCGCGTGGGCCGCTCCCATGTAGGACGCGAAATTACGCTCGAACCGCTTGAGATTTTCGCCGCCGATGAAGCCGCACGTCTCCAGGACACCCAGGACCGCGGCGTCGATCTCGGGCTTGATGGAGGCGTACTGAGCCTTGAGGTCGAGGAACGGAATCGCCATGATGTGAGAACCTTCTTGGTGGAAAAAACCGGATGTGAGGCGCTGCCACGCGCAGAAAACGCCGTTCGCGGCCGCAAAATTCCCTTTTATCCTAGCACAGCGCGGGTCTGCCCGGCAACCAACCGCCGCTGTTGTTGACACTTCCGCGCGGCGGTCCGTACACTCCCTTCACGTCCGCGGGGAGCGGGCGCAGAGGTATTTTGACTCCAGACCGGCGCACACTGCTCGCCCTGTTTTCCCTGGCCTTCGGGCTGCGAATCCTGTTCGCGGCCGTGTTCGGCACGAACCCCGATTTCATCCCGGCGCACGACACGTACGCGTTCCGGATCGCCGAGCGCATGGCCGGCGACCTGAGCTGGCTCACGACACCATTTTCGCCCAGCGCGCCCGGCTACCTCATGCTGCTCGCGGCGGTGTTCACGGTATTCGGCGCGTCGTGGTGGGCCGCCGTGGTGGTGAACGCCACCCTCGCCGGCTTCATCACCTTCTTCCTCCATCGCATCGGGGAGAGGCGCATCGGGCCGCGCGCCGGCATCGTCGCCGGGGTGTGGTTCGCGCTGTTCGCGCACCAGATCGTCTTCAGCACGTTCACGACCCGCGACACGCTGGTCACGTTCCTGTTCACGTGGCTGGTTTACAACCTGGTGGCGCCGTTCCGTCGCATGCGCAACGCCCTCTGGCTGGCGTTCCTCGCCACGCTGCTCATCATGACCGACTCGATGTTCCTCGTGATGCTCCCGTTGCTCGTCGTCTACCTGGGGCGTTTCGCAACCCAGCACCGCGTGCTGAGCCTGCAGTACATGTTCCTGTTCCTGGCCTTCCTGATCTTTTTCAACCTTCCGTGGACGGTGCGCAACTACGTGGTCCACGAGCGATTCGTGCCCATCAGCATCCAGGCCGAACGCTACACGGCGCCGCTGGCGCGGCTGCTGCAGCATCCCGCGCCGGCGCCCGAGATCAAGATTCCGCCGGGCGCCATCTACGTCCAGCCGCGGTTTGTCGACAACGCGCGCGAGTTCTGGCGCGTGGTGAGAATCGCTGATGCGCCGGCAGCACCGGCACGCGGCATCCGCGCCGAACCGGCGTGGTCGCTCCGGCACAACCTGGTCAGCATCGCCACCTACGGCGTGCTGCTCCCGTTCATGCTGGCGGGGATGATCTTCGCCGTCAGGCGGCGGCATCGCTCCGCGCTCATCATGACCGGCGCGGTGTTGAGCTACGCGATCGTGCGGGGATTCATGACGGGCGATGACACGCCGCGGCTCGTGATCGAACCGTTGATCGTCCTGCTCGCGATGTACGGATTGCACGAGCTCCTCCGGCTGAGGAGCAACGCGGGCCAGCCCCCGGCCGCCGCCTAGCGCTTCGCGCGCAGATCGCGCCCCGTCATCTCCGGCGGAAGCGGAACTCCCAGGTAATTGAGAATCGTCGGCGCCAGGTCGCGCAGCGACCCGTCGTCGATGAGCGCGCCGCGGTAGGCGGGGTCGACCAGGATGCACGGCACCGGGTTGGTGGTGTGCGCGGTGTGCGGGCCGCCCGTAACCGGGTCGACCATCGTCTCGCAGTTGCCGTGGTCGGCGGTCACGATGGCGATGTGGCGCGCCGGGTCGAGCTCGTCGAGCACGCGCCCGACGCATTCGTCCACCGTCTCGACGGCCTTGATCGCCGCGGCGAGCACGCCCGTGTGCCCCACCATGTCGGGGTTGGCGAAGTTGCAGATCATGTAGTCGTGGCGGTCGTCGCGGATCTCCTTGATGAGCGCGTCGCACACCTGGCCCGCGCTCATCTCGGGCTGGAGGTCGTAGGTCGGCACCTTGGGCGACGGGATGAGCACACGCGTCTCGCCCGGGAACGGGTTCTCCTCGCCGCCGTTGAAGAAGTAGGTCACGTGCGCGTACTTCTCGGTCTCGGCGATACGGAGCGTCTTCATGCCCGCCGCGGCCGCCGTATCGACCAGGATGTGCTCGCGCGACTCGGGCGCGAACACCACCGGGAGCGTGAACGTCTCGTCGTAGCGCGACATGCACGTGTAGTGCACGCGCGGGCGCGGATTGCGCTCGAATCCCTGGAAGTCCTCGTCCATGAACGCGCGCGTGATCTGGCGCGCGCGGTCGGCGCGGAAGTTGAAGAATAGGACGGCGTCGCCGTCGCGGATCACGGCCGGCGCGCCGTTCTCGACGATCGCCACCGGCTCGACGAACTCGTCGGTCACACCCGCCTCGTAGGAGGCCTCGATGGCGCGCGCGGTGCTGTCCGACCGCGCGCCGTCGCCGCGCGTGTAGAGATCGTACGCCTTCTTCGTCCGCTCCCAGCGCTTGTCGCGATCCATGGCCCAGTAGCGGCCGCAGATGGTCGCCACACGCCCGAGCCCGATCGAGCGCATGTGCTCCTCGAGGCGGCGCAGGTACTCGCGGCCGCCGTTGGGAGCGGTGTCGCGCCCGTCGGTGATGGCATGGACGTACGCGCTCTGCACGCCGGATTTCTTCGCGAGGTCGAGCAGCGCGTGGAGATGATTCTGGTGGCTGTGCACGCCGCCGTCGGAGAGCAGCCCCATGAGGTGCAGCGCGTGTCCGCGCGCCTGCTCCATGGCGGCGAGCAGGACCGGGCTCGAAAAGAACGTGCCGTCGGCGATGCTCTCGTCAATGCGCACGATGTCCTGGTAGACGATACGGCCCGCGCCGATGTTGAGGTGCCCCACCTCGCTGTTTCCCATCTGCCCCTTCGGCAACCCGACCCATTTCTCGGAGGCCTGGATCAACGTGCGCGGGAACTCACCCCAGAGGTGATTGAACACGGGCGTTTCGGCGAGGCGAACGGCGTTGGCTTCCTTCTCCTCGCGCCAACCCCAGCCGTCCATGATGATGAGAATCGGTTTGCGTGTGTCGCTCATTGGTTCTTCGCCGCCTTCACCTTCGCAAGATTTTCCTTTGCCGGGACGTTGCCGGGATCGAGGCGCAACGCCGCGGTGAACTGCTCCTCGGCTTCATCGTAGCGCCGTGCCATCGCGAGCACGGTTCCATAGGTCACGCGGCCGTTGACGTACGCGGGCTCGGTGCGCACCGCCTGCTCGGCGAAGCGCAGCGCCTGGTCGGGCTTGCCGGTCTGGATCATCACCACGGCCAGGTTGCTCATCGCGTAGTAGTCGTCGGGCTTGAGCTGGATGCACTTCTCCAGCGCCGCGATCGCCTCGTCGTACATCTTGAGCTCGCCGTAGCAGGTGGCGAGGTTGTTGTACGCGTTGTAGAACGACGGGCGCATCGCGATGGCCTTCTTGTACTGCTCGATCGCCTTCCTGTAGTCGCGCTGCTGCTGGTAGCGCTGCCCGAGGTTGTGGAGAGCATCCGGGTTGTCGGGCGCCAGGTAGCCCAGCGCCTCGAGCTTCTGCATGGTTTCCTTGCTCGCGCCGCTCGCCGTGCCGCTGGTTTCCTCGCGGGGCTTGTCCAATGTGGCCACGCGTTCAGTGCTCAAGGTTTTCGTCACCTCGTCGGTGAACGCACTTCGAATGGCCTGACCGGGCATGTCATCGGCGCGCGGGAGCCCCATGAGCGCGAGCACGGTGGGGGCGACGTCGCGAATGGTGGCGCCCTCGATCTTCGCCCCCCTGTTCACGCCGGCGCCGTAGAACGCCACGATGCCGTCCGGGCGGTGCCAGAGCGCGGCGTTGCCGGCCCAGATCTCGGGGCGGTTGCGCAGGCGCGCGGCGCCGCTCTTGAAGCCGTGGTCCGAGATCACCATCAGGACGGTGCGATCGTCCATGCGCGACAGGAGGCCGCCGAGGATCTCGTCCTGCAGCTCGTAGGCCTGCGTGATCGCATCCTTGTACTTCGCGTACTCGGCTTCCGAAACGTCGGGCATGCGCGGCTCGCTGTGCAGCATGAACAGGTGGCTCACCGCGTCGACCCATTCGAAGTACACCGCGAGCACGTCGGGCTGATCCTGCTCGAGCAGGTGCGCGGCGATGTTGCGGTACGTGAGCGTGGATGCGTACAGGTGCAGCAGGTGATTGACGGGATCGTTGGCGTCTTCGCCCTTGCGGCTCCGCGCCATCTCGCCCGGGGTCACGTGGACGAAGCGGCTCAATTCTTCGTCGCGCACCTCGTCGGCGTGAACGACGAGCCTCGAGAGCTCGTCGCGGCGCGACGGTGGGTACACGCTCGCGTTCTCCGCGGCGCCGGTGTCCTCCGGAATGTAGGCCAGGTAGCCGAACTTGTCGGTGACCATCACGCCGTCGATCGCTTCGGCCGGATCGGTCGCGAGCCAGCCGATGACGTCCACGCTGCGACGGTAGTCGCCGAGGATGTTCCAGAAGGCGTCGACTTTGCGCTGCAGCCGGCTCACCGGCGCGCGCTCGCCGGTCTTCGGATCGACGATGGTGAAATTCAGGATGCCGTGCTGCTCGGGAAGGCGCCCGGTCGCCATCGTGGTCCAGAGGAGCGGCGAGAGCATCGGCTCCTCGGAGCGCAGCGGACCGGAGGCGCCGTCGCGCACGAGCTTCGCGAAGTTGGGAAGCTTTCCGGCGTCGATCAGCGGCTGCAGGTTCATCCAGTCGCCGCCGTCGACGCCGACAATGACCAGCCGGCGCGGCGCTTCGGTTGGCACCGATGATGTCGCGCTGTCTCCGCTGGTGCGCGCCTCGATTCCGAAGTTTGCCATCTCGTTGCGCACGCGCGCCGTGACGGCGCCCTGCAGGCTCGCAGCGGCATTCTTGTCGGGCAGCGCGGCGGCCTCGATCTCCGCGGCGGCGATCACGAGCTTCTCGAACGCGGGCGTGAAGTCGCGCGAGAAGCCGCGGTAGAGCGCTTCGGCAGAGCCGACCGGAATGTCGAGGGTAAAGTCGAACGCGACCCCGGCGGTGTCACCGTTGGAAAACGTGACCGGCGTCGTGCCCTTCGCCGGCAC
>DASVAK010000204.1:0-2192 GCA_036376395.1 Candidatus Krumholzibacteriia bacterium
CCTCAATATTGGGATCGAACCGCGCAGCCGCCAGAGCTGCAAGGGCGTTGGTCGGTCAGAACTCTCCGGACGGGCTTTAAGGTTGCGGCGGCCCGTACAGGTGGGTCTTTGCCGCCACCGCGCGCGCCAGGAAATCATTCTTGAGCTCGGCGCGCGTGCCGTATCTCGCCGTGTCCGTCGGCGCTTGCTCGATGGCGGACTTTGCTTCCGCGATGCCCTGGTTGATCGCCTGCAGCATGGCAGGATCGCGCGTGGCCACGTTGAAGCTCTTGCCCGCGGCGATGCCGAGCTTGGCGAAGCGTGCGCGCTCCTGGATCTCGCTCGGGTGCACGGGACAGAACTGGAGCGCAAAGTTGAGGTACTGGAAAAATCCCGCGCTGTTCGCCGTCTCCTTCGAGTACGGCGGGAAGATGATCGCGTCGGCCTGGCGCGACGGCTTGCCCTGGAACTCGGAGAGCGTCTCCACGTCGAACCCGTCGAGGAGTTTCTCCGTCGCGGCGCGATCCATCGACGGCCACGGGCGCACGATCGCCAGCGCGAGCAGCGTCTCGCACTGGATCACGCGCGCGATGCCGTCCGGTGTCTCCCCCGACCAGGGCCCCGGCACGACCATGAAGCTCGCCTTCTCGCCGCTGCGCGGCACGCTGATGTCGTCGAAATTCTGGGTATAGAAATCGACCAGCTGCACGATGTACGCGAGGCTGTCGGTCGTCGCGGGCACGGTGATGACGACGGGCTCCTTGCGCACATCCATCCACGAGAGCGCGTACGGCGGCTTCACGAATCCGCCCTGCAGCGAATCCGGCTGCGTGGTATCCGGCATCACGATGGCAAGATGGTTGAGCGGCGCCTTGAAGACGTTGCTGTCCTTGTAGATGGAGTAGGCGTACACCACCTTGTAGTTCTCCACGATCGGGAGGCCGTAGATGTACGCCTCTTTCGCGATGGTGCGTGCCTCTTCGGGGCCGACCTTGATTTCTTTTGCGCAGGAGAAAGCGAGCAGGACGAGAGCGGCGAGAGCGATGCGTGCGTTGAGTCTCACGAGGCACCTCCGTGGACGAGTGCGCGCAGATCATCGGGCAAAGGCGCGTGAATGGTCAAGCCCTCGCCGGTGAGCGGATGGGTGAAGCGCAGCGTTGCGCAGTGCAGCGCGTGGCGGTCGAGCACGAGGGCTTCGCGCACGCGCGGCGTGAGCCCGTCGCGCAGCACCTCGTCGCGGAGCTCGCCCGTGAGCGCGTAGATCTTGTCGCCCACGATGGGGTGGCCGATGTGGGCGAGGTGGACGCGGATCTGGTTGGTCCGCCCGTGCTCGGGGATCACGCGCAGCGTCGTCAGCTCGCGGCCGTCGCGCTGCGTGTGCGCCACCGCCTCCACGCGCGTGCGCGCGGGCTTGCCGCCTTCGCCGACGATCCGCTTGGGGAGATAGGTCGCGCGGTCGTTGGCCTTCCCGTATTCGTATTCAACGGGGTACTGGTAGCGCGCGTCGACTTTCGCGATGGGCGCGTCGATTAAAGCAGTGCTTCCCGGCTCTCCGGAGACCGCGCCGTACACCACGGCGAGATATTCCTTCTCCACCTCGCCGCGCTCGAACATTCCCGCCAGCAGCCGGTTCGCGCCACGGTGCTTCGCCAGCATGACGACACCGCTGGTTTCGCGATCGAGCCGGTGCGCCAGGTTGATCTTCGGGCCGTAGTCGGCGCGCAGGCGTGAGATCAGCGTGTTGACGATGTAGATCCCGCACGCGTGCACCGGGATGTTGCCCGACTTGGACACCGCCAGGTAGTGCTCGTCCTCGAACAGCACGTCGTAGCGGTCGTCGACCGCCGGCTCGCTGTGCAGGATGGTGTACTGCACCGAGTCGGCCTTGCGCACAGCGTGCGACGCATCAACCACATCGCCATTCACGCGCACCCACTGGTCGCGCACGCGCTTCTCCCACCCTTCCGCGGTGTGGTACGGGAAGCGGTGGGCGAGAAATGCAACGATCGTCCAGCCGGAGCGGTACGAATCGACTTCGCAGGTGAGCGTGAGTTGTTGCTTCATGGTTCACAAAATGACGAAGGCCCCTTCACCGAAGAAGGAGCCTCCGCCACTACTTCCTACAGGGCGCTTCGGCGCCCATCCCTCAGTCCAGATCGATCTCGTGCGTCCAGCCGTGCGGATCCGGCGCCTCGCCGGTCTGCAGCGCGAGC
>DASVAK010000205.1:0-14534 GCA_036376395.1 Candidatus Krumholzibacteriia bacterium
ACCCCCGCGATCATCTTGTCGTGGGATTTTCTGAGCGGTCCGTGAGGCATGGTTCTGCTCCTGTTGGTTCACGCCCGGGCCTGCCCCGGTTGCGTCCGAAGCTAGCGGCCGCGTTGCGAATCGTCCAGTACTTCGTTTTCCCGCGCGTCCGGCACCGGTTGACTGCGACGGAAGAATACACGCCGCGTGGTCCGGTACGCCCACACCAGCAGCGCGACGATCAGCGCCAGGGCGAGCAGCGGCACCACCACGGCGAGGACGGACGTCACCACCGAGCCCGCCAGCTCGACCGTCGCCACCACCGGATTGGCCAGCCCCGCCGTCATGGTGCCCGATTTGAGCCGCGCCAGTACCGTGGCGCCCTGCACGGTCCCCGCCGCACTCCCGCCCGCGACGATGGCGAGACCCCAGCGCACGATGGGCGGCAGGTCGCCCACGACGGCGGCCGTGGCGATCACCCCGGCCAGCACGGCCGACGGGGTCGCGATGGTGTCGAGCACGTGGTCGAGCCAGGGCACGTAGTACGCGACGATCTCCAGCACGGTCGCCGTTCCCAGCGCGATCAGCGCGGGCATGGTGGTGATCCAGTGGAAGTCACCCGCCAGCGGAACATGTCCGCCACGCCCCGCGATCCCGAGCACGAGCAGGGGTACGAACACGCGGAAACCGCACGCCGCCGCGAGCGCCGTCCCGACCAGGATGCCAACGATGGTTTCCATCGTTACACCGCCCGGTGCGCGATGATCTCCACCATCGACGGCGTCCAGAAGGCGGCGTTGGGGTCGCGCGACCGCTCCGCCCATTCCTCCTGGAACGCGCGCCAGTCATCGTCGGAGACGAGCCCGCGCTCGACCAGCATGGGAATGAAGTTCGAAAAGAACGTCGTGGGCCATTCCCACAGGGGGTCCGTTGGTCGCGCAATCCGCTGCATTGGCCGGATCTCCTCGATCTCGAAGCCGGCGCTCGCGAGCATCGCCGGGAGTCGCTGCCCCACCGCCGGGTCACCACCGCGTTCACGCCAGCTCTTTCCCACCGCCGGCATTACACGGAGAAACGCGTCGCTCTTCGGAGAAAGAGTGAGCGCCGCCCAATTGATGTAGTCCTGGATCGCGAACACCCCGCCGGGACGGAGAGACCGGGCGACGCGCTCGATCACCGCCTCCGGCCGCGGAACGAAGCACAGCACCCAGCGCGCGTAGGCAATGTCGATGCTTTCCGCGGGAAGCGACATCTCCTGCACGTCGGCGACGCGCGCTTCGACGTTGTCGATCCCGAGCGAGCGAGCGCGCGCGCGGACGAACTCGACGAAGCGCTCCGACTCGTCGATGGCGATGACGCGTCCCGATGTTCCCACCAGCGGCACGAGGTCGAACGCGGTGTAGCCGGGACCGCTCCCCACGTCGAGGACGACGGATCCCGGCCGGATGCCGCAGCGTCGCCAGCACGCGAAGGTGTGCTCGCTCCACAGGCGGTGTTGCAGACCCAGGCGCGCCAGCTCGGCGTCGTGGGTGCCCAGCACGTATTCGCGCGGATCGCCCATGCTACTCGAGCGGGATGCGCGACGCGTTGGCCGCGAGCCACTGGTCGAAGCTCTGCAGCTGCGGGTTGAGCTCCCGCGACACGGCGACGTCGCGCACACGGCCCACGTCCTTCACGCACTCGTCGTAGAACTGGAACATGTTGCCCAGCTCCACCGCGCCCGGGAAGCCGAAGGCGCGGTACTGGTCGGCCGTCACCTGGTTGTAGACGACCTTGCGACCCAGCGCCTTCGACATCGCATCGGCATATTCCGCGATGGTGAGCTTGCCGCCCGAGATGCCGACGTGCTTGCCGGAGAGCGACGCGCCGCGCTTGAACATGCCGTACGCGCAGCGCCCGATGTCCTCCGCCGCGATCCCGTCCATCTTCGTGTCGCGCATCGGGAACGTGAGCGCCAGCGTGCCGTCCGGCCCCGGCTTCGGTCCCGCGCCGAAGTAGATGAAGTTCTCCCAGTAGAACGACGCCATGAGAAACGTGGTGGGCACGCCGGACTCGGTGAAGAAGTGGTCCGCCTCGCCCTTCCCGTCGAAATGAGGCACCTTCCACTTCTCGTCGATGGTCGGCATGCGCGTGTCGGAGAGCGGATACCACTTGCGCACATCCTCGAGGGTTGACCAGACCACGTGCTTGAGGCCGGCCTGCTTCGCCGCCTGCGCCATGTTGCGCGCCTGCGCGATCTCCTTGTCCGCGCTGAAATGCTCCCAGTAGTTGGTGACGCAGAACGCGCCGTGCGCGCCTTCGAACGCGTGGCGAAGACTCGCGGCGTCGTCCAGGTCGGCCTCGACGACCTCGGCGCCGGCGCCCTTGAGCGCGCGCGCCTTGTCCGAATCGGCCTTGCGCGTCACCGCGCGCACCCCGAATTCGGCCGACTTGTCGGCCAGGATGGCGCGCACCACGCCGCCGCCCTGCGCCCCCGTGCTCCCGATGACCGTGATGATCTTCTTTGCAGCCATGTGTTTCCCTTCCTTCCGTATTTCGCGTGATTGCTCTCAGTGCGACATGCAGCCGCAGCTGCCCATCTGGTAGCCCGCCACCGGGCCGTGCCAGACGAAGGCGTCGCTGGCGCCCGGCCGCTCCCAGTAGAACGGCAGGCGCTTCTTCGGATGATTCCCCACTTCGTCCATGGTGCGCGCGTCGTAGATGCGACCGTTCACCATCGTGTAGCTGATCTCCTCGCTGTGGTGGATGTCGTCGAGGGGGTTCGCGTCGAGCACGATCAGGTCGGCCAGCTTGCCCGGCTCGAGCGAGCCGAGGTCCTTGTCGAGCCCGATGTAGCGTGCGCCGTTGATCGTCGCCGCGTGCAGCGCCTCCATGTTGGTCATGCCGCCCTGGGTGAACATCCACAGCTCCCAGTGCGCGCCGAGGCCCTGGAGCTGGCCGTGGGCGCCGAGCTGCACCGACACGCCGGCGTCGGTCAGGTTCTTGCAGTTCTTCGCCAGCGCGATGTGGTTGAACTCGTCGTCGGGCGCCATGGTGCGGCGGCGCGAGCGCTCGTCGATGACGGGCCGCGGCGTGAACGCGAGCAGCCGGCCGTTCTCCCACACGTTCGACTTCTGGTACCAGTAGTTCTCGCCCCAGTTGCCGCCGTAGCCCACGATGAGCGTCGGCGTGCAGCCGGTCTTGCTCGCGCCCCACAGGGACACGACGTCCTTGTAGATCGGCGCGATCGGGATGGTGTGCTCGATGCCCGTGTGCCCGTCGAGGATCATGCTCATGTTGTGGAAGAAGAACGACCCGCCCTCGGGCACCACCATCATGTGCAGCTCGCGCGCAGCCTCGATGACCTGCTGGCGCTGGTTTCGGCGCGGCTGGTTGTAGCTCTTCACCGAGAACGCCCCCACCGCCTTCATGCGGCGCAGGTGCGAGCGCGCGTCGTCGAGCGAGTTGACGACCGCCTTGAAGTCGCCGTCGGCGCCGTAGAGGATCGTCCCCGTCGAGTACACGCGCGGACCCACCAGCTCGCCGGACTTGATCATCTCCGAGTTGGTGAACACCGTCTCGGTGTTGTTGGAGGGATCGTGCGTCGTGGTGACCCCGAAGGCGAGGTTCACCAGGTACACCCAGCTCTGCGTGGGCGTGATCTCGGGGTGGAACATGTGCGAGTGCACGTCGATCAGGCCGGGCATGATGGTCTTGCCCGAACAATCGATGTGCTTCGCCGAGGCCGGGATCGTCATGGCGGCGGTGGGGCCCACCATGGTGATGCGGTTCTTCTCGATCACCACGGTGCCGTTCTCGATCACCTCGTCGCCCTTCATGGTGATGATGCGTGCGTTGGTGAGGGCGATCGTCCCGGACGGCACATCGGTGTCGAGTTTGAGCCCGACGTCGATGCCGGAGGTGTCGGGCGGCGCGATCGAGTCGGCCGCACCGGGAACGAACTTGAAGCTGTGCTGCAGGTCGCGCGTGAAGTACTCGGGGCCGATCGTCCAGTGCAGCTTCTGGCTGTCGCCCGACCAGTGCAGCGCGATGCCCGCGTCGCGCGTGACCTGCTTGATGGGAATGGCGCCCGTCTTGGCGGTGAGGTCGACCTCGCGCCCCGTCTTTGCGAAGGGCACGATGTACGCCTGCCACAGCTCGGTGAACGCCACCCACTCCTCGTCGGGGCTGGGCACGAACGAATTCGCGTACTTCGACGTGAAGATGGTGCGCTCGTCGCCGCCGTCGAGGCGCACGCTCTTGAACGCCGTCTTGTTGTCGGCGATGTCCTCGACGAAGTAGACGCGCTTGCCGTCCTTGCTGAAGGTGGGATTGCGCCCGTCCTCGCGCACCAGCGTCATGGCGCCGCCGGAAGCCGGGACCCAGTAGAGGCCCGGTTCGTTGCCGTTGTTGGTGCCGAGGATCACGTCGCCGTCACCGCGCTGGAACACGACCATCGAGCCGTCAGGAGAGAACGCCGGCGAGCGGTAGAACCCGGCGCGCTTCGTGAGCACCTTGCCGGTGCCGCCGCCCGCGCCGACGCGTCGGATCGCGCCGCCCTCCTCGTCGCTCCAGGTGGTGTAGACGATCGACCGCCCGTCGCGGCTGAAGGCGGGCCAGTACTCGCGGTGGCTGTCGTCGCGCGTGAGGCGCACGGGCGCGCCGTCGGGAAGCTTCTTCTTCCACAGGTGGCCCACCGCGCTGAACACGAACGTCCGGCCGTCCGGTGACGTCGCGCCCTGGCGGATCATCCTCGCCTCGAACGTGGCCGGGCTCACGTCCTGCGGGAAGCGGACGGCGTCGGTGATGCGATGCGTCGCGTGCACCGTGAACGGGATCTCCTTCGCGGTACGCGATGCGATGTCCACGCGCACGATCTTTCCCTTCGCCCAGATCACGATCGACTTGCCGTCGGGCATCCACTGGTAGCCGGGATAGACGCCGAACGTCGCCCATGTCTCCATCTGGTCCTGGCTGAGGGCGTCGTAGACCGGATGTTCCGCGCCGCTCTCGATGTCGTAGATGCACAGCACCGTCTTCGAGCGGATGCGGTGCACGTACGCGATCTGCTTGCCGTCCGGCGAGACCTGCGGGCGCACCGCGCCGCCCGGTCCGATGATGACGTCCTTGACCTCGCCGTTCTCGCGGTCGACGCGACGGATGTGGTAGATCTCGCCGTTGGGATCCTTGTTGTACTGGAAGAACGGTCCCGGACTCATGTCCTCGCTGAAGTAGACGTAACGGCCGTCTTTCGAGACGCAGGGCTCGCCCACATCCTGCTGGTCGTTGCGCCGCTTGGTGAGCTGGAGCCCCTCGCCGCCGCTGGTGTGGTAGAGCCAAATCTCCCCCGCACCCAGCGAGCGCGTGCTCGTGAAATGCTTCTTCGCCACGATGTACTTGCCATCCGGCGTCCACGCCGCGTTGTTGCACAGGCGGAAGTCTTCCTTCGTCACCTGCGCCAGGTTCGAGCCGTCGCGGTTCATGAGCCAGACGTTGTCGCCGCCGTCGCGATCCGACGTGAAGCTGATGCGTTTGCCGTCGGGGGAGTAGCGCGGCTGCACCTCGAACGCCGCGCCGCCGCGGAGCAGTTTCGCCTCGCCGCCGGCGATGGGCAGGGTGTAGATGTCGCCCAGCAGGTCGAAGACGATTTCCTTCCCGTCCGGCGACACGTCGAGATTCATCCACGTGCCCTCGTTGGTGGTGAACTCCAGCGTGTGCGACGGGCCGTGCCCGGCCTCGACGTCCCACTTCTTCTTGTCCTTTTTCGGATTGTCGGCGGCGATCAGGACGGACGACACGGCGGCAACGAGCACAACGATGGACAGGGATCGCAAGCGCATCGGGAAACTCCTGGGTTGAACGGTCCGGGCGATGTGAACCCGCATTCTAGAGCAGGAACCGCTGAAGATCAAACGGCACTGCTGTGATAGACTTGCGGCGTGAAACTCATCCTCTGGTTGATCCTGTTTGCCGCCGCTCCGGGTTGGGCCGCGGACGCGGACAGCCTTCGCGTCGCGCCGGATTTCCATGCGCCCGCCGCACCCGGACTGCGCTATTCGTTCGGCGGGTTTTCCCTGCGCGAGAGCCCCGGATCGGCCGCCGGCTACCTCGCCGTGACGCTCAACCCCGGCATCATGCAGTGGGCCGCGCCGCCCACGCGCTTCGACGCGATTCTGACCGGCGCGGGGGCGGCCACATCCATGGGTATGTTCCTGGGCGCGGTGGGGACCACGCTGGGATGGTTTGACGAGGACACATCGTGGGCCATCACCGGCGCGATGGCGGCGGCGGGCGCGATCTACGCCGGCGCCCGATACGAGGTGAAGCCGGAGCTCAAGTTCAACTGGGAGGGCGACTCCGTCATCCCCGGTTACGCCCCGCCTCGATAGACACGCGATTCGATGCGGCGGTCGGGCACCAGCCAGAGCATCGCCACCACCACGAACAGCCCCAGCGAGAGGCCCGTCCAGGCGAACGCGAGCGGCAGCGCCGCGACGTACGCCAGCAGCGACGCCCTCCCCTTCCAGTCGGCTCCCACCGCCTCGCGCACCTGGACGTTCGCTTCGTGCCGCACGATCTGCGCCTGCATGATGCTCCATGCCGCCGCCGCGCCGAGGAGCACCACCCCGTACGCCGCCACCGGCACGGCGGAGCGGTGCGTCTCGTTCATCCACGCGGTGACGAACGGGATCAACGAAAGCCAGAACAGCAGGTGGAGGTTTCCCCACAGCACGCGCCCGCTCACGCGCTGCGTGAGGTGCATGAGGTGGTGATGGTTGTTCCAGTAGATGCCGAGCATGACGAAGCTCAGCACGTAGGTGAGGAACACCGGTAGCAGCGGACGCAATGCCGCCAGGCTCGCGTCGTGCGGCACCTTGAACTCGAGCACCATGATCGTGATGATGATCGCGATCACGCCGTCGCTGAATGCTTCCAGTCGCGTCGTGTTCACCAGCAGCCCGCTACCGGACGAGCACGACCTTCTGCAGTTTCACACCGGCCCGCGTCTGCATGCGCAGATAGTAGACGCCGCTCGCCACCCGTGCTCCGCGCAGATCGCGGCCGTCCCACGTCGCGGCATGGCGGCCCGCGGGCCGGTCCTCGTCGGCCAGCGAGCGCACGCGCCGGCCCCCGACATCGTAGACGTCGAGACGCACGTGGTCGTCGGCCGGGAGGTCGTAGTCGAAGCGCGTGGATTGCGAGAACGGACTCGGCACCGCGGGGTGGAGCGCCAGCTCGGCCGGTGCCGGTGTATCGCCCGTGCCCGTGACGCCGCCCGACGTGTTGACGGTCACGCTGTAGTTCCCCGTCTCGTCCTCCGACAGGTCGTCGATCACGAGCGTGTAGTACCCGTTGGTCGCAAGCACGGGCGCGATGTTGTCCCCCGAGGTGAACTGGATCGCCGGCAGCCCGTTGGGCGGGTACAACGCGAGTTGCGTGTTGAGCGTTCCCGAGGTCGCGATGGCGCTGATGGTCGCCGTCATGCCGGCGACGCCGTAGAAGGTGTAGGCGTCGAGGTCGCTGACCGAGTAGATCGAGCCGTTGCGCTGGACGTTGTCGGCGATCGCGCCTCCGTCGGTTTCGCCGCTGCCCGAGTACGGACCCGCGGTGACGTTCAGGAACGACATGGTGTAGCCACCGGCGGTGTCGTCCCCGGTGTCTTCGATGACGATGGTCCACGTCCCGCTCGAGTTGAGCTGGAAGTCGAGGCGGTCGCTGCTGGTGGACGACGGCGAGCCGCTGCCGTTGGGAGGATACAGCGCGATGTTGGTATTGAACCCCGCGCCGGACGTCGCCACCGCGGCGACGACCACCCGTTGCCCGTAGGTGCCGCTGAAGGTGTAGCCGTCGAGGTCGCCCACCCCGCTCATGGTGCCGCTCACCAGCTGGTTGGACACGATGGCCCCGCCGTTGGTATCCCCGCCGTTGGTCAATGGCCCGTTGGTGACGTTCAGGTACGACACGGTGTAGGCGCCGGTATGGTCGTCACCGTAGTCCTCGATCACCAGCTTGTACGTACCGGAGCGAAGCAACTGCGCCTCGATGCGGTCGCCGCTGTTGCTCGAGACCTCGGCCGCAAGCCCACCCGGCGGGTAGAGCGTGAGGGTGGTGTTGTGCACGCCGCCGCCGGTCGACACGCCGGCCAGAATGACGCGCTGGCCCGCCGTGCCGGCGAAGGAGAACACGTCGAAGTCCGCCCCCTGCTGGGACTGGCCGGTCTTGATCTCGTTGGAGAGGATGGTCCCACCGTCGGCGTCGCCCGCCGTCGTCAACGGGCCCGAGGTCAGGTTGAGCACCGAAATCTCGTAACCGCCGGTGTGATCAAACCCGTTGTCGAACACGAGGAAGGTCCACGTTCCACTGGCGGTGAGCTGGTACTCCATGCGGTCGGCAGACGTGTACGCGGGCGAAGCACCGCCGTTGGGCGGGTAGAGGCCCATGTAGGTGTTGAAGTTGACGCCCGACGTCGCCACCGCGTTCATGAGGATGCGATCACCGATATTGCCGGTGAAGGTGAACGCATCGAAGTCTGCCGTGGTACCGATTGAGCCGGTTTTCACCACGGCCGACGTGATGGGTCCGCCATCGGTGTCGCTTCCGTCGGTGAGCGGCCCTGCGGTGAGGTTCAGGAACGAGAGCACGTACGACCCGGGGTTGTCGTCGCCGTAATCCTCGATCACCAGCGTGTACTTGCCGGTCTGCAGCACGGGCCAGTCGATCACGTCGCCGCTGTTGGTCGTCGTTTCGGCCGCACCGCCATTGGGCGGATACAGCGTGAGGTTGGTGTTGTGCGACCCCACGCCGGTGGCGAGCCCGACGAGAATCACGCGCTGGCCGGCGGATGCGTTGAAGGTGTAGGCGTCGAGATCCACACCCTGGTCGAACTCGCCGGTGATCTGGCTGTTCGAGATCAGCACGAAGCCGTCACCGTCGCTGCCGTTGGTATGCGGGCCCGAGGTGACGTTGAGCAGCGAGAGGTCGTAGTTGCCCGCCGTGTCGTCACCGTTGTCCTGCATGAGGATGGTCCACGTGCCCGCCGCGCCCAGCTGCCATTCCATGCGGTCAGCGCTGGTATACGTCACCGCTGCACCTCCGCCGGGCGGATACAGCGCGATGTAGGTATTGAACCCGGCGCCGCCGGTTGCGACCGCGTCGATCACCACGCGATCCCCCACCGCGCCGGTGAAGGTGAACGCGTCGAGATCGGCGACGCCGCTCATCGAGCCGCTCTTCACATCCGCCGATGCGATGGCGCCGCCGTCGGTATCGCCGCCGTTCGTGAGCGGCCCCGCTGTGAGGTTCAGGTACGAGAGGGTGTACGTGCCGGCGTTGTCGTTGCCGTAGTCCTCGATCACCAGCGTGTACGTGCCCGTCGCGAGGAGCGATGTGTCGATGGCGTCGCCGCTGTTGGTCGCGACTTCCGCCGCCCCGCCGCCGGGCGGGTAGAGCGTCATGGTGGTGTTGTGCGTGCCGCCACCGGTCGCGAGTCCCAGGAAGATCACGCGCGCGCCCGCGGTTCCGTTGAAGGTGAAGGCATCGAAGTCGACGCCCTGCTGGAACTGGGCGTTCTTGATCTCGCTCGATGCGATGGCGCCGCCGTTGGAATCTCCCGAGCTGGTGAGCGGGCCGGCGGTGACATTGAGAAGCGAAAGCGAATACCCACCGGCGTTGTCGAAGCCGTTGTCGAAAACGAGCACGGTCCACAGGCCGCTGGCGTTGAGCTGCATGTCCAGGCGATCGCCGCTGGTGTAGAACGGACTCGGTCCGCCGTTGGGCGGGTAGACCGCCATGTAGGTGTTGAAGCTCGCGCCCGATGTGGCGACGGCGTCGATGAGCACGCGGTCGCCGAAGGTTCCCCCGAAGGTGAATACGTCGATGTCGCCCACCCCGCTGGTGGTGCCGTTCTTGACCTCTCCCGAAGCGAGCAACCCGCCGTCGGGGTCGCCGGCGTCGGTGTACGGACCGGTCGTGATGTTGGTCAGCGAGATGGTGTACGTGCCGGTGTTGTCGTTGCCGTAGTCCTCCACCAGGACGGTGTAGGTGCCGGTGGTGAGAATCTGCCAGTCGATCACGTCGCCGCTGTTGGTCGACACCTCCGCCGGCATGCCGTTGGCCGGGTAGAGCGAGAGGTTGGTGTTGAGGGTCCCGCCCGTGGCGAGCCCGGTGACCACGACCCGGCTGCCCGCGAATCCGAAGAACGTGAATGCATCGAAGTCGACGCCGTCCTGGATGTTGCCGGTGCGGATCTGGTTCGCCGCGATGGCGCCGCCGTCGGTATCGCCGCCGTTCGATATCGGCCCCGCCGTGATGTTGAGCATCGAGACCGAGTATCCTCCCGCGGTGTCGTCGGCGTTGTCCTCGACCACGATGGTCCAGGTGCCGGCCGCGTTGAGCTGGAACTCGAGGCGGTCGCCGGAGGTGTACGTCACCGCCGCGCCGCCGTTGGGCGGATACAGCGAGAGGTAGGTGTTGTAGCCCGCTCCCGACGTGGCCACGGCGTCGACGATGATGCGATGGTTGTTGCTGGCGGTGAACGTGAAGGCGTCGAGATCTCCGGGCCCGCTCATGGTGCCGGTCTTGATATCGGCCGACACGATGGCGCCGCCGTCGGTGTCGCCGCCGCCGGTGAGGGGTCCGGCAGTCACGTTCAGGAAAGCGATGGCGTAGTTGCCGGCATCGTTGAGGCCGAAGTCCTCTATCTGAATGGTGTAGGTGCCGGTGGCAACCAGCTGCCAGTCGAGCCGGTCGCCGCTGTTGGTGTTGGCCTCGACGGCCCCGCCGCCGGGCGCCTTGAGCACGATGCTCGTGTTGAGCGCTCCGCTCGTCGTGATGGCGGTGACGAGGATGCGGTTTCCGGCCGTGCCGGAAAACGTCCACGATTCAAGGTACGACGGGCCGCTCACGCTTCCCGACACGGTCGTGCCGGAGGTGATGGGACCCGCTGCAAACACGGAAGAAGACGCAAGGAGCGCGCAAAGCGCGATCAGAACCAGGGGGGCGGTGCGCATGGCAGTATCCTCGGGAGTGGTGAGCCAAATGCTGTGGTTGAACGGGACGATTCTAGCACACGGGTCAAGACCCGGCGCTCACAACCGCAATTCCATGAAGACGGTCCCCGGCACCGGGTTGTAGCGATAGGAAGGAATGGCGCAAAAGCCCAGCGACGAATACAGGGCGCGCGCGGCGGCCATCGTCGGCAGCGTGTCGAGGCGCAGGCGTCGGTAGCCGAGCTCGCGCCCGGCCTCGATGACGGCATTGGCCAGCGCGCGGCCGACATCGCGGCCCCGTCCGCGCGGGACCACGTAGAGCCGCTTCACTTCGCCCGTCGAGGCGTCCAGCGCGCGCAGGCCGACACACCCCAGCGCCTCATCGCCGTCCAGTGCGAGCAGCATGGCGCCGCCGGGCGGGCCGTACTGCTGCTCGAGGGTGTCGAGCTCATGCGCGAAATCCTGGAACGAGAGGTCGATGTCGAGCGTGGCGGCGTATTCCTCGATCAGGCGCCGCGCCGCGGACCACTGCGCCGGAGTCGCGACGCGAACGAGCGTGACGGGCGACATGACGGGCGCGCTACGGACTCACGCGCGCGGTGCGCCCGCCGGTGCATGAGAGTCGAAATGAGCGGGTACGACACGCCCGGCGCGAACGCCGCGGCCGCGCCGGCGATCGTCGCACCGCCCAGTTGTCATGGCAGAGCACGAGCAGGAGCGCGTTGATGATCACGTGGAAGCGCGTCGTGATGCTGCGCGCGAGCGCCGGGCGGTAGCGCCGGTCCCAGTCGGCGAACCCGCCCGGCAGGAAGAACTCCTCGGTGATGTGCAGGCGCGCGGCGGCCAGGGGCGCGCCGAAGAGCCAGTCCATCTTGAACGACTACTCTCCCGTCGTCGGATCGATGACCGTCTTCACCTGCGTGACGCGGTCGATCGGAAACGGTCCGCGTTTCGCGTGCTCCTGGATGATGTCCTCGTTGGCCGCCATGTAGACGCAGCAGATCTTGTCGGGCAGCACGTAGCTCTCCACCCACTGGATGTCGGGGCCGAGCTCGTGAAGAACTTCGTTTGAGCGCTTCGACAGGTTCTTGAGTCCATCGGCGTTGAGCCGGTGCACTCCCGGGACGGTGCGTTCAATGATATAGCGCGGCATGGCGGCCTCCTACGGATTGGTGTTGAGTCCGCGACGCTCGAGCAGCGGTCCGATTTCCGGCTCGCGCCCGCGGAACTTCTTGTAGAGCACCATGGGGTCGTCCGTTCCCCCGGCAGCGAGAATGTATTTGCGGAACCGGTCCGCGGTGGCCTGGTCGAACAGGCCGGTTTCCTTGAACGCCTGGAAGGCGTCGGCGTCGACCACTTCGGCCCAGACGTAGGCATAGTAGCCCGACGAATAACCGCCCGAAAAGATGTGGCGGAAGTACGTGCTGCGGTAGCGCGGCACGATTTCGTTGATCAGCCCCAGCTTGTTCATGCGATCGGCCTCGAACGCGACCACATCCTTCGGCGCGTCGCCGGAGAGCGTGTGCCAGTCCATGTCGAGGTACGAGGCGGCCAGGTACTCGACGGTGCCGAAGCCCTGGTTGAAGAGCTTCGCCTTGTTCATCTTCGCGATCAGCTCGTCCGGAATGGGCTCGCCGGTCTTGTAATTGACGGCGTACGTCTTCATGACCTCGGGCTCGGTGGCCCAGTTCTCGAACACCTGCGACGGCATCTCCACGAAGTCGTTCGCGACCGACGTCCCCGAGAGGCTCGCGTACGTCACGTTGGAGAGCATGCCGTGGAGCGCGTGGCCGAACTCGTGGAAGAGTGTCGCCACCTCGTCGAGCGAGAGCAGCGCGGGCTCCTCGGCGGTCGGCCGCGAGAGGCTGGCCACGTTGACGATCACCGGGCGTTTGTCATCCGCGCGCAGGTTGGACTGCTTGCGATACTCGCTCATCCAGGCGCCGTTGCGTTTGCCGGGGCGCGGATAGTAGTCGACGTAATAGACGGCGAGGTGCGAGCCGTCCTTGTCCTTCACCTCGAACGTCCGCACCTCGTCGTTGTACTTCGGCAGGTCGGTGCGCTCCTCGAAGGTGATGCCCCACAGCTTGTGCGCGGTCTCGAAGGCGCCCTTGCGCACGTTGTCGAGCTGGAAGTACGGGCGCAGCACCGAATCATCGAAGTCGTATTTCTGCTTCTTCACGCGCTCGGAGTAGTACCACCAGTCCCACGACGCCAGCTTGAAGTTGCCCCCGTCGGCGTCGATCATCTTCTGCATGTCGTCGCGCTCGGCTTTCGAACGCGCCAGGGCGGGCTTCCACAGCTGGTCCAGCAGCTCGTAGACGTGCTTCGGCGTCTTCGCCATGTTGTCGTCGAGGACGTAGTCGGCGTGCGACTTGTATCCGAGGAGTTTGGCGCGTTTCGCGCGCAGCGTCGCCTCCTCGCGCAGGATCTCCTTGTTGTCGAGCTCGTTGTTGTTGTTCCCGCGCTCGCAGTAGGCGCGGTAGATCTTCTCGCGCAGCGCGCGGTTCTCGGCGTAGGTCAGGAACGGAATCAGGCTCGGCTTGTGGAGCGTGAAGACCCACTTGCCTTCCTTTCCCTTCTGCTTCGCGGTCTCGGCCGCGGCGTCGATCGCGGTCTGCGGGAGGCCCTTCAGGTCGGCGGCATTGTCGACCACGAGCTCGTAGCGGTTCTCCTCCGCCAGGATGTTCTCGCCGAACTTGAGCGAGAGCACCGAGAGGCGCTCGTTTATGTCGCGGAATTCCTTCTTGTCCGATTCCTTCACGTTGGCGCCGCCGCGCACGAACTGCTTGTAGGTCTCCTCGAGCAGCCGGTTCTGCTCCGGGGTGAGGCTGAGCGACTTGCGCTTGTCGTAGACCGCCTTGACCCGCGCAAAGAGCTTCGGGTCGAGATAGATGTCGTCGTTGAGCTGCGAGAGCTTGGGCGCCACGTCCTTCGCCACCGCCTGCATCTCGTCGTTGGTCTCGGCGTCATTGAGGTTGAAGAACACATCGCCCACGCGCGCGAGCAGCTCGCCGCTCGTCTCGAGCGCGACGACGGTGTTCTCGAACGTCGGCGCCTCGCTGTTGCCGCTGATCTTCGCCACCTCGACGCGCTGGTCGGCGATGCCCTTCTCGAACGCGGGCATGTAGTGCTCGTTCTTGATGCGGTCGAAGGGCGGCACGTGCCACGGCGTGGTGTACGGCGCGAGGAAGGGGTTGTCCTGGGCGGTCGCGGCGCCGGCCAGGGCGGTGAAGGCGAGGAACAGCGTCATCTGTATGGCACCCGGTTTCATGCGAAGACTCCTTGGTTTTGGCGGTATTACGGGCCATGGTAACGCGAAGTTGCCCGGATCGCCACAGCCATCGGCGCACGTCGGAATGCACGAGCGGGTCCTGTCGCCGGCCACCCTGGCCACCCGGGAGCGAAAGCACGCTGGTCCCGCGCGCCGGATTCGCGGCGATATCCGCACGCGCGGAACTCGGCCTCCAGCAGTACGGCGCTCTGGACCAGCGTGCTTCCGCTCCCGGGTGGTGAAGAGACGCAAGGCCGGTCGCCCAGGCCCCGGAAGCGCAAGCACCTCGGTCCGAAGCGCCGTACTTCTGGAGA
>DASVAK010000206.1:0-2021 GCA_036376395.1 Candidatus Krumholzibacteriia bacterium
CCTCGCGCAGGGCGCGCTGCACTTCCCCGCTGTACGCGCGCACCAGCCCGCCCTTGCCCAGCTTGACGCCGCCGAAGTAGCGCGTCACCACCGCCACCACGTCGCCCAGCCCCGAATTGAGCAGCACCTTGAGCATCGGGCGTCCCGCGGTGCCGGAGGGTTCGCCGTCGTCGCTCGCCGCCGTGGTCGTGGTGCTGCCGGGCGGACCGATCACGTAGGCGAAACAGTGGTGGGTGGCGTCCGGGAATTCGCTCCGCACGCGATCGATGATCGCTTTCGCGTCGTCGACCGATGCGGCGTGATCGAGCGTGCAGATGAACCGGCTGTGCTCGATCCGCTCCTCAACACGTACAGAGGCGGCGGGCACATGGTAGCGCCGCGCGGAGGTCACCTCTCGACCGGATGCCCGGCCTCGACCCAGCCGCGATAGCCGCCGTCCATCGAGATCACGTGGCGATAGCCCATCTTCTGCAGCGCGTCGGCCGCGAGCGCGGAGCGGTACCCGCCGCCGCAGTAGAGGACGATTTCGGCATTTGGATCGGGGAACATCTGCTCGACGTCGCGCTCGATGATTCCCTTCCCCAGGTGCGTCGCGCCGGGGAGGTGGCCCTTCTGCCATTCATTGTCTTCGCGCACATCGACCAGGTTGAGTTTCTCGCGGCGGGAGATGCGCTGCCAGATCTCATTCACGTTGGTTTCCCGCACGCGACGCTTGGCGTCGTTGACCAGGGCGAGAAACGCGGGAGAATGCTTCATACCGGTTGCTCCTTGTCGGCCAGTTTGCGCATGAAGGCGACCGCGGTGTCGCGGAGCTCGCCCATCACGGCGGTTTCATCGCGGCCGGAACGCTTGAGCACTTTGAAGGAATGGTCCCCGCCCTCGACGATGTGCAGGGTCGCGCGGCTTCCCAGCGCGGCGCACACGGACTTCATGAGGTCGAGATTGGCGAGATCGTCGCGCGTGCCCTGCAGGAACAGCATGGGCACGCTCACGCGGTCGAGGTGCGACGCGCGCGAAATGGTCGAGCGCCGGGGCGCGTGCAGCGGGAAACCGAAGAAGATCAATCCGCGCACACCCTGGAGGGGTTCCTGCGAGTAGGCCTGCGACGTCATCCGTCCGCCCATCGACTTGCCGCCAGCGAACAGCGGCAGGCCCATGGCGTTGTCCGCCGCGTCGACGGCGGCACGAACGGTGGCCTCGAGCACCACGGGCGGATCGGGCCGGGAGCGGTCCTCTTCGGTGTACGGGAACTGGTAGCGGAGCGTGGCCACGCCGGCGGACGCGAGCGTCCGCGACATGCTCTCCATGAACGGATGCCGCATGCCGGCGCCGGCGCCGTGCGCGAACACGTACATCGCCCACGCATCGGCGGGGCGGAGGAGCAGCGCCGAGACGGTGTGCTGCTCGGAAACGACGACCTTGATTTCTTCTGCTTTCATGAGTCGATAAGATACGTGAAGGTGCCGCGCGCTACCAGACGTTCCGCCTGCATGATATCCACCGAGCACACCGCGATGGTCCGGCCGATCCGGACCGGGGTGGCCACCGCGACCAGGTCGCTTCCGTCGGCGTGCGCGGGGCGGAGGAAGTTCATCTTGAACTCGATGCCGTGCACGCGGCCCCGCTCCATGGCGTCGGGAATCAGCAGGTAGACCGCGGCGGTATCCGCCAGGCCCGACAGCACCCCACCCTGCACCACGCCGTATTCCTGCGCCATTTCGGGCTTTGCCGCCATATGCACTTCCACCCGGCCGTGCGCGCGCGACACCAGCCGCGAGCCCAGGAAGCGGTTCACGGCGGTGCGGTCGAACATCTCGTGGGCGCGATCGCTCATGTTACCTCACGTAGCTCGCCGCGTTGACATCGATGGTGGATCCCGTGCAGTGGTCGGCCAGCCCGCTGGCCAGGAACACCACCAGCGGCGCGATGTCGCGCGGCTCGGTCATGCGGTCGAGCGCGATGTCTTTCATGGCGTAGTCCTCGCCGTACTCGCGGATGAAGTCCTCGGCCATCTCGGTGCG
>DASVAK010000211.1:0-11067 GCA_036376395.1 Candidatus Krumholzibacteriia bacterium
CGTCGGCGAATCCGTGGGGACGATCACGGTCAGCGACACCGAGCACGGCGCGTTGTTCACGCCGCAGCTCTCGAAGCTGGCGCCGGGCCTGCACGGCTTCCACCTGCACGAAAATCCTACCTGCGAGTGCGCGCCGAAAGAGGGCAAGATGACCGCGGCGCACGCGGCCGGCGCGCATCTCGACCCCGCCAAAACCGGCAAGCACGAGGGCCCGTACGGGAAAGGACACCTGGGCGATCTGCCGCCGCTCTACGTCGCGGCCGACGGCACGTGCACGCTGCCGGTGCTGGCGCCACGCCTCAAGGTGAGCGACGTGAAGAACCGCGCGCTCATGATCCACGCCGGAGCGGACAATTACTCCGACACGCCCGAAGCGCTGGGTGGTGGCGGCGCGCGCATCGCGTGCGGCGTGGTGAAGTAGCGGAAGAGTCACAACCGTTACGGTTGTGGTCGCGTTTGCGAGGCGGAAACAAAAAAAGGCGCCCGAACGACCGAAGTCGTCGGGCGCCCGTTTACTCCTGCCCGTGTAACTATCTCTTTTCCGGCGCGGGGCGCTTCGGGTACGGCGACGGCTGCTCCTTGAGCTGCTTCATCACTTCTTCGATGCCGCGCTCGAGCTGCACGTCGATACCCTTCGCGAGCTGCGTGTAATCTTCGGGGACCTGGATGTCGGGGTCGACACCGTGTCCTTCCCTGAACCACTTTCCGTCCGGGTCGTACATGCGGAAGGTCGGCACGGTGACGACGCCTCCGTCGATCAGGCTCGGGTTCCCCGAAATTCCGATCAGGCCGCCCCAGGTGCGCATTCCAACCAGCGGGCCGAGCTTCGCCTTGCGGAAATAATCCGGGAAGGCGTCGCCGCCCGATCCGCTCCAGCCGTTGATCAGCATCGCCTTCGGGCCGTAGTTGGCGACCTGCGGCCACTGCCAGTCGACGCCCTCGCGCACCGCCCAGAACGCGAGCGGTTTGCGGTTCAACAGCTCGACGAAACGATCCGGAATCTGGCCGCCGCTGTTGAAGCGCTCGTCGATGACGAGGCCGTCCTTGTTGAACTGCGCGACGAACTGCCGGACCAGCTCGGTCTGACCGTCGATGCCCGTGCTGGGCACGTACACGTAACCGATCCGTCCGCCCGACGCCTCCTCGACGCGCTTGCGGTTGGACTCGATCCACGCGAGATGGCGCAGCCTCGTCTCGTCATCGAGCGTCTGCACGAGCACATCGCGCGCGCCGTCCAGCGACGGTTTCGAGTTCACGGTCAGGACGACGCCCTCGTTCGCGAGGCCGGCGAACGCCGCCCACGGCGCCTTGTTGACGTCGAGGGGACGCCCGTTCACGGCGAGCACGTAGTCGCCTTCGGAGACCTTGACACCGGGCATCGCCACGGGAGCGCGCACCTCGGTGTCCCACGGCGCGCCGCGGATGATCTTCTTGATGCGGTAAGCCCCGTTGGCGACCTCCCAGTCGACGCCGAGGTAACCCACCGCGACGTTGGGTCCCTGCGCCGTGTCGCCGCCGCCGCGATAGGTATGCGATGAGCTCAGCTCGGCGATGAGCTCGCCGATGATGAAGTTGACGTCCCAGCGCGTCATGGCGTCGTCGAGCAGCTTGCCGTAGCGCGTCTTCATCGCGTTCCAGTCGACGCCGTGCATGTCGGGGTCGTAGAAGAAGTCGCGTTCGAAGCGCCACACGTCGTTGAAGATCTGCCGCCACTCGGCGCGCGGGTCGACCATCATCTCGAGCGTGCCCGCGGGCATCTTCTTGTCCATGGTCTGGTCGGCGGCGATCTCGACGATCGCGAAGTCGCCCTTCTTGCCCACCAGCACCTTCTTGCCGTCCGCGCTCACCTGGAACGCGTCGGAATCCCCGATGATGGTTTTCTCCTCGCGCTTCTCGAGGTCGTAGTAACCGACGCTTCGCTTTTCTTCGCCCGAGCCGGTGTTGGGATTGCGGAGGTAGACCACCTTGCCCGACACGGCGCGGATGCCGGCGAAGTTGCCGGCTTTCACCGGCAGCATCACCACGCGGTTCTCGAACCCGTCGAGGGTGATCGCGGTTTCCTTCTTCTTTTCGTCCTTTTTCTTGTCGTCTTTCTTCTTGTCCTTCTTGTCGGCCTTTTCGTCGTCGCCGTCCTTGCCGGCGCCGTCGACCATGGTGGAGTCGTTCTGCGGCACGACCGGCGAGGGAACGTCGTTGGTGAGCGACGCCGCCGCGATACCGGTCGTGTTGGCGTAGATCCACGTGCCGTCGAGGTCGGAGTAGGACGGAACGAAGGTGCGGTTGCTGAGGAAGTAGAGGTACTTCCCGTCGGGATCGAACGAGGGCGTGGTGTCGTTGTAATAGCCCGACGTCACCTGGTACGACTTGCCCGCCTTCGTGTCATACAGAGCGATCGCGCCGTTGTAGTTGCGCGTGTCCTTGCGGTACGCGAGCCAGCGGCTGTCCGGCGACCAGCTCGGGGTCCACGTCTCCAGGTTGTCCTCGTAGTGGTAGAGCTCCTTGTCGACGTCCATCGTTTTGCCGTTGGTGACGTCGCAGATGTGAATCTTCATCTTCTCGTCGATGAACGCGACCATCTTCGAGTCCG
Source organism: Candidatus Krumholzibacteriia bacterium (assembly GCA_036376395.1). GTDB lineage: Bacteria > Krumholzibacteriota > Krumholzibacteriia > WVZY01 > JAKEHA01 > JAKEHA01. The sequence continues at coordinate 2,588 of DASVAK010000211.1, forward strand.
GCGACCAGAACAGCCGGTAGCGGAAGCCGGGACCGTAGGAGGTGATCTTCTTCTCGCTGCCTTTGGCGAGATCGCGCACGGTGAGCTCGTACTCGCCCGAGGCGTCGCTCCAGTACGCCACCGTCTTGCCATCCGGCGACCACGCCGCGAAGCGCTCCGCCGCGCCCGCCGTGTTGGTGAGATCGAGCACCGGGCCATGCTCGGCCGGGATGCTGAATACGTCGCCGCGCGCGTTGAATACGGCGCGCTTGCCGTCGGGCGCGATACCGGCCGTCTCGATGAGCTTGGCTGCGTTCACGGTGCGCGGGAGCAGCGTCATCGCGTCGGTGACCACCTGTACCTTCACTTCGTTGTACTTGTCGGTCGCGGTGTCGAGCAGGTAGAGCGCGCCGCCCGCTTCGAACACGATGTGGTCCGCGCCGATGGCGGGGAAGTGGATGTCGTAATCGGCGAACGACGTCACCTGCTTGAACTGCTTCGAGTCGAGGTCGTAGGACCAGATATTGTTGCGGTTCTCGGTGCCGCGATCGGACATGAAATACAGCTTCTTGCCCGCCCACATCGGGAGCTCGTCGCTGGCGTCGTCTTTGGTGAGGTTCTCCGCCTTCTTCGACGCCATGTCGAAGAGCCAGATGTCCGGCGCCCAGCCGCCGCGGTAGCGCTTCCAGGTTCGAAACGCGGTGGATTGCGGCGTGTAGGCCACGGTCTTGCCGTCGGCCGAGATGGCCGCGAATTCACCGAAGGGAATCGGCAGCACCTCGGGAAGTCCGCCCGTCGGGGCGACTCTATAGAGCTGGCTGTAACGCTGGCGTCCGCTGTTCATCGACGACGCGAACAGGAGCTGCTTCCCGTCGGGGTACCAGTCGATGATCCGGTCGGACATGCCATGGTAGGTCACGCGCGTCGGAACGCCGCCCAGCGCCGAAACGGTGTAGATGTCGGCGTTGCCGTCGTAGTTGGCCGTGTACGCGATGCGGGTTCCATCGGGCGAGAAACGCGGAAACGCCTCTTCGCCCGGCGGCGAGCTCAGCCGGGAGGCCGCGCCGCCGCTCTTCGCGACGACCCAGAGGTCGCCGGCGTAAGAGAACACGATCTGTGACTGCGACACGTCCGGGTACTGGAACAGGCGCGCGTTCACCTGCGCGAGCGCCGCGGACGAGACGATGGCGAGCACGGCGAGGGAAAGCGCTCCCACACGAAACAAGCGATTCATGGCGTTGACTCCGAGACTCTAGAAGGTGACATGGTCAGGGGAATACCGCGGCAGGCGGCATCATCGCATATCGAGGATGGAAACGGAAGAGAGGGTCCGGTTTGGGCCCATTCGCCCCGCGCCCATGGCGCGACCGGCATACAGGCGTTCCACGTGGATGGCGGTAGCTGAGTCTTGACGCCTTCCGCAATTGGTGTTAGCGTGCGCAATTCATGACTCATCGATCTTCATTTGATCCGACCGCCATTCGCGGTCTCGGGAAAGTGCTGACTGCTGCGGCGTGCGTTGCGGCGCTCCTGCTCACCGGCGCCGTGGTGCACGCGCAGACCGACGCGCCCGCGCAGACGCCGGACAGCCACGGCGGTGAGCCGGCGTGGTACGGCGGCGCCCACATTCTGTTCACCAACGCCAACATCGGCGCGTCGCGCGATTACGATCCTCGTTTCGGGCTCGGCGCCGGCGTGTATGTCGGCCGGACGGTGTGGAAGGCGATCGACCTTCGTGCCGGCGCGGACATCGTGCAGAAGGGCGCCGATCTCAGCGTGGGAAACTGGTCCATCGAATGGCAGCTCGATTACCTCGAGATTCCCGTGCTCCTGGTCTACAACTTCCAGCCTCGCTCGCGCACGTCGTTCGAAATCGTGGCCGGCGGCTCGTACGGGTTCGGCATCCACCAGCAGATCGAAGAAGGCGACAACCTCGGCTACGACCTCGAGGAGATGAAGGGCCTGCTCATCCCGCTCGAGCACGTATACATGAATGTCGATGGAACCCTCGTCCCGCGCAGCGCGGTCGTCATCGACGACGTCGCGACGACCGAGCTCACCGCCATCCTCGGCTTCGGGCTGAGCACGCCGGTGGGCGGGGTCAACCTCTGCTTCGATGCCCGCTACGAGATCGGCCTCACCGATCCGGCGGTCAGCGCGACGTTCCAGCAGGTAGTTGGCAGCGGCGAAGAGGCCGGCTTCGCGACCACCAGGGAAGAATTCTCGAACAAGGCGTTCTGCTTCTTCATCGGATTCGAGTTCCCGTTCGGCGCGCGAACGGTGTCGGAGTAGGAGATGCACGTGCGTCGATCCATCATCACCGTCGCGGTCGCGATCCTGGTTGCCCTCGCCCTGGCTCCGCGCGCGAATGCCGAGGCCTACGCCGGATTTCGCGGCGGTATGAACATCTCGTCGTTCTCCGGCGAGGGCCAGTTTGCGCCCTTCGGCCCGCCGAGGCCCGGCGCCCCGCCCCCCCCGTTCCCGGCGAGCGCGTTCCCGGCCACGGAGTATGCCGACAGCCGCACCGGCTTCACCGGCGCGGTCTTCATCGGGTTCGACAAGGGCCGCTACGGATTCCGCACCGAGATGATGTACACCCAGAAAGGCGCCGCCAGCGGCGAGGCCTCGGTCAAGCTCGACTACGTCGAAATGGCGCCGCTGTTCGTGTTCAAGCAGCCGCTCTCGTCGGGCTTTGCGCTTCGCGCCTTCGCGGGCCCGGTGGTCGGGCTCTTCGTGAATGCGGAAGTGGATAACGGCCCCATCGACGTCGATATCGGAGACATCGTCGAGCACCTCGAGCTGAGCGGCACGATCGGCGCCGAACTCGACGTCAAGGCCGGCCCCTACTGGGTGATCTTCGATGCGCGCTATACCGCCGGCACGTCGGTGTTCGAGGGCGAGAATCTCGAGGGCGACGACCTCATTTACGGCACCGTCAACCCGACCGAGTTCGACGCCTCCAATACCGGCATTTCCATCAGTGCCGGCCTGATGATCCCGTTCTGATTTGGCCCCTGGAACGCCCGCCCGGCCTCCAAACCCCCGGCTTGACAGGGGGGCGGGGATCGGGTACATATAGACGGTTGTTTTTCACTGCCTCCGCTAAATCCAATCTGGAGTAGCTCATGTACGCGATCGTCAGAGTCGGTGGCCTGCAGTTCAAGGCGACGCCGAATGCCATCATCCGGGTGCCCCTCCTCGAAGAGGAAGTGGGCAAGAGCGTCACCTTCGACCAGGTCCTCATGTGGTCGGACGACAAGAACACGACCGTCGGTTCACCGCTGGTGTCCGGCAAGTCGATCACGGCGGAGGTCGTCCGCCACACCCGCAGCGAAAAGCTGCGCATCTTCAAGAAACGGCGCCGCAAGAAGTATCGCCGCCGGGGCAATCACCGCCAGTGGTTCACCGAAGTCCGCATCGGCGGCTTCTAGGCAGGAATTCGAAATGGCTCACAAAAAAGGCGTAGGCAGTTCCAAGAACGGGCGCGACTCGCACGGCCAGCGGCTGGGCGTCAAGCGCTTCTCCGGCGAGTTCGTCACGGCGGGCTCCATCATCGTGCGCCAGCGCGGCACACGCATCCATCCAGGCCAGAACGTCGGTCTCGGAAAGGACGACACGCTCTTTGCCAGGGTCACGGGCACGGTCCGGTTCGAAAACTTCGGCAAAAACCGCAAGCGCGTCAGCGTCGTCGAAGCGAACTAGCGCTTCGCGACGCCGCGGCACGGGCCGAAAGGCCCCCGCATCTCCGTCTCTCTCGTTCGCCATCGTTCTTCCGGCGCGTTACGCGTCCACGCGCTTTCCCGGGAAACCGCTCGCGATGATCTCCGGGCGCCCGCTCATCGAGTGGGTGCACCGCCGGGCCATGAGCGTGCGCGGCGCCGCGCGCGTGGTGGTGGCCACCGATGACGCCCGCATCGCCGAGCGCGTGCGCGACTTCGGCGGCGACGTCCTCATGACCTCCGGCGACCACGCCACCGGCACCGACCGCGTCGCCGCCGTGGCGAAAAAGCTCCGCGCCGACATCATCGTGAACCTCCAGGGCGACGAGCCCGTGTTCGACCCTGCGCTCATCGGGCGCATGGTGAAGGTGTTTTCACGCCAGCCCGATGTGGATATCGTCACCGCGTGCCACGCGCTGCGCGACGCGGGCGATTTCCTGGACCCCCACGTCGTCAAGGTGGTGTTCGACCGGCGCGGTCGCGCGTTGTACTTTTCGCGTGCCCCCATTCCGGCGGCGGCGCGGGATGAACCCGCCGCCTGGCGCCACGTCGGGGTCTATGCCTACCGACGGGCGGCGTTGCTCCGGTTCGCGAAACTCCCCCGGACGCCGCTGGAGATCGCCGAGCGACTCGAGCAGCTGCGCGCGCTCGAAAACGGCATGACGATCGCGGTGGTGGAGACGGAACACGAGACCGTGGGCGTGGATGTGCCCGCGGACGTGAAAAAAGTTGAAAAGGTTCTGGAGCAATCCATAGACTGACGCGGTTGGTCGAACGACACGCACCGGGGGGATCGAGGTTCAAGGAATGAAATACATTTTCATCACGGGCGGTGTGGTGTCGTCTCTGGGCAAGGGGATCGCGGCGGCGTCGCTGGGTCTCCTGCTGAAACAGCGCGGCCTGCGCGTCGTCATCCAGAAGTTCGATCCCTATCTCAACGTCGATCCGGGCACCATGAGCCCGTACCAGCACGGCGAAGTCTTCGTCACCGACGACGGCGGCGAGACCGACCTCGACCTCGGCCATTACGAGCGTTTCCTCGACCAGAATCTCACCCGTGACAACAGCGTCACGGCCGGCAAGGTGTACCAGGCCGTGATCGAGAAGGAACGCGCGGGCGGTTATCTCGGCAAGACGGTGCAGGTCGTGCCGCACATCACCGACGAGATCAAGACGCGCATCCGCGCCTGCGCCGCGAACGGCGACGTGGACATCATCATCACCGAGATCGGCGGCACCACGGGCGACATCGAGGGCCTGCCGTTCCTGGAAGCGTGCCGCCAGATGCGCCACGAAGAGGGCGCCGACAACTGCATCTTCATCCACCTGACGCTGATCCCGTACATCAAGGCGGCGAAGGAAATCAAGACCAAGCCCACGCAGCACAGCGTGAAGGGCCTGCTCGAGATCGGCATCCAGCCCGACGTGCTGCTGTGCCGGTCGGAACGCCCGCTCTCGCAGGACATTCGCGGCAAGATCGCGCTCTTCTGCAACGTGCGCGAGCGCGCGGTGATCGAGGCGCGCGACGTCGCCTCCATCTACCACGTGCCGATGCACTTCCACCGCGAGGGCCTGGACGACATCGTCTTGAAGCTCCTCCACGTCGATGCCCCCGAGCCGGACATGGAGGAGTGGGAAAACATGATCCGCCGCATGACCGCGATCGAAGAAGACGTGAAGATCGCGGTGGTCGGCAAGTACGTGCAGATCCAGGATGCCTACAAGTCCATCATCGAGTCGTTCACCCACGCCGGCGTGCACAACGACGTGCACGTGGACATCATGTGGGTCGACGCCGAGGACGTGGAGAAGCTGGGCGCCGAAGAGTGCCTGCGCGGCGCCTCGGGCGTGCTGGTGCCGGGCGGCTTCGGCGACCGCGGCATCTCGGGCAAGCTGGAAGCGATCCGCTACGCGCGCGAGAACGACGTTCCGTTTCTCGGCATCTGCCTGGGACTGCAGTGCGCGGTGATCGAATTCGCGCGCGACGTGTGCGGCATCCAGGACGCGCTCTCGTCCGAGTTCAGCCCGAGCTGCGCGAATCCCGTCATCGATCTCATGGAGGGCCAGACGCACTCGGGCAAGAAGGGCGGCACCATGCGCCTGGGCGCGTGGCCGTGCCGGATCAAGTCCGGCACGCTGGCGCACGAGCTCTACGCCGCGGCCGAGATCAGCGAGCGCCATCGCCACCGCTGGGAAGTGAACAACGAGTACCGCGACCAGCTCGAAAAAGCGGGGATGATCTTCTCCGGCACCACGCTCGACGGAAGCCTGGTCGAGATCGTCGAGCTGCGCGACCATCCCTACTTCATAGCGGGGCAGTTCCACCCCGAGCTCAAGAGCCGGCCCAACCGCCCGCACCCGATGTTCTACGGCCTGGTGCGCGCCGCCAAGGCGCTCAAGCACGCCTCACCGGTCAGCCGCGCGAGCGCCTGACGGTTTCACCGTGCCCGTCAGCGCCCGCATCGGTTCGTTCCGGATCGGCGACGGCGAAAGACCGCTGCTGATCGCCGGGCCGTGCGTCATCGAATCCGAATCGCTCACGCTCTCCATCGCCGAGTCCATCGCGAAGCTTCCGATCACGCGTGAGTTCCAGTTCGTCTTCAAAGCGAGTTTCCTCAAAGACAATCGCAGCGCGGGCGAGAGTTTTCGCGGTCCCGGCATCGACGAAGGGCTGCGCGTGCTGGAGAAAGTGCGCGATGCGGTGGGGTGTCCCATTCTCTCCGACGTGCACGGCCCCGACGATGTGCCGCTCGCCGCGGCGGTCGTCGACGTGCTGCAGATCCCCGCGTTCCTGTGCCGGCAGAGCAGCCTGATCGAAGCCGCCGGCGCATCCGGCAAACCCGTCAACGTGAAGAAGGGACAGTTCCTGGCCCCCGAGGACATGGGCAACGTGGTGAAGAAGATCCGCGCCGCCGGCGCGAAGGACGTGCTGCTCACCGAGCGCGGCACCAGCTTCGGCTACCACGACCTCGTCGTGGACTTCCGCGGCTTCGCGCGCATGCGCGAGACCGGGTGCCCGGTGATCTTCGACGTGACGCACTCGCTGCAGCGGCCGGGCGGTCTCGGCAACGCGTCTGGCGGCGAGCCGCGCCTCGCCGCCATGATGGCGCGCGCGGCGGCCGGTGTTCCCGTCGACGGATTCTTCCTGGAGACGCACCCGGAGCCGTCGAAGGCGCTCTCCGACGCGGCGGCCATGCTTCCGCTCGCCGAGCTCCCGGCGCTGCTGGCCGACGTCGCGAAGATCCTGGCCGTCACGCGGCGCTGATTCCCTTCGTCCCGCCTCCCACGCGACGTGATACTCTTTACGCCATGAAAACCGACCGGGCCAACGAGACCGACGCCCTGCTCGCGGGCGCGCGCCGTTTGATCGACGAGGAGATCGAGGGTCTGAAGAGCCTGCGCGACCGCCTCGGCCCCGACCTGGCGCGCGCGGTGGACGCCATCGCCGGCTGTCGCGGCCGCGTCATCGTCTCGGGTGTGGGGAAGTCGGGGCAGATCGCGAAGAAGATCGCGAGCACGCTCACCTCGACCGGCACGCCGAGCTTCTATGTGCACGCGTTCGAAGCCAGCCACGGCGACCTCGGTCTGGTGCGTCCCGAGGACGTGGTGCTGCTCATTTCCAAGAGCGGCATGGGCGACGAGCTGCGCGATTTCATCCCGGCGCTCAAGCAACTGGGTGTGTGCCTGATCGCGATCACCGCGTCGCGGAGCTCCTACCTCGCGCAGCACAGCGATGTCGTGCTCGAGTTCGACGGATCGCGCGAAGCGGGTTGCCTGGGGCTCGCGCCCACCACGAGCGCGACGGTGTCGCTCGTGCTGGGCCACGTGCTCGCGAGCGCGCTCATGGAGCAGCGCGGCTTCACCGCCGAGCAGTTCGCGCGCACGCATCCGGGTGGCTTGCTCGGGCGCCGTCTCACCGTCAAGGTGCGCGAAGTAATGCGGACGGGGAAGGCGGTGCCGGTGGTGCGCGAGACGCAGACGCTGCGCGAGGCGCTCTTCGAGACCATGGAGAAGAGCATCGGTTGCGCGGGCGTGGTGGACGCGAAAGGGAAGCTCACCGGCATCGTGACCGACGGCGACCTGAAGCGCATCATCACGCGGCGTGACGACGCGCTGGAAGTACCCGTCGGCGAAGTGATGACGCGCAACCCGAAGACCATCGACGCCGACATGCTGGCCGCGGAGGCGCTGGAAAAGATGGAGATGAATCTCCCCGGGCCGCTCCTCATGTACTTCATCGTGGACGCCGCGGGAAAGCCCGCCGGTCTGCTCCACCTGCACGACATCCTGCGCGCCGGCCTGCGCAGCGAATAGCTCCCGCTACCTGAGGATCGTCACGCGCCGGGTCGCCTCGGTCTGGTTGGCCTTGACCCTCACCATGTAGACGCCGCTCGGCAGCGCCCGCCCGCCGTCGTCCTTTCCGTCCCACAACAGACGCCCCGTGCCCTGCGCGAACTCCGCATTGTCCATGTGGCGCACACGCTCGCCCGTCACCGAGTACACTTCCGCGCTGACGCTGGCCGATGTCGAAATGTTGAACGTGATGGTCGCGAGCGCCGAGAACGGATTGGGCGAGATCGAGAGCGACATGGCCGGGTACGACGGTGTGTCACCGATGTCCGTGGGAGTGCCGGCGCAGTTCATGGGTGAAGGCCCTGCTGTTACGCTGTAACTGGCCGCGGTGGTCCCCGCGGTATTCGTGATGCGATGAATGGCCCCGTTCACCAGCGCCGGGCAACACGCACCGCTCCACTTGCCGACCGACTCCGCCTGGGCTTTCCG
>DASVAK010000231.1:0-2196 GCA_036376395.1 Candidatus Krumholzibacteriia bacterium
CGCTGATGCTCATCACGGTGGGCTTCATCGCGTTCAATCTCGCCGCGAAGCACCTGCCCGTGTATCCCGAGCATGCACCGAAAGGAGCGGCGCGGGGGTGATACGGTGGGGCTAACCACTGTAATGACGCTTCTCGAGGGGGTGAGCCCGTCGTGAGCGCGAACCACGGACACCACCGTGGCCTCGCGGCACGGTTCGGGCTCGCCCTGTGTGCCGGCACGGCCATTATCCTGGCGGCCGGCACCTACGCGAGCCTGCGCATGCAGCGCGGTCACCTCACGCGCCTGGTGGAGGGTCGCGCGACCGAAGTGGCCGAGGTGATCCGCAGCTCGACGCGTGAAGCGATGATGCGCAACGACCCCGGCGAAGTCCGCCAGATCATCCGTGCCATCGCCGACAACGAGGGGTTCGAGCGCATCCGCGTATTCGATGCGCGCGGGCGCATCACCATTTCCACCGCAGAGGATGAAGTCGGCGCGCTGGTCGACCAGAACGCCGAGCAGTGCGTCCAGTGCCACGGCGCCGGCCAGCCCCTCGCGAAAGTGGACCGGAAGGACCGCACGCGCGAGTTTCGCACCGCCTCCGGCGAACCGGTGCTGGGCGTGATCGCGCCGCTCCACAACGAGGCGAGCTGCGCCAACGCCGACTGCCACGCGCACCCCGCCAGCCAGAGCGTGCTGGGCGTGCTCGACGTCCAGCTCCCGCTCGCCGCGGTGGAGGCGGACCTCGCCGCATCGCAGCGCCAGCTCGTGCTCGTGATCATCGTCGCCTCGCTGGCGCTGCTGGCGCTGGCGTGGCTGCTCACATGGCGCATGGTGCTGCGTCCGGTCGGCAACCTGACCCATGCCGCGCAGCGGATCGCCGCCGGCGACTTCTCCGAGCGCATCCCGCCGGGAAGCCACGGCGAGATCGGCACGCTCGCCGAGGAATGGAACGCGATGAGCGCGCGCCTCGGCCACGCGCGGCGCGAGCTCGAGGAGTTGAACGCCACGCTCGAGAAGCGCGTGGATGAAAAGACAGCCCAGCTCCAGGAAGCGCACCAGCGCATGATGCTGGTCGAGAAGCTGGCCTCGCTGGGCAAGCTCGCGGCCACCGTCGCGCACGAGCTCAACAATCCGCTGGCCGGTATCGCCACGTACGCCAAGCTGCTGCGACGGCGCAGCGAGGAGAGCGCCGGCGACCCGCCGCCCACGCCGGCCGAGGGCGACCTGCGCCGCATTCTCCAGCTCATCGAAGACGAATCGCATCGCTGCGGCAAGATCGTGAAGAACCTGTTGCTGTTCAGCCGTGCCTCGGCGGTTCGTTTCGCCGAGGACGACCTGTATCCGCTCCTCGAGCGCTGCGTGCTGCTGCTCAAGCACCGCGCGGATCTCGCGGAGATTGCGCTCCAGCTCGACGTGCCGGCCGGATTGCCGAAAGTGGAGTGCGACGCGTCGCAGGTCCAGCAGATGGTGCTCGCGCTCGCGATCAACGCGGTGGAAGCCACCCAGAACGGCGGCAACGTCACCATCGCGGCGCGCGCCGAGCCCGAAGGATTTGTCACCATCCAGGTGCGCGACAACGGCCGCGGCATTCCGAAGGAGCACCTGGCCGAGATTTTCGAGCCGTTCTTTACCACCAAGGAAGGGGAGAACGGAGTGGGGCTCGGGCTGCCGGTCGTCTACGGCATCGCCACGCGCCACCACGGCACGGTCACCGTCGACTCGACGCCGGGTCAGGGCACCGTGTTCACCGTCCGTCTCCCGCTCCACCAGCCCCACGACGAAGCGCGGGCCGGTGGAGAGAAGGAGGTTCAAGTATCATGAGCAGCGTTGCAACCCGCACCACACAGCTATCGATACTCGTCGTCGACGACGAGCCCATCGTCGTCCAGTCGCTGGGCGACTGGTTCCGGCAGGACGGCCACCGCGTCGACACCGCGCAGAACTCGCGCGAGGCGCTCACACTGGTGGGCGAGAAGGACTATGACCTCGCGTTCCTCGACATCAAGATGCCGGGCGTCGACGGGCTCGAGCTGCAGCAGCGGCTCGCCGCGGTGAAGCCCGAGATGACGGTCATCATCATGACCGCGTACGCGTCGGTGGAGACGGCGGTGAAGGCGCTCAAGGCGGGCGCGTACGATTACATCGCCAAGCCGTTCGACCCCGACGAGCTCTCGCTCATCGTGAAGCGCGCCACCGAGCACCGCTCGCTGCG
>DASVAK010000025.1:0-8206 GCA_036376395.1 Candidatus Krumholzibacteriia bacterium
GACGGCGGCTTCCAGATCGTGCAGGGCGCGGACGCGCGCGGCGGGAACATCGTGCTGTTCATGGGTCGCCAGAAGTTCGACCAGGCCACCAAGGTGTGGTCGCGCGACAGCTTCCTCGCCGCGGTGACGCCGGATGGCAAACAGGCGGCCACCTACGCGAAGAAAGAGAACGTCATCAACATGGCCGCGCCGGTTCTCGACGACGCGGCATGGGATACATTCGAACGCCGGTGGGAAGTGGCGCCGGATGGCAAGGTCTACGCCGCCACCAAGTACGACGCCTACGAGATCACCGTGTTCGACAAGGCCGGCAAGGTGGAGAAGGTCATCACGCGCGAGTACAAGCATCTTCCGCGCACGGCGCGCGAGAAAGATGTGATGACCAAGGCCATGAACTTCTATTCGAAGATGATGCCGGGCTGCAAAGTGAACATCCACGAAGAGGCGAAGGATATTTCGAATTTCTCCATCCGCGACGACGGCTCGCTGTGGGTGATGACATCGCAGGGCGACCGCAACAACCCCAAGGGAACCATGGGCACCTACGACGTGTTCAACCCCGAGGGCAAGTTCGTCAAGACGGTCACCCTCCAGGGCGAGGGTCACCCGATGGAGGACCTGTACGTCTTCGAGAAGGACCGGTTCTACGTCGTCACCAGCTTCCTCACTGCAGCCATGTCGGCACAGGGTGTCGAGGGCTTCGATGCGGGTGGCGAGGATGCGGAGCCCATGAGCGTGATCTGCTACAAGTTCGAGGGCGACGCGATCGCGGCCAGATAGACCGCGCGAACGACACGTTTCTTCCGGCGCCGGAGCGGAGCCCGCGACCGCGGGTTCCGCCGCCGCCGGCACTCCAGCAGGAGACATTGTGAGAAGCACTGCCATCAGAGCGGCCGCGGTGTTCATCATCGCGGCGTTTTTCTGTTACGGGTGCGGCAAGAAGGGCGACGCGAAGGGCGCCGCCGATTCCACCGCCACTGACTCCACCCGCGCCGCGGCCTCGAGCGACTCCGGCGCGACGCCCACCGACAGCGCCTCCGCCGCGAAACCGAAGAAGGAGCGTTCCATCACCGTGAACGCATCCGCCGCGGTGCGCGCCGACCTCATCAAGCCGGTGGTGGCGGAAGGGAAGATCCGCGCGCGCCACAGCGCCGAGATCCACGCCGAGATCGCGCAGCGCATCGTGCGCGTCGCGGCCGAAGAGGGTCAGCGCATCCGGCGCGGTCAGCTCATCGTCAAGCTCGACGACCGCGAGTACGAGATGGCGGCCGAGGAAGCGCGCTCGACCTACCTGCGGAGCCTGAGCGCGCTCACCATCGAAGACGCCGACATCGACACCGCCATGGTGACCCAGGCGAAGGAAATGCGCGACCAGCTCACCGACCTCGAGCGCCTCGAGAAGGCGGGGAAGATCACGCGCGAGGACCGCCTCGCGAAGGAGATCGCGCTCGACGTGCAGGCGCTCAAGGAAGGGAAGTTCCGCGGCGAAATTGCCGCCGCGCGCAGCGGTGTGGCCATCGCCCGCGCGTCGCTCGAGCGCGCGCGCTTGAATCTTGAGCGCACCGAGATCCGCGCCCCCTTCGACGGCGTCATCACCGGCCTCACCCTGAGTCCCGGCCAGCAGGTGATGGTGAACCAGGCCATCTGCACGCTGGTCGACAACGTGAACATCGAGGCGGAAGTGGGTGTGCTCGAAGCGGACGTGGGCAAGATCGCGTCGGGCGGCGCCGCCATCCTCGCCGTTCCCGCGCTGGGCGACACCTTCGACGTGAAGGTCGACGTGGTGAGCCCGCAGTTCAACCGTGAGACGCGCACCTGCCAGGTGCTGATGCGTCTCAAGAACGACGATGGCCGCCTGCGCCCCGGCATGTTCACCCGCGCGCTCATCGCGGGCGAGCGCTTCCCGCAGCGCCTGCTCGTCCCGCGCGAAGCCATCCTCACGCGCGACGGCCGCCCGCTCCTCTTCAAAGTAGAGGATGGCAGGGCGAAATGGCTCTACGTCGAGCTCGGCGCGAGCAACGACTACATGGTGGAGATCGCGAACGTGCTGCAGGGTGGCACGCTGGATCCGGGCGATCGCGTGATCGTGTCGGATCATCTCACCCTCGCGCACGACGCGAAGATCAAGGTGCGAAAGACCGTCCCGCCGGCGGACCCGTGGCTGGAGACGGCACAGGCCGGCGAATGATCCGTTTCGCGATCCAACGCCCGGTTGCGATCACGATGTTCTTCATCGCGCTCATGGTCGTGGGCGTGGTGAGCTTCAAGCGCATTCCCGTCGACCTGCTGCCCTCGATCATCTACCCGCGTCTCACCGTCGTCACCAGCTACGAGAACATTCCGGCCGACGACCTCGAGCGCCTCGTCACCGAGCCGCTCGAGGAAGTGGTGACCGCGCTGGCCGGCGTGCGCCGCGTCGAATCGCGCACACGCGAAGGCGTCTCCATGATCACCGTGGAATACGAGTGGGGCACGCAGATGGACTTCGCCAACCTGCACCTGCGCGAAGCCGTCGACCGCGTCGCCTTTCGCGAGGATTTTCCGGACGGCGCCGAGCGCCCCGTGATCCTGCGCTGGGATCCCACCTCGCGGCCGATCAGCATCCTGACCCTGAAGGGCAACGCGCCCATCGCCGAGATCACCGAATTCGCCGAGGAAGTGGCGAAGCCCGCCATCCAGCAGGTGGACGGCATCAGCAAGGCGGAAGTGGTGGGCGGATCGATCCGGGAGATCCTGGTCGAGCCCGACGAGCACAAGCTCTCCATCTACGGCATCACGGTGGAACAGATCCAGCAGGCGCTGGTGCGCAGCAACGTCTCGTTCCCGGGCGGGAAGATCCGCCAGGGACCGCTGCAGATGAGCCTTCGCATCGACGGCGAGTACGGATCCATCGAGGACATCGCCGCCACCGACATCGTGCGGCCGGGTGCTTCGCCGGTGCGCATCGCCGACGTGGCGCGCGTCATCGATACCACCAAGGAGCCCGACGGCCACACGCTCCTCGGCGACGAGCCGGTGGTGTCGCTGCTCATCTACAAGGAGCCCGAGGCCAACACCATCCGCGTCACCGACGAGGTCGACAAGGCGCTTGGCACGCTCGAGAAAGACTACCAGGGCTTCGCGTACCGCTACGTCTACCGCGACGCCGACTACGTGAGCTCGTCGTTCTCGAGCCTGGTCCAGTCGCTCATCCTGGGCTCGTTCCTCGCCTTCCTGGTGATGTTCCTGTTCCTGAACGACGTGCGCAGTCCGGTGATCGTCGGCGTCGCCATCCCGGTGTCGCTGCTCATCACCTTCATGTTCCTCTACGTCTTCAAGGTGAAGCTCAACCTGATGAGCCTGGGCGGCCTGTCCTTCGCGTCGGGTCTGCTGGTCGACAACGCCATCATCGTGATCGAGAACATCAACCGGCATATCGACGAGAAGTTCGGGAAGCGCAAGGTCGATCGTCACACCATGGAGACGAAGCGCGCGGTGGCGCAGTGCGCCGAGCTGGGGACGCGCGAGATGGGGAACGCGGTGGTGGCGTGCACGCTCACCACGGTCGCGGTGTTTCTGCCCGTGGTCTACGTCCCCGGCATCGCGGGTGCCTTCTTCCGCGACCAGGCCCTCACCGTCACCATCGCGCTCAGCGTGTCGATCTTCACCGCGATCCTGCTCCAGCCCATGCTCAGCGCGCGCTGGCTCCAGGTCGGGGCGCGCGAGCGGCGCGGCCTGTTTCACCTGACCGACGTCGCGTTCACCCGTTTCACCGACTACTACCACGGTGTGCTGGTGAAGTCGCTGGCGCGGCCGCGCCTGATGGTGTCGCTCCTGGTGGCGGGACTGGCGGTGTGCGCGCTCCTGGGCACGCGCATCGAGCGCACGCTCATGCCCCAGCGTTCGCAGGGCGACATGCGACTCGAGCTCGAGCTGCCCACGGGCACGCCGCTCGAGGAAACCACCTCGGGCGTGTCACGCCTGGCGGGATGGATCCAGGACGATCCGCGCGTGGCCAGCGTGTTCACCCAGGTGGGCACCACCGAGCGCACCCTGGCCGCGATGCGCGACTACACCGCGCCGAACACCGCGCGCATGCGCATCATCATGAAACCCGGCCGTCACGCGGCGCGCGACGCGGACGACCTGGAGAAGAAGATCACGGAGCGCCTGGCCGGGATTCCGGGCGTGCGCTACGCGTTTCGCGAAGAGGGAGTCGGCCTCGCGGAAGTGCTGTCGACGGGCGAGGCACCCTTCAGCATGGGTGTGGTGGCCGAGGATCCGGTGCAGGCGGTGGCCGCGGCGCAGGAGATCCTGGAGGCGCTCTCGGGTGCTCATAGGCTGCGCGACCTGCAGGCGCAACGCGTGCTGGACACGCCCAACCTGGTCGTCCACCTCGACACCGAGGAGATCCTGCGCGCCGGCCTCGACCCGGACGTGATCGCGCGCGACGTCCGCAACCGCATCAACGGCGTCGAGGCCACCACGTTCAACGAAGTGGAGAAGCGCATCGACATCGCGGTCCGTTTCCCGCTCGCCGAACGCCGCGACCTGGCCGCCGTACTGGAAGCGCCGGTAACGGTGTCGGGAAGCGAGACCCTTCCGCTCAAGCAGTTCGTGTCGATCGGCGAGGAACAGCCCGTGCGCGAGCTGACCCGCTCCAACCAGCGCCGCATGGTGACCATCTCGGGCCAGATCGCCGGCAACTCGATCTCGAAGGCGTGGGACGAAGCGCAGAAGACCATCGCGGAGCTCGACCTCCCGCCGGGTGTCAAGGTGATCCAGGGCGGAGAGCGCGCGGAAATGGAGTCGAGCTTCCGCGACCTCGGATGGGCGATGCTGCTCGCGTTCGTGCTCGTCTACATGATCATCGCCGCGCAGTTCGAATCCTTCGTCGATCCGCTCCACATCGCGGTCACGATCCCCATCGGCGCCGCCGGCACCGTCATCGCGCTGCTCGCGACGGGCATGACGGTCAACATGCTCTCGCTGATCGGGCTCATCACGCTGCTCGGTATCGCCGTCGACGACGCCATCGTGAAAACCGACACCATGCGCCAGCTGCGCAACCAGGGCTGGGACGGCTACGCCGCCATCATGGAGGCGTGCCGCATCCGCGCGCGGCCCATCATCATGAACAGCTGCACCGCCATCCTCGCCATGGTGCCGCTCGCGATCGGGCTGGGCGGCGGCGCCCAGCTCCAGCGGCCGCTCGCGCTCACCATCATCGGCGGGCTGACGCTCACCACCGCGCTGACGCTCCTGTACACGCCGCTCTTCTACATGCTGGTGCACCGCATCAAGCGTCCCGTCGAGGCCGCCGCGCACGCTCCGCTCGCGGCGCACGGCTCGGCACGGCAGCCGTGACAAAGTTCTTCGTTCGCTACCCCGTCACGACGTGGATGATTTTCCTCGTCTTCGTCGTGCTGGGTGTCTATTCGATCCCGCGCCTCAAGATCGAGGCCGTCCCCGACGTCGACCTGCCCACGCTCACCGTTACCTCGTCGTGGAACGGGGCGTCGCCGCAGGCGGTCCAGCGCAGCATCTCGATCCCGATCGAGGAGGCGGTGCAGGACGTGCACGGTATCGAGAAGATCGAATCCACCAGCCGGGCCGGAAACTCCACCGTGACGCTCTCGTTCCGGCGCGGGAGCAACATCGACTTCGCGCGCCTCGAGCTCAACGAACAGCTTGGCGACGTGCGCCGCAACCTCCCGCTGGGCGCGACGCAGCCGCAGATCCTCCCCTTCGTACCGGAGGAATTCCGCACCCAGGATTTCTTCACCTTCAGCCTCGAGTCGGACCTGCCGCCCAATGATCTGCGCGAGCTGGCGGAGACGTGGGTGATCCCGCAGGTGCTCGGCATCAACGGCGTGGCCGACGCGCAGGTGCTCGGAGGCGCCCGGCCGCTGGTGAAGATCATGCTCGACCGCCCCACGCTGGAGCTCTACGGCATCCGCGCCGACGAGGTGTTCCGCGCCGTCGATCGCCTCGACGAATTCGAGGGCGCGGGCGTGGTGCGCGACGCGGGCATCGAGCGCCTCGTCGCCGTGCGCGCGCCCGTCAACCTGCTCTCGCTGCGCGAGAGCGTGGTGGCGCGCCGTGGCGGCCAGAGCTTCACGCTCGGCATGCTGGGCCAGGTGCGATCCGACTACGAGGACCCGCTCTATTTCGTGCGCGCCAACGGCAGGAACGTGGTGCAGGTGAGCGTCGACAAGCGCAGCGGGTCCAACGCGGTGGCGGTGAGCCGCGACCTCCGCGCCGCGCTGCCGTCGCTGCGCGCCAACGTCCCCGCGAAGGTGGACTTCCACGTCGACGAGGA
The DNA here is from genome assembly GCA_036376395.1 of Candidatus Krumholzibacteriia bacterium. Lineage (GTDB taxonomy): Bacteria > Krumholzibacteriota > Krumholzibacteriia > WVZY01 > JAKEHA01 > JAKEHA01. The sequence goes on from DASVAK010000025.1 coordinate 6,302, forward strand.
CCAGGGGCAGGAGCTCGAGGACAAGCTGCACGATCTCGTCAACCGCTCCTTCATCATCCTGGGGCTCTTGTTCCTCATGCTCGTCGCCACCATCCGGCGCGTGAAGCTGACGGCGGTGGTGACGGCGTCGATCATCTTTTCCACGCTGATCGCACTCTCGATTTTCTACTTCATGCGCATGTCGGTGAACTTCATCACCATCAGCGGGCTCGCGGTGTCATTCGGTATGTCGGTCGACAACAGCATCCTCGTGCTCGACTCGATCCACCGGCGCCTCGAGGCGCTGGATCGCGCCCACCACCTGGGCTTCTCGCGCCGCGCCAAGCTCGAGGTCGCGTACCACGCAATCCTGAACGGCACCAAAGACATCGTGAATCCCGCGCTGGCCTCGACGCTGACCCAGATCGTCGTGTTTCTCTCCTTCGTGTTTCTCTCCGGGCGCCTCGCGCTCTACTACGTGCCGCTCGCCATCTCGGTGAGCGCCGCCATGGTGGCGTCGCTGTTCGTCGCCTTCGGCTGGGTGCCGATGGTGCTCCACCGCGTGTGGGCGAAGCCGCTGGTGGCGAAAATGGAAGACGGCCCGCGCGACGTCATCGATCCCGACGAGCTGGACCGCCTGGTCGATGAGCCGCCCGCCACCGCGGACAAGGTCACCCGCGTCGACCGTGTGTACGTGTTCCTGCAGCGCGCGTGGTGGCTCGTCGTGCCGCTCTCGCTCGCCATTTTCGCGGCCTCATGGTGGGTGTACGACCACAAGGTGATCAAGGGCGGCTTCTGGCGCTTCCCGGAGGAGGAAGAGCTGTTTCTCTACCTGGAAATGCCGTCGGGCACCGACCTCGCCGTGACATCGGAGACACTGCGCGACTTCGAGGAACAGCTCCTGCCCGTGCCGGACGGCGCGCGCATGAGCTCGCGCGCGTTCGGGAACATCGGTTTCCTCCGCGTCGAGTTCGAGGACGAACTGCGCGCGACGCCGCTTCCGTTCCACTGGCGCGAGCTGCTGATCGCGCAGGCGGACGTGACGGGCGGCTCGAGCGTGTTCATCCGCGGTTTCTCCGACCGCCCGTACTTCAAGGGCGCCTTCGGCGGATCGGCCCTCAACTCGCTGGTCAAGATCACCGGCTACAACTCGAAAAAGCTGAACGAAATCTCCGAGGGCACGCTGGCCCGCATCGAGAAGAACCGGCGCGTGCGCAACGCGCGCATCACCACCGGCGCGCAGTACGAGCGCGCGCGCCAGGAGGAGATGGTGATCAGCATCCGGCGCGAGCGGCTGGCGGCGTACAATCTCACCGTGGCCGATCTCACCGCGCAGGTGCGTCGCATGCTCGGGGTCGACATCCCGTGGACCATGCTGATCGACGGGGACCAGGAGCGCGTCCAGCTCTCCTACGGCGACTCCGAGAAGATCTCCTACGCCGACATCGCGGCGCTCATGGTGCGCACACCCGACGGCGAGCAGGTTCGCCTCGACGATCTGATCCAGATCGAGACGCGCGAGGTGTCTCCGTCGATCACGCGCGAGAACCAGAAGTACACCACGCACGTGAACTGGGAGTACCTCGGCACCGACCAGATGCGGCAGCGCTTCATCAAGGACGTGGTCGCCGGCATCGACCTGCCGTACGGGTACAGGGCAGAGGAAGCCCGGCAGGAGTTCCTCACCGCGCAGGAGGAGGAGGAGATCGGTCTCGCCATCTGGCTCGCGATCGTCTTCATCTTCATCGTGCTGGCGGCGCTCCTGGAGAGCATCGAGCTGCCGATCCTGATCCTGCTCGCCATTCCCATGTCGCTGGTGGGTGTCGCGGTCATCTTCTGGCTCACGCACTCGGTGTTCGACTCGTCGGCGCAGATCGGGCTGGTGCTGCTCTTCGGCGTGGCGGTGAACAACGCCATCCTGCTCGC
>DASVAK010000264.1:0-5879 GCA_036376395.1 Candidatus Krumholzibacteriia bacterium
GGTCCACGCGCGGGTGGCCGCGAGCGGGGCTGCGCCCCGAGGACGGAGCCGCGCCCGGGTAAAGTCGTTGAGTCTGCTGATGTACCAGACAACGGCCGCGCGGCGTAGTCCGAAGGGGGCTGCTCGCGGACAGGACCCGCGCGGACTCCGATGACGTCGCGTCCAGGGCCGCACGCGGACAGGACCCGCGCGATTGCGTTCGTGCCGCGCCGCCGCGGGACTCCGAGCTTGTCTCCGCGCGCATCTCGTGGTATTTTAGCCCCTTGGCGTTTTTGGATTTTCCCGGAGTACTCCGGCTGGAACGGTGATGCACGTATGATGAAGCAGATGCGCGAGAACACCAAGATCATCCTCTGGGTGGTGGTGATCGCGTTCGTGATTACGATTTTCGCGGTGTGGGGCCTCGACCTTCAGTCCACCAGCACGACCCGGCAGCAGACCTCGGTCGGCAGGGTCAACGGGGTCACCGTGACGCCGCAGATGTACCAGACCATCTATAACCAGATGGCCCAGCAGTTCCGGGGCCAGTCCGGCGACATCACCTCGGCGCAGGAGGAGATGCTGCGCGACCAGGCGTGGGAGAGCATCGTCTCCAACATCATCACCGACGAGCAGATCAAGAAGCTCGGCATCACCGTGACCGACGAGGAGATCCTGAACTTCCTGCGCACGTCGCCGCCCGCCGAAGTGCAGCAGTACTTCAAGGACAAGAACGGCAACTTCGATTACGCGGCGTACCAGGCCGCGCTCAACAACCCCGACGCCGACTGGACGGCGGTGGAAGACCTCGCCCGCCAGCGCATCCCGGTCGTGAAGCTCAACCACTACCTGATGTCGCAGGTCCACGTCTCGCCCGCCGAGGTGCGGCGCGCCTTCGCCGAGGAGAACACGAAGATGGTGGCGCGCTACGTCGAGTTCCCCATCGACGCCGAGGACATCGGCGGCTGGACCCCCACCGAGGCCGACATCAAGGCGTACTACGACGCCCACATCGACGAATACAAGGACGTGGAGAAGGCGACCGTCGAGTTCGTGCGCATTCCCATCTCGCCCTCCGGGGCCGACCGCGCCGACCTCATCAAGTTCGCGCAGCAGATCCGCGATGACTCGGTGAAGAACAACGACTTCGAATCCGAGGTGAAGAACTTCTCCCAGGCCCAGACCGCCAACGTGGGCGGCGAGACCGGACTGATCGGCAAGGAGCAGCGCGACCCCGCGGTCATCGCGGCCGCCGACGCCCTCCAGCCCGGGCAGATCAGCCAGCCCGTCATCACCGGCGACGGCATCTACGTCGTGCAGTTGATCGAGAAGAAGGCGGAGAAGACGGGGACGAAGTACAACCTGCGCGAGCTCTTCGTGAAGCTCGACGCCAGCGCGGCGACGCGCGATTCGTTGGCTGCGCGCGCGCGCGACGTGCAGGAAGCCGCGGCCGCGTCGGGCGACCTCGCCGAAGCGGCGAAGGCGCACAACCTCGAGATGGGCACGTCGGCGCCGTTCGCGCAGGGGTTCCCGGTTCCGGGACTCGGCTACTACCCCGCCGTGTCACGTTTCGCCTTCGGTTCGGAGGTGGGCGCGATCAGCCCGGTGATCCAGGATGAACGGAACTTCGTCGTGTGCCGGCTCAAGGAGCGCGCGCCCGCGGCGGCGCGCCCGCTCGCCGAAGTGAGCGAGGGCATCAAGCAGACCATGATCCGCGATCGCAAAGTTGCGCAGGCGATGAACAAGGCGGGCGGCTTCGAGCGCTCCGCCTCCGCGCCGAACGCCACGCTCGAGAGCGCCGCGGCGCAGTACGGCTTCAAGGTGACCACGGTGGATTCGTTCACGGTCACGGCGCCGCCGGCGGGCATGCAGGCCAACGCGCCCTTTGCGCGCGCCGCGCTCGCCATCGCGCCCAACACGGTGTCGAAACCGATCGAGAGCGGCAACTCGGTGTACGTGCTGACGGTGACGGGACGGCGCGACCCCGACCAGGCGGCGTTCAACGCGCGCGCCGGCGCGCTTCGCGACCAGGTCTATCGCCAGAAGGTGCAGGAATACGTCGCCTACTGGTACGGCAACGTGAAGGAGAAATCGCAGATCGAGGACATGCGCGACGTGGCATTCTGACCGCCCGGCGCGCGACGCTCGCAGGCACAAAAAAGCCCGGCCGCTTGGCCGGGCTTTTCTCTTTCGCGCCGAGACCGGACGTCAGTCCTTCTTGGTCTCCTCTTTCTTGACTGCCGCGGTGACCTCTTCTTCCACCTCGCGGCTGGCCTGCTTGAACTTGCGGATGGATTTCCCCATCGCCTCCGCCAGCTCGGGAAGCCGGCGCGGGCCGAAAATGATGAGCACGATCACCAGGACGACGATGAGCTCGTTCCATCCCACCGATCCTATGAAACCAAACATGGAATCCTCCCGGACGCTACCACGCGTAACGCAAGAAAACGAGCACGACGAAGATTCCAATCGCACTCATCAGGTTGGCCCGCAGTGAGAAGCCAAACGTGAAACTGAACACCACGAGGTCCACGTGCATGGGGCCGGCGTGATATTCCACCGAGTTTACGAATACGTCGCGGATGACCTTGCCTTCCGGCAGGATCAGGCCGATGGCCTCGCCGAGCACGGTCCCCACCACGATTCCAAGAAACAATAAAAGCGCAACCAGCGCTAACGAGCGTCTGCGCGACGCCACCGTGACCTCCTCGGTGCTAGTTCAAAACAGGATACGGGACCGGCGCTACGGCGCCAAGTCCTTTTCAAGTTCAATTCCCAGCTTGAGTTGGGCGAAGTCGGCGCCCAGGATGAGGGTCGCATCCTCGGCTGCCGCGGCGCTCAGCTGCTCGATCACCCGGCCGCAACCGATCCGGTCCGCGAGCAGGCGTGCTTCGCCGCCACGGCGCCGCACGACCAGCATCGACTCGAGATAGTCGAAACGCGCCGCGTTGCCGGTGCGCACCACCTCGACCCCCAGGCCGGAGAGCGCCGTCTCGGCGTCCGCCGCGATGCCCGGAATCCCGCTGCCATTCTCGATCGCGAGCCGCAACGGCCGCGACCGCCCGTCCGGGTCGGTCTGTCGCACGTACAGACTGAATCCCACCGACGCGACGCACAGGATCAGCACGACCAGCGAGAGCCCGACCGCCAGGCGCTGCTTCGCGCCCTTTCGCACCGCGCGCCGGTTCCGCTTCTTTCTCGATTTGCTGGCCATCGCTTCCTCCCTCGCTCACGCTTCGCGCAGCGCGCGCAGCAGGCGCTCGTAGGTCTGCCCCAGGTCCTCGGAGACGACACGCGTTTCGCCCACCGCGGACATGAAGTTGGTGTCGCCGTGCCAGCGCGGCACCATGTGCATGTGGAAGTGGCCGACGATTCCGGCGCCCGCGCTGCGCCCGAGGTTGGCGCCCAGGTTGATGCCGTCCGGCCCGTACGCGCGCTTGATGGCGCTCTCGCAGCGCGCGAGCAGCTCGACCATCTCGGCGCCCTCGTCGCCCTCGAAGTCCGCGACTTTCTCGATGTGGCGCCGGCTCACCACCATCACGTGGCCGGTGGTGTACGGGTAGCGGTTGATCACGACGAACCATGCGCGTCCGCGCTCGAGCACGAAATTCTCGCGGTCGCGCTCCGGACCGGCCGCGGCCATGGTGCAGAACAGGCATCCCTGCGCGGGTTCACCCATGAGATAAACCGACCTCCACGGAGCATACAGCCGCCCCATCATGGCTCTTCCGCCACGAACCGTCGCACCGCGTCGAGCTCGTCGGGATTGTTGACTCCCGCCACCTCGCGCGAATCCTCGATGCACCACGCGGCGACCGGCTTCCCTTCCGACGCCAGCAGTCCGATCACGTCCGTGAGGTAGTACTCGTTCTGCGCATTGCGTCGCGTCACACGCGTGAGCGCCGGGAACAGCTCGGCGGCGGCGAAACAGAACAACCCCGAGTTGATCTCCCGGATCGCCCGCTCCTTCTCGGTCGCGTCCTTGTGTTCGACGATGCGAAGGAGCCGGCCGGAGGCGTCGCGCACGATGCGCCCGTAGCCCGACGGGTCGTCGAGCTCCGCCGTCAGCACCGTCGCCGCCGCGCGCTGCGCGTCGTGGTAGGCGACGAAACGCCGGATGGTCGCGGGGCGAAGTCCGGGGACGTCGCCGTTCAATACCAGGACGGTTCCGGGATGCGAGGCCAGGCGCGGCGCGGCCTGCATGACGGCGTGGCCGGTGCCGAGCTGTTCCGGCTGGCGCGCGAACTCGACGTCCTTGCCCGCGCACGCCGCTTCGACGCGGCCGGCCTGGTAGCCGGTCACGACGATCACGGGCCGCGCGCCGATCGTCTGCACGGCGTCGATCACGTGCAGCACCATCGCCCGGCCGCCGACGTCGTGCAGCACCTTGGGCAGGTCCGACTGCATGCGTTTGCCCTGCCCGGCGGCGAGGATGACGGCGGCCAGCGATGAGTTCGGATGCGACATGGTCAGTACAGCGATACGTCCGGGTCGACGGCGTCCTCGCGCACGTCGAACACCATGTTGTCGATCAGGCGCGTGTTCTCGACGTGCGCGGCGATCGCGAGTATAACGCGGCCTTTCGCGGCCTCCAAAGCGGAAAGATCGCCCGCACCGCGGAGCTCGACATAGTCGATCCGCCCGATGGCCGCGCGCGCGAGCACGTCGCCGGCCGCGCCTTCGATACGGCGGGCGTCGCGCTCGCCCGAGACGAGCAGCGCGCGCGCCGCGGCGAGCGCGGCGTGGACGGCGAGCGCCTGCTCGCGCCCGGCCGGCGAGAGATACGCGTTGCGCGAGCTCATGGCCAGTCCGTCCTTCTCGCGGACGGTGCGCGCGAGCCGCAGCTCCACTCCCATGCCCAGCTGCCGTACCATGTCGCGGATCACCAGCGCCTGCTGCGCGTCTTTCTGGCCGAACACGGCGACGTCGGGCCGCACGATCCCGAACAACTTGGCGACCACCGTGGCAACGCCGCGAAAGTGCCCGGGCCGGAAGCGTCCGCACATCGGGGTCGCGACCGGCCCGGGGTCAACCCACACCGTCTGCGCCACCGGGTACATCTCCGCGGCCGAAGGAGCGAAGATCACGTCGCACTTCCACGCGCGCAGCTTCTCCGCGTCGGCATCGAGCGTGCGCGGGTACTTCTGGTAATCCTCGCCCGGTCCGAATTGCGTCGGGTTCACGAAGATCGATGCCACCACCAGCGCGTCCGGCACGTCCGCCGCGCGCGCCACGCACTCGCCGTGGCCGGCGTGCAGCGCGCCCATGGTGGGCACGAACGCCACGCGGCGGCCGCGCCGGTGCGCCTCCAGGAACGCCTGCAGCGCGCCGATCTCGTGGAACACGTTCATGGGTGGAAAACTACTCGGAGGGATAGCTGTGGTCGAGGTCGGGAAAACGTCCCGCTTTCACGTCTTCGACATAGGCCGCGAACGCGCGCGTCATGTCGGCGCCCACCGCGGCGTAGCGCTTGACGAAGCGCGGGGTGAAGGATTCGTCCATGCCCAGCATGTCGTTCACCACCAGCACCTGGCCGTCGCAGTGGGGACCCGCGCCGATCCCGATGGTGGGAATCGAGACCGCGGCGGTGATGCGCTCGGCGAGCTTCCAGGGCACGCCCTCGACGACCATGGAAAAGCAGCCGCACTGCTCGAGGAACTTCGCTTCGTCGACCAGGCGGTCGCCGGCCGCGTGGTCGCGACCCTGCACGCGGTACCCGCCGAACTGGTGCACCGACTGCGGCGTCAGGCCCACGTGGCCCATCACCGGGATGGCGGCGTCCACGATGGCGCGAACGGAGGCCTCGACGCGTTGCGCGCCCTCCACCTTGACCGCCTCGGCGCCACCCTCTTTCACCAGCCGGCCGGCGTTGCGAACGGCGTCCTCGGGTCCGGACTGGT
>DASVAK010000266.1:0-4104 GCA_036376395.1 Candidatus Krumholzibacteriia bacterium
CTCGGCGACGAAGTAGAGCGGCTCTCCCATGAGCTGAACGTCGTGCTGCCCAACGAGATCCGCAAAGCCGTCGAGCTGGGGGATCTTCGCGAAAACAGCGAATACAAGGCCGCTTTGGAGCGCCAACAGTTCGTCCAGGCGCGCCTGAGTCAGCTCAGGCAACGGCTCTCCAAGCTGTCATCGATCGACATGACGCAGATCCCGCTCGACAAGGTCGGGCTGGGGTCGCGGGTCGTCGTGCTGTGCCAGGACACGAGCGTCCAGGAGACCTATCACCTCGTGTTTGGCGACTCCGAGAACTTCGATGAGGGGCACGTGACCATGTCGTCCCCGATCGGACGGGCGCTCATTGGAAAGGCGGTCGGCGACGACGTGTTGCTCAAGCTCCCCGCCAGAACGCGCCGGATGCGCATCCTCGAGTTGCGGACGATTCACGAATCGTAGGTTGATGTAAACGGGCGTGCTCAACGCCCCGGCGCTTCCGCGATTCCGAACGTTCGTGCGATCTCCTTTTCGTACGCGCCGATCGCGGTGTCTTGATCGGCGGCGGTCCAGCCGAGGTGCGGCCCGACAAGATGCGCCACGAGCGGTGCGAGTGAACGCGCCTGGTCCGCGGTTTCGAAGGCGAGGTGCGTGCGCCTGATCAGCAGGTCGCCTAACGTTATCGCCATCTCGTGGCGGACCGCATGCACGAACTCGGCACCGATGAATGCGTGCGATCCCGATACTCGCTCACCAAGCTGCGGCAGCTCCTCGGCGATCGACCAGACGTCGCGCCATCGCGACCCGTAGGCCGCCACGAGCCGGTCACGTACCGCCGCGTCGGCAATGACCTCGCTCGCCTCCTCCGTCACGTCTTCGACCGATCGATCGCCGCCGGGAAGTGGAAGAACCGCCGTGTGCGAAGCCTTTGCCTCCGGACCTGCGAAGAGGTCAACCACCTGCGACGCCATTTCGCGATAGGTGGTGAGCTTCCCACCCGTAACGTGAATCACGCCCCTTGGACCCTTCTCGATGGCATGCTCCCGCGACGCGGATCCCACATCGCTGGTGGTGAGTTGCCGGGCGAGCGGACGGATTCCGGACCAGGCGGCGACGATGTCGTTGCCCGTGAGAGACGCGTCAGGAAAATACGCGTTCGCGGCTGCGAGCAGATACGACACATCGTCATTGCTCGCGCGCGAGTCTCGGTCTGAAGCACTGGTCGGCGTCTCTGTGGTGCCGATGATCGCCTGGTCGCCCGCCGGCAACGTGAAAAGCACGCGCCCATCGGCGGGATGAATCATGGTCAGGGCGCCCTGATTGCCGACACGCTTCCGAGGCACCGCGATGTGCGCGCCACGAGACCCTGTGACCGACACCTGTTCGACCGGCGCCTCCATTGCGCGCACGTCGTCGGACCAGGGGCCACTGGCGTTCACAATCGTCGCCGCGCGAATGCGGATACTCTCATTGGTCACTTCATCGCTGGCGCGCAGTCCGCGAACGCGACCGGCGACCACGTCGAATTCAGTGACGGACGCATGATTCAGCACCGCGGCGCCGGCTTCGACGGCCGACAGAACGTTCGCGAGTGTCAGCCGTGAGTCGTCGGTTGAGGCATCGTAGTAGCGAGCGCCCCCAACCAGCTCTTCGGATCGTAGCCGTGGTTCGCGCTCCAGCACCTCAGACCGTGAAAGGCGTTCGTGACGAGCGACGTTCCGGAACATCGAGAGCGCGTCGTAGAGGCCGAGTCCGAGTGAGAGTCGGAAGCGCGAGATGCGGGCGTTTCGATAGACCGGCCAGATGAACGACAACGGTCGGACGAGATGGGGCGCGATGCTGAGCAGGGTGCGCCGCTCGCGGCTCGACTCGAACACCAGGTGCAGGTGACCATGTTCGAGGTATCGCACACCGCCGTGCACGAGCCTCGATGACCGGCTCGACGTTCCGCTGGCGAAGTCGCGCGCCTCGAGCAGCGCCACGCGCAGCCCGCGCATGGCGGCATCGCGCGCAATGCCGGCGCCGGTGATTCCGCCGCCGACGATGGCCACATCGAACGCCTCGAGGTGCAGGCGTCGACGCACGCGTTCACGCCACGGGCCGTTCTCAGGCACGGGGGACGGACCACCTTCCGGTGAGCTGGTTCGGAGAGTGAAGTTCGACCATGGCTTCGCGCGACGCGCCGGATCGGAACACGTGGCAGGAACTCTATGCGACGGGCGCACGTCCGGACAGGCCGCCGTCGTCCTGGATCGTCGACACCGTCGCCGCGCTGCCTAACGATGGGCCGGTCGCCGACGTTGCCGGCGGCACGGGTCGCCACGCGGTCCCGGTGGCGCGAGGCGGCCGCCGCGTGGTGGTGGTGGATTTCGTGGCTGGGGCGGTGGCCAGGGCCATGGCGCGAGAACCATCTATAGATGGTGTGGTAGCTGACGTGACGAGATTGCCGCTCCGGAAGGGAGCGTTTGGCGTGGTTATTGTCGCGAACTTCCTGGATCGCACCATCTTCCCGGAGCTGATCGCGCTTCTCGAGCCCGGTGGCTACCTCGTGTACGAGACCTACACCTTCGCCCATCACGAACTGGTGGAGCAGGGCCTGGCTCGTGGACCCCAGAGCACAAAATTCCTGCTTCGGCCCGCTGAGCTTCCAGACCTCGTGAAGCCGCTGGCGGTGCGACACTACTGGGAGGGCGAGGTCGAGGACGAAGCCGGACGACGATGCTGCGCTCGGCTCGTGGCAAGCGCATAGCCGCCTGCCCGTCTGCCCGCTTGCCCGCATAGCTTTCCTCCATGCCTTCACTCGGCGCGACCACTGGCCGACGAGTCGCCATCGTCGCCGGACTCCGTACTCCCTTCGCGCGCGCGGGCACAGTCCTCAAGTCCCTTTCGGCGATAGAGCTGGGCAGGCTGTGCGTGGCCGAGCTGATACAGCGCACCGGCGTCGACGGGAATGATGTGGAGCTGCTGGTCTTCGGGACCGTCGTGCCGTCAGTTATTGCGCCTAACATCGCGCGCGAAGTGTCGCTGATCCCTCACTTGCCGAAAGGCGTGCAGTCTTGGAGCGTCTCCCGGGCCTGCGCGTCGGCAAACCAGGCCATCACCGACGCCGCGGACCAGATCCTGCTCGGTCATGCCGATTGTGCCATCGCCGGCGGCGCCGAGTCGCTGTCGACGGTGCCCATCCTCCACTCGCGCGGTTTCTCGGATGCGCTCGTCGCTGCGTCGAAAGCCAAGTCGCTTGGCGCGCGCGCCCAGGCGCTGGCACGGATCCGGCCGCGCGACCTCGTCCCGATCACACCGGCGATCGCCGAGCCTACGACCGGTGAGACCATGGGCGAGTCGGCTGAAAAGATGGCGAAGATCAACCACATCGCCCGTGAGGAGCAGGACCAGTTCGCGCTTCGCTCGCATCGCCTGGCGCATGCGGGCACCGCCGACGGGCGGCTCACGGCTGAGATCATGCCGGTCTGGCCGCCGCCGAAGTTCGAACCACTCGCGGCCGACAACGGCATTCGTGAAGACACGACCATCGAAAAGCTGCGCGAGTTGAAGCCGGTATTCGATCGCCGGTATGGAACGGTGACCGCGGGCAATGCGTCGCCGTTGACCGATGGCGCGGCGGCGGTGCTGTTGATGAGTGAGGAGAAGGCGAAGGCGATGGGTGTCGTGCCGATGGCGTACATCAGGTCATACGCGTACGCCGCGCTGGATCCGGGCGAGCAGCTATTGATGGCGCCGGTGTTGGCCGCGCCGGTGGCTCTCGCCCGCGCGGGGCTCACGCTGCAGGACATCGATCTCGTCGAGATGCACGAAGCGTTTGCTTCGCAGGTGCTCTCGAACCTTCGCGGCCTCGACTCCGACGAGTGGGCGGCTCGCGCCGGCGTGCGTCAGCCCGTGGGCGAGGTCGATCGTGCCCGGCTCAACGTGATGGGTGGCAGCATCGCCCTCGGACATCCGTTTGGCGCGACCGGTGCGCGCATAACGACGACGCTGGCGAATGAGCTGGGGAGGCGGGGGGGACAGTTCGGACTCATGACCGTTTGTGCGGCTGGTGGGTTGGGGTTTGCCATGGTGATTGAGAGATGAACTGGAAAGCTGAGGTGAGAGATGAGATGTGGGAGG
>DASVAK010000276.1:0-15957 GCA_036376395.1 Candidatus Krumholzibacteriia bacterium
GCTCAAGTCGAAGCCCGAGGCCGTCGCCGCGGATGCAACGGCGAAATCGGAGAAGAAACCCGACGTCGCACCCGACGAGCTGCGCACGGCCGTCAGGCAGTACGAGGGGCCGGCGAAGAAGATGGGCACGTTCGCCATCACCCACGCGCAGGTGTGGACGGTCTCCGGCGCCACCATCGACGATGGCACCGTCGTGGTCGCGAACGGCAAGATCCGCGCCGTCGGCCGCGACGTGAAGATCCCGTCCGGCGCCGAGGTGATCGACGCCAGGGGCGGCGCACTCATCCCGGGCATCATCGACTGCCACTCGCACATCGCCATCGAGGGCGGCGTCAACGAGGGCACGCTCAGCGTGACGTCGATGGTGGCGGTGGGCGACGTCCTCAATCCCGACGACATCGCGATCTACCACGCGCTCGCGGGCGGCGTCACCACCGCGAACCTGCTGCACGGCAGCGCCAACGCGATCGGCGGACAGAACCAGGTGATCAAGCTGCGCTGGGGCGCCGACGCCGAGGGGCTCAAGTTCCGGGGCGCGCCGCCGGGCATCAAGTTCGCGCTGGGCGAGAACCCGAAGCGCTCCAACTTCAGCGCGCCCGGTCTCGCGCCGCGTTACCCGCGCACGCGCATGGGTGTCATGGACGTGATCCGCGACGCCTTCACGCGCGCGCAGGATTACGAGAAGTCGTGGGCCGAGTACAAGGCCGGCGCGCACAACGGCATCAAGCCCGGGCTGCCGCGCCGCGACCTCGAGCTCGAGCCGCTGGTCGAGATCATGCACGGACAGCGCCTGGTCCACTCGCACTGCTACCGCGCCGACGAGATCCTGCAGCTGATGCGCACCGCCGAGGACTTCGGCTGGCACGTCGCCACGCTCCAGCACGTGCTCGAGGGCTACAAGGTGGCCGACGAGATCGCGGCGCACGGCGCGGGTGCGTCGACCTTCTCGGACTGGTGGGGCTACAAGATGGAGGCGTTCGAGGCGATTCCGTACAACGCGGCGCTCATGACCGAGCGCGGCGTCACCGTGTCGATCAATTCGGACAGCGACGAGGAGATGCGGCACCTGAACCAGGAAGCCGCGAAGTGCGTCAAGTGGGGCGGCATGGAGCCCGTGAGCGCGCTCCGGATGGTCACCCTCAACCCGGCGAAGCAGCTCCGCATCGACAAGTGGGTCGGCTCGATCGAGGTGGGCAAGGACGCCGACCTCGTGCTCTACGACGGCGATCCGCTCGCGATCCATTCGATCGTGCAGAAGACGTTCATCGACGGCGATCTCTACTTTGACCGCGCCTCCGACGAGGCGCGCCAGCAGACGATCGTGAGCCTCAAGGATCGCCTGCGCGGGAAGGGAAAAGCCGGCGAGAAGAAAGAAGCCGCCGGGATGGAGCGCGCCGACGCGGGCGAATCCGCGCCGCCGCCCGCCGTGCGCTGGGCCGACGAACGCTACACCTGCCGGGAGGACGAGCGATGAACCGCTTCACGCGACTGCTTTCGCTGCTTGCACTCACCCTGGTCGCCGCGCCGGCCGCGTCGCGCGCGCAGGCGCTCGTCATCGACGGCGGCACCATCCATCCCATGACGGGCGAGCCGTACATCGGACGTGTCGTCATGGAACGCGGCGTCATCACCGCGGTGGGCGTCGACGCCGCCATTCCGGCCAATGCGACCCGCATCGACGCCACCGGGCTGCACGTCTATCCCGGGTTGTTCGATGCGCTGAGCACGGTCGGCCTCGATGAGGTCGACGCCGTCTCGGCCACCAACGACCAGGCCGAGATGGGCATGTACAACCCCAACCTCGCCGCCGAGACGGCGGTGCAACCGTCGAGCGAAGTGATCCCGGTGACGCGCGTCAACGGCATCACGCACACGGTGGTCGCGCCGCGCACCGATCGCGACGGGGTCGTCGCGGGACAGGCGGCGCTCGTCAACCTCGACGGCTGGACGGTGGAGGAGATGGCGGTCAACGGCACCGTGGCGTTGGCCATCACGTGGCCGGCCATCGTGACGCGGCGTTTCGATCCCACCACGTTCAGCTTCAAGGACACGCCCTACAACGACGCCAAGGAAGCCGCGCAGAAAAAGCAGAACGAGCTGCGCGACTGGTTCGACGCGGCGAAGCACTACGCGGCGGCGGTGAAGGCGAACGGCTCGCGCGCCGACACCAATCCCAAGCTGGCCGCGATGATCGACTACGTCGAGGGACGCAAGCCGGTGGTCATCGCCGCGGATCGCAAGGCCGACATCGAGGCCGTCATCGCGTTCGCGGAGGAGATGGGGCTGCGCCTGATCCTCGCCGGCGGCGAGGATGCGTGGAAGATCGCGGATACGCTGGCGAGCAAGAAGATCCCCGTCATTCTCGGGCGCACGCAGAGCCTGCCCAACGAGGAGGACGACGCCTACGATCTTCCGTACGCGGCACCCGGAGACCTGCGCAAAGCGGGCGTGAAGATCGCGTTTGGTTCCGGCGCGGGCGGTGGCTACGGCCCGTCGGGTCCGCACGGCGCGCGCACGATTCCGTGGGAAGCGGGACAGGCGGCGGCATTCGGGCTCTCCGAGGACGACGCGATGCGCGCGCTGACCCTCTGGCCCGCGGAGATCTACGGCGTGGAGAAGCAGCTGGGCTCGATCGAGGCGGGGAAGATCGCCGATCTCATCGTCACCGACGGCAGCCCGCTGGCGATCGCCACCAATGTCCGGCACCTGATCGTCGCCGGGCGCGAGGTGTCGCTGGAGAACAAGCACCTGTCACTGTACGAAAAGTACCGCGCGCGACCGCTGCGCCACGTCGAGCCACCGACGCTGCAACCCGCGCCGGCCCAGAAGAGCTCGCCCTAGCGCGTCGTTGCGCGGTAGCCGATGGCGGCGTAGCCCACCCAGTGGTGAAGATTATTGGGAGCGGTGGTGCCGAGGGCGGGGATCCTCTCGAGGTCGAGCGAGACCTCGCCGAGGCTGGTGCCGTAATCGAGGACGGTGCCGGTGAGGGCGCGACCGCCCAGGGCTTCATTCACGCGTGAGGCCACGCTCAATCCGAACGGCACCGAGAATCGCCCGCACCAGGTGACCTTGTACTTCATGACGTCCATGCTGTCGACGCAGGTGTAGAGGAAGTTGCGCAGCGTTTTCGGTCGCAGCGATGCGGCCAGGGACTCCGCCAGCTTGCGGTCGCGTTCGACCGCTTTCTCATATCCCTCCGGAGTCGTGCCGAAATCCGCGTAATTGTTTCCACCCCAGCCCGCGTCGCCGTAGTGCACCGCATCCGCGGATGAAATGATCGCCACGTCGGTGCCGAGCTTCCAGCCCTTCTCCTTCATGATGGCCGCGAGCGCCGTCGAGACTTCGCCGGAAAGTTTGTCGATCGTCTCCCAGCCCATGTGCGGCACCAGGATCGACACGATCTCGACGTCGCGATTGGAGGCCTGCAGCCACGGCACGATCGCTTCCACCGAGTGCTCGACCTGCTGCATGTCGTTGTCGACGACGACGTGGTCCTTCGGCAGCCGGGCGAGCAGCTCGTCGCGGAGCGGAGAAACCTTCACCGGGCCGTACGGCCCGCGCCAGGTCGGGAACGAATCGAACACGAGCCGGTCACGGCACTCGAACACGCGTGCCTTGTGGAACACGCCGAAGAGGATGACCCGCTTCGCCTTGATGTGGGGAATGAGCAGTGCGTAGAGGCGGCTCGCGTAGTAGTAGTCGTCGTGGGGGCAGACCGCGGCGCAGAACGCAATGTCGTCGTTCCAGCCCTGCGTCGCGGCGAGTTCTTGCGCGCGCGCTGCAGCGAACCCACGCGATTGCAGGAGTACAGAGTCCATCTGCGCGGCGTTGGTGACAAACCCCACCGCGTCCATCTGGCCGCGCATGCCCCGCTCGGGCTTGATGCCCACCGTCTTGAGCAGGTCCTGGCGCGCGTCGGCGTGCGCGATGCCGGACGACAGCACCAGCGCCGCGGCGGCGAAGGCCAACCGGGTGTTCATTGCAGCACCCGCACCGTGTCCCCCGTGATCTCCAGCACGCGCGTGGGCCCGCCGTACGCGGCCGACATCCCGGTGTCGATGCACCACACGCGCTCGTCGCAGTACGGCACGATGTCCTCGTGCGGAGTATGCCCGACAATCATCCGTTTCGCCGCGAGCGCGTCGAGCACCACCTGCAGCTTCTTGCAGTCGTCCCCGTCGGGTTCCTGCGAGTAATCGCGCGCCCACACCAGGCTGCCCCGTTTGAGAAGACCCTCCGGCTTCGGACCCTCGCCGCGCAACCAGGCCTGGGCCTCGGTATTGGCGCGATCGAGCCCGTAGGTCACGTGCTCGGGCAGCACGCCGCCGTGCACGAAGACATTGTCGCCGATGATGAGCACGACGTTGCGCTTCGCCAGCACGCGCGCGTACGCGCCGCCGGGGCTGAAGGCCGCAATGCGCGCGCGCACCGACTTGAGATACTCGCCCAGCGTGGAATCGACATCCCCGCGCGCCGCGGGGGTCTCGCCACGAAAGTCGCGGTAGCCGCCCGCGGTGATGTAGCGCAGGTCCGCGGCCGCGTTCATGAGCTCGTGGTTGCCGTTGAGGGGATAGAAGCCGCCGCCGGCGTGGGTCGCGTCGTCCTGCCAGCGCTCGAACAGGTCGAGGATCTCGCGCTCGTCGTCGCCGCGATCGAGCACGTCGCCGGTCTGCACCACCACGAGCGACCCGCCGATCCAGCGGTCGTGCTCGTCGATGGCGCCCGCCAGCCGGAACGCGCGCCGGGTGGCGTCGAGGTCGCCGTGCAGGTCGCCGATGGCGACAATGCGGGGCGCGGCGGGAAGGCGAAGCGGAGTTGACGCCGCATCCGCGGGTCCGCGGAGCAGGAGGAACAATAGAAGTATGCACAATCGATTCATTGGGAATCGCGTCCTGACACGGACTCTACTATAGCCCATGCACCCACCCGGCGCGAACCCGTGAATGACGACGGACCGCGTGCTATGATCGGCGTCCTGCCCGGGCGAACGGACGTCCAGCGTCCGTCACACTTCATCTCGAGTCTCAAGGGGGAGCATCATGATCAATCGTGCCGTTTCCAGGACGGGGTCGACGGCTTTGCTCGTCGCAGCGCTCGCCGTGCTGTGGTCGGGACAGGCCGCCGCCCAGCTGCCCGCGCGCGCGTTCGCCATTCCGCCCGAGGTTCACATGGCGTCGGGCTCCGCGCTCTGGTGCGTGTATGTCGAACCGGTCAACGGCGACTTCGACATCACGTCGGTCGATCCATGCACCGTGCAGCTCATCTGCAACTGCGGCGGGTCGGCGTCGGCCATCACCTACAACTGCACCAAGCCGGCCGTGGTGGGTGACGGCGACAACAATGGAATCCAGGATATCCAGTTGTGCTTCCAGAAGACCGCGATGGCGGCACTCTTCGACGGCATGCACGGGCGCAAGCCGAAGACGGTGACGCTGGGGGTGAACGGACACCTTGTCACCGGTGGCATCTTCACCGGCAGTGTCACGGTCCAGGTCTACCTGCTGGATTGACGGTGCGCGTCGGCCGCGCCGGCCCGCGGGTTCCACGGGCTCCGGCGCGGCCGCTGCCAGGGCCTCAATAGTAGTAGCAGTTCGCCGTCGGAGCGGCGGAATTGGTCACATTGTTGCCGCCGATGATGATCACGTGCGCGACGCCGGCGTCGTCGACGTAGGTGATGGCGGTGTGATTGTAGAAGGGCACGCCGCCGGCACTCGTGATGGTCTGCGACCCGGTGGCGCCGTTGAATGACGTGACCGATCCGTCGACGTCGATCGAGGCGTACTGGTGCTCCGTCGCGGAGCTGGACGCCCCGTTGTACAGCCCTCCGCTCGCGAGCAGCCACCCGCCGGCCACGATCACCGAATGCTTCGAGACGGACTTGATGAGCTGTGACGACGCTCCCGTCCACGCGCTGTTCTTGAACCCACCCGTGCGAAGGTCGATCGTCTGCATGAGAATCGACTTCGTCGTCGTGTTGGGGACCGAGTTGGATCCCGGCGTCGAGGCGGCGGTGTCGCCGCCCAGCACGTAGAGATGCCCCGCCCACTGCACGAGCGGCGCGTACGCGCGCGCCGAAGGCAGTGCCGGCAGCGACTCCCACGCGCCGAGCTGGCCGTCCTCCAGGATGCGCGCACGGTAGGCGGCGCCGCGCGGCGCGTCAGCGGTGGTCGCGCCGCCCACGACGTAGAGCCACGAACGCAGGATCGCCGCGCCGGCGGAGTGGAGCGCGACCGGGAGCGCAGTCGTCGGCGCCCAACCGGCCAGAGAACGGTCCCTGGCAACAGCCGTGAAGAGCACCGTCGACTGCACGTCACCCGTCGCGTTGATCCCGCCGATCTCGTAGAGATAGCCCGCCACGGTCGTGTCGACCAGGGCGTTCCACGGCGTCGCAATCTCGGTGGCGTGGAACGCGCGCGCCTCCGGAAGCGGCGTCGTCGCCGACCACGACACCACCTGGCCGGTCGCGTCGATTTCGCCGACCAGCACGTCGGTTCGCGCGGTCGGTGTTCCGTCGGCGCCGCCGGTCACGAACACCACGTTGTCGACATTGCCTGCGTCTTCGATGGAAAGGAAGTGCGCGCCGTGGCCCTGCGACGGAGCCGGAAGAGACGCCGTCTGCGTCCACTGGATCTGCGACGGACTGAATGTGGCCGCCTCCACGATGCGAAACTCGATGCCGTCAGTGGCTCCGAGTGGTGTGTCCACCCACACCGGGCCGGTGATGGCGTCGCCGGGGACTTCCGCGATGATGAATTCGTTGCTCCAGTTGGCCGCGATCGTCACGGGCGCCTCGACGGGTCCGCTGTTGCCGGTGAAATACACCGTACCCTTTCCGACCAGGTCGCCGAAAGACCGGCCTTCGAAGACGACCGTGCTGCCCGGAGTACCGCTCGGCTTCGACACGCCGTTGACCACGGTCAGCTCCGGGGCCACGGCCCGGTACGGTTTCGACGCGTCGGCGAAATCACTCGACGCGTTGCGGACCTTCACCGCGTAACTCTCTCCCAGGACGATCCCGTCGGGCGCGTAGGCGCGCACGCGGGTCGCCGAGAGGTAACTCACGCGCGGCGACGGCATCGATCCGAAAAGGACGACGGCGCCCTTCGCAAACTGCGAGCCGCGCAGCTCGACCGCCGTCCCGACGTTTCCGCTGTCGGGCGAGATGGAGGCGAGCACCGGCTGCAGGTCGGTGGGCGAAACCGTGTCATCGCTGCAGGCCAATACAATGGTTGTGAGAATGGCGCAGGCAGTGGCAAACCGTGGAATGCGTTGCATAATGGCGCTTCCCTCCGCGGTGATCTGCGGACTCTGATGGTTGATGGAGACGTGCGGGGGTGGATCGTGCAAGGGCCGTACCGGTCATGACGTTCACCCACGTGAGACTCAGCTTGTGCCCGACCGGGCCTCTGCCCGATCATGGCGCAGCATGACCTCCCGCGTTGAAGAACGGGCGCTTGCCGCCGCCGCGCGCGAGTTGATCTACCCGCCGCGCGAGAAGATCGGCGTGATCGTGGTCGATTCGTTCCCCGCGCTGGGCACGCTGGCCGCGATGCGCTTCGTCGAATGGGTGCAGCACAATCCCGAGGGCGTGATCGCGCTGCCCACCGGCAAGACGCCGGAGTACTTCATCCGCGAAGTGGGCCGCCTGTTGCGCGGTTGGAAGCAGAAAGCGATCCAGCACGAGCTGGTCGCGTGGGGCGTCGACCCGAAGACCCGCTTCGACGTCTCCGGCCTGCACTTTGTCCAGATCGACGAGTTCTACCCCATCGAGCCATCGCACGAGAACAGCTTCCATCACTACGTCAATCGCTACTACATCGACGGCTGGGGACTCGATCGTGACCGCGCGCTCCTGATCGACGGAACGCGCATCGGGCTGCCGCCGCGCGAGACGCTCGAGTCGATCTGGCCGGACGGCCGCGTCGACCTGAGCCTGCGCTACCGGCTTCCCGGGTCGCGCCACGAGGAGCTGCAGCGCGACGTGCTGCAACAGGTCGACGAGTGGTGCACCGAATACGAGCAGCGCGTGCGCGCGCTCGGGGGACTCGGTTTCTTCCTCGGCGGCATCGGTCCCGACGGCCACATCGGCTTCAACGTGCGCGGCTCCGACCTGTATTCGACGACGCGGCTCACCGAGGTGAACTACGAGACGCAGGCCGCTGCGGCCACCGACCTCGGCGGCATCGAGGTGGCGCGCAACCGCCTGGTGATCACCATCGGCCTCGCGACCATCACCCACAATCCCGATTGCACCGCCATCGTCATCGCGGCCGGCGAAGCGAAGGCGGGCACCGTGCGCGAGGCGATCGAGAGCGAGCGGCACATCCGCTACCCCGCGAGCGCGCTCCAGGTCCTCCCCGGGGCGCGCTTCTACCTCACCCGCGGCGCCGCGAAGCAGCTCGAGTCGCGCCAGCTCGTCGCGCTGACGGGCGCAGATCACGTCGACGAGCACGACGTGGAGAAGATCGTCATCGACCTGTCGCTGGCCACGGGCAAGCGCCTCGACCAGCTCCGCGAATCCGATTTCCGCGCGCACCGGCTGCCGGCGGCGCTGCTCGGGCGCGCGCCCGGCTCGCCGCGCGAGATGTGCGACCGCGTGGCGGCGCGCCTGCGCCAGAAGATCGAGGCCGGCACGCGCGTGGAGCGCGACGCCGTGTTCCTCCACACCGAACCGCACCACGACGATCTGATCCTCGGGTGCATGCCGTACATCGTGCGCCACATCCGCGTGCACAGTACGACGCACTTCTTCACCACCTTCACCAGCGGGTTCACCGCGGTGACCAACGCGTTCATGCTGCGCCAGCTGCGCAAGCTCGACGACTTCACCGGATCGGTCGCGTTTGCGCATCTCGACGCGGCGGGCTACTTCGACCCCTCCGACGCCGCGTCCCGCAACGCCGACGTGTGGCGCTACCTCGACGGTGTGGCGGCCGACTCGCGCGCGGTGCAGGACGACGCGGAGATGCGCCGGCTCTACCGCAACCTGCTCGAGCTCCACGCCGACGCCGATGCCGCGACCATCCGCGAGCGCATCGCCGAGCTGATCGCCTACTTCGAATCGGCGTACCCCGGCAAGAAGGACCCGGCGCCGATCCAGCAACTCAAGGGTATGTGTCGCGAATGGGAGGCGGAGTGCCTGTGGGGATACTTCGGGTGGAAGGGGGAATCGGTTCGCCACCTGCGCCTCGGCTTCTACACCGGCGAGATCTTCACCGGCGAGCCGACGCTCGACCGGGACGTGGCGCCCGTGGTGAAGCTCCTGCGCGAGGTGAATCCCGACGTGGTGACGCTCGCGCTCGACCCCGAAGCCAGCGGGCCGGACACGCACTACAAGGTGCTGCAGGCGACGAGTGAGGCGCTTCGCCTGCACGAGGAGGCGACCGGCCGCGACAACATCACGGTGCTCGGCTATCGCAACGTCTGGTATCGCTTTCACCCGGCCGAGGCGGACGTGTTCGTCCCGGTTTCGCTCAACATGTTCGCGCTCCAGCAGAGCGCGTTTCTCCACACGTTCATCTCGCAGAAGGACGCGTCGTTTCCCAGTTACGAGCACGACGGGCCGTTCTCCGAGCTGGCGCAGAAGATCCAGGTCGACCAGTACCGGATGATCACCACCTGCCTGGGCCGCGAGTTCTTCGACGAGCACCCGAGCGCGCTCATCCGGGCCACGCGCGGGTTCGTTTTCCTCAAGCGCATGACGACCACCGCGCTGCGCGGACACTCGCGCGAGCTGCGCCGGTCCACCGAGAACACCTGATCCGGCTTGAAACCGGCCGCACAGGTGAATGCACTGCGCTACGGCGAAAACTGACCGCGGCCGATTCCGGACGTGTGCTATGATTGGCGCCGCCACCAACCCCCAGGAGGCCGCGCCCGGTGGAGAAGATCCTCGTCGTCGACGAAAATCCCGCAGACCGACACCTTGCCGGTCAGTGCCTGATCGAGCACGGGATGAAGCCTGTCTTCGCGTGCAACGGGCGCGAGGCCGTGCAGGCTCTCGAGAACGATCCGCCCGACGCCATCCTCACCGACCTCAACCTGCCCGGCATGACCGGGCTCGACCTGGTCCGTTTCGTCCGCAGCAACTACGTCGGTTTGCCGGTCGTGCTGATGACGTCGAGCGGCACCGAGGAAACGGCCATTCGCGCTCTCCGCGCGGGCGCGCTGAGCTACGTGCCCAAGGCGAACCTCCGGGGTGTTCTCTGCGACGCCATGAGCATGGTAATGGCGGCGGTGGAAGAGCGGCGCTACCGCGACCGCACCCGCGCGCTGCTGCACCGCAGCGAGGCCACGTTCTACCTCGGCTACGAGATGGATGGGCCGAGCGCGCTGCTGAGCCACCTCGAGGGCAACCTGCGCCAGATCAATTTTTGCGATGACACCGAGCTGTTCCAGATCGGCACCGCGATCGCAGAGGCGATCAGCAACGCCATCGACCACGGCAACCTCGAGCTGGACTCGAAGCTGCGCGAAGACGGCGTGGGCGTGTACTCGCGCCTGCGCATCGAACGCTCACAGCAGTCACCCTACCGCGAGCGGCGCGTGCGGGTGATCGAACGCCTCACCACCGACATCGCGCAGTACCACGTGCTCGACGAGGGAAGGGGTTTCGACATCACCACCGTGCCGGACCCGCTTCATCCCGACGCGCTTCTCAAGGTGAGTGGACGCGGTCTCCTGCTGGTCCGGACCTTCATGGACGGGGTCTCGTTCAACCAGAACGGCAACGAGATCATCATGACGAAGTACCGCCGCAGCGCGGCCTCCGCCTGACTTCGCCAGCGCGGCGCAGTCCAAAGGGCTGCTCCCGGACAGGATTCGCGCGAGCGCAAGGGCGTGCTATAATGACGCCGCCGCAACAACTCGTGGTCGGCCGCCCACGATCGTCTCATCGATTTGGAGGCCGGTATGAACCCCGAGAAATCCCGCAATCACGAAGAACGCTTTCGCTGCCCGCAATGCGGGCGGATGGTGACCGTCCGCGCCGGCTTCCGCCGTGAGGATCGCGAGCAGGAGGCACTCGTGCGCTTCGAGTGCACGATGGAAGGCATGTGCGGCTCGCCGATCTGGGACCCGTGCCCGATGTACATGGCCTACATGGCGGGCCCCCCGAAACCAAAGCCCGCGCGCGAGCTGCAACCGGGAGAGTCCGTCGACGAGGCCTGGTAGCAATCAGAACGCTTCGCCCAGCGTGATGTAGAACCCGGACGTGTCTTCGCCGACGGCGCTGTCGAGCCGGAGGTTCATCCCTTCCTGCTTGCTGATAAGGAAGCGGATCCCGCCGCCGGCCGAATAGCGGAAATGATCCAGTTCGAACCCGGCGGGCGAGTGTGCGACGTCGCCGATGCCGGCGAAGGCGACGAGCCCGAATCGCCACCACACCCTCACGCGGTATTCGGTCTGCAGCACCGCCGAATACCGGTCGCGATACCGTCCCTGGTAGTACCCGCGCATGATCTCGCTTCCGCCCAGCGCCGCGAGCGACTGGACCGGCGTGTCGCCACCCGTGCCGACCCCGACCGCCTGCAGCGCGACCACGTGGCGTCCCCGGAAACAGAAGTAACGGCGCAGGTCGAGGGTGAAGCGGCCGTAGTCGAAGTCGCTGCCCAGCCATTCCGGGTAGTACGTGCCCGCCACCTGGCAGAAGCTCCCGCGCGTCGAGTAGTAGACGTTGTCGCGCGTGTCGCGGTTGAGCAGTCCGCCGATGCCCGACGTGGTTCCGCCCTGGCTTCCATTCAGGTCGCCCGCGGCGAGCATGCCCCCGGCTTCGGTCTCGATGAGGTCCCAGGTGGAGAATTCGTAACGAAGCCCGGCGTGTCCGTGGTGGTGCCAGCGCTGCTGCGCACCGGCCATGATGTTGACCGATCGCGGCGTGTAATCCTCTTCGTTCGATTCTGGCGTGTCCGGACCGATCCCGTAGAACTTGTCGGGGAACTCGATGTAGGAAACGTTTCCCTCGAGCTTGTGGCCCTCGTCGCGCGAGTACACTTCGGCGCCCAGGCTGGTCACGACCTGGCGGTTCTGCGTGTACATGACGAACGCCGAGACGGTGGAGGGCCGGGTCGAAACGGGGCCGCGGAAGAAGTAGATCGAAGCCGCACCGAGCGCGAGCTTCGTTTCCGGTGTGTGCGCGATGATGGGCAACAGCACCAGGTCACGTGGTTTCTTCTCTTCTTTCGGCGCATCCTGCGCGAAACCGATGCGCGGCACGACGCACACGGCGGCGAGCACCGCCAGGCGTCGAACCCGGAGAGGAATGGATCGGAGGCGCATACGCGGGCAGGGTAGTACAACCGATGCGGCGACGCAAAGCCGGGCTGCCGCTCGGCGTTTCTACCGATTGGTACTCCCCGTCGCGACGCCTAACTTCAAAGAGGGAGGGCCATCGAAACCCGGAATGAAAGCACTCATCGTTCTCAGCGCGGGCGCGGGCAAAGGGGAGCACCAGACCGCTCACGACGCCGTGCGCCGCGTCTTCGCCGAGGCCGGCATTGAGTTCACGGTCTACACGGCACAGAACGGGGACCGGGTGGACGACATGGTGCGCGAGCACCTGGCCGAGGGCTACGACCTGGTGGTCGCCGGCGGCGGGGATGGCACGGTGTCGTGTGCGCTCGCCGCGCTGCTCGGGACGGACATACCGCTCGGCATCATTCCGCTCGGGACCGGCAACATCGTGGCGCGCGAGTTCGACATTCCCGTCGACATCGAGGACGCTGTCGCGCTGCTCGCCGCATCTCCGAGCCGCAAGCAGATCGACGCGATGAAGATCGGCGACCGGGTCTGCGTGCTCAACGCCGGCGTCGGGATCAACGCCCGGGTGATCGCGCACACGTCGAGCCGGAGCAAGTCGCGCTTCGGCCGGCTGGCCTACGTCGCCACCACCCTGCGCATGATCGGCTACCGGCCGCGTCGTATCGATGTCACCGTGGACGGGACGAAGCACCGGTTTCGCGCCATCGAGGTGTCGGTGAACAACTGCGGCACGCTCGCGCAGGCGGTGTATCCGCGCGGGCCCGACTACTGCGCCGACGACGGCCAGGTCGACATCTGGATCCTCGGCATGGAGACGGTTCGAGACTATGTACACTACCTGGTCGGGCTCGTGTTCGGCCGTCGCAAGAACGCATTCTTCATGAAAGCGTCGCAACGCGTGGTGATCGACAGCCGCGTGGCCATGACAGCCCAGGCGGACGGGGACATCATCGGCACGACGCCGCTCGAGGTCGACGTGTTGCCGCGCGCGGTCACCCTGCTGGTGCCGCCGGCCTGACGCTAGCCCCGGATCATCGTGAGCAGCATCTTGAAGCGCCGGGTGGCAAGTACGGCGTGCGGCACCCCGGCCGGCATGAGGACCGTGTCACCGGGCCGCACCGGGATCGACTCACCCGCCACGGTCAGTTCTCCCTCCCCGTCGAGCACCTGCACGAACGCATCGTAGGGCGCGGTGTGCTCGTTCAGCCCCTGGCCCTCGTCGAAGGCGAACAGGGTGAGCGACCCGACAGGTTTCTGGACCAGGGCGCGGCTCACGACCGAACCCTCCGCGTACTGGACGAGCTCGGCAAGGTGAACCGCGCGGCCCGAAGGCATGGGCTGTAACGCCATGGTGGATGTCCTTTCCTGTATTCCGCTCCATGCGGCGGCCGGTATAATGACGACCCCGTGAGTCTCGCGCCGAATACACGCCTTGGTCCATACCAGATCCTCGACTCCCTCGGCTCCGGGGGAATGGGCGAGGTGTACCGTGCCCGCGACGCGCGGCTGGGTCGCGACGTGGCCATCAAGGTGCTGCCCGCGAGTGTCGCCGCCGACCCGGAACGCGTGCGGCGTTTCGAGGTCGAAGCGCGCGCGGCCTCGGCGCTGAACCATCCCAACATCCTGACCATCCACGATATCGGCACCGAGAACGGCGTGACATATCTCGTCACCGAACTGCTCCGCGGCCGCTCGCTGCGCGACCTCATCACGGGTCCGCTTGCGCCGGCGACGGTGAGCTCCATCGCGACGCAGGCGGCGCGCGGACTCGCGGCGGCGCACCACGCCGGCATCGTGCATCGCGATCTGAAGCCCGAGAACCTGTTCGTCACCCACGACGGCGTATGCAAGATCCTCGATTTCGGGCTGGCGCGCATCGACGTCGCCGCGGCGCCGGGATCCGGGAGCGGGGTGGCCACCGCAGCGACCCTCGCCGGCACCGTGCTCGGAACGGCGGGCTACATGGCGCCGGAACAGGTTCGCGGCCACGCCACCGACGCGCGCAGCGACATCTTCTCGCTGGGCGTCGTCATCCAGGAGATGCTCACGGGGCGCAGCCCGTTTCTGCGCGAGAGCGTGGTCGAAAGCCTGAACGCGATTCTCAAGGAAGAGCCCGCGGTTCCCACGCGGTCGACGCCGCTCGGCTCGATCGCGTCGCGCTGCCTGGAGAAAGATCCGGTGCGGCGCTTTCAATCCGCCGGCGACCTCGCGTTCGCGCTCGAGCACGCCGGCAGCGGCTTCGCGGGTGCATCGGTGCCGCCGCGCCGGCGCTGGTCGAGGTGGATGATCGCGCTGCCGGTCCTCGGTATCGCGGGCGTGGTGCTTGTGCTCGCCCTGCGCGCCCACGAACACGGCCCGCCGCAGGTCGCCGCCACCCCGGTTCGCTCACTGGTCGTGGTCCCGTTCGCGAGTCTCTCGCGGGAATCGTCGGACGAGTACTTCTCGGCGGGCATGACGGATGCGCTCACCACCGAGCTCTCGCACATCGGCGCGCTCCGGGTGATCGCCAGCCATTCCGCGGCGCGCCTCCAGGATTCGACGCGCAGCACCGCGGACATCGCGAAGGAGCTGGGAGTCGAGGCGATCGTGTCGGGCTCGGTGCTCCGCGCCGGGGACCAGGTTCGCATCTCGGCCCGGTTGTCGGAGGCGGCCACGGATCGCGTGCTGTGGGCGGAAAGCTACGACCGGCCCGTGAGCAACGTGCTGGCGCTCCAGAGCGAAGTGACGCGCGCCATCGCGCGCGCGATCGCCCTCGAGCTCTCGCCCGCCGAGGAGGCGCGGCTGGCGCGACCGGCGTCGGTCGATCCGCGCGCGGTCGACGAGTACCTGAAGGGCCGCTACCTGTGGAGCCGGCGCACCGAGCCGTCGGTGCGCGAAGCGCTGGAGCATTTCCGGGCCAGCGCGCAGGTTGCGCCGGATTTCGCGCTCGCCTACGCCGGCATCGCCGACGCGTACCTGATCCTGGCTGCCTACAACTACGAGCAGCCGCTCACCGTCGCGCCCCTCGCGCTGGAGGCGCTGACGCGCGCGATGGAGCTGGATTCAACCGCCGGCGAGCCGCACGCAACCCGCGGTGACTTTGCCTTCCACGTGGAGAGGAACTACGAGCTGGCGATGCGCCATGCCGACCGCGCGGTGACTCTGAGTCCCGGTTACGCCGCCGCCCACATCTGGCGCGGGGAAGTGCTGTCGGTGCTGGGCCGCACCGGTGAAGCGATAGAGGAGATGCAGCGCGCGATTTCTCTGGATCCGATGACGCCGTTCCCGCGCTTCTTCCTGGGCACATTGCGCGAGATCTCCGGCGATCCCGCACAGGCGGAGCGCGACTACCGCGCGGCCCACGCCCTCATGCCGGGATATCCCGCCGGCGGGCTCGTGCGACTCCTGCTCCGCAACCAGCGGAGCGAGGAAGCGCTCGCGGTGGCGCGCGAAACCGTCGCTGTCGACCCGGCCCCGGGAAACGTGGCCGTCCTGGGCGTGGCCCAGGCGTTCTCGGGCGATCGTGACGGCGCGCAAACCACGCTGGATCGGTTGCGCGCGATGGCGTCGGAGCGCTGGGTCTCGCCGCTGGATATTGCATCGGTCGAGGCGTCGCTTGGCCACAGCGAGGAAGCGTTGCGACAGTTGCGCGCCGCGATCGACAGCCGCGATTTCCGCGGGCCCATGCTCGGCATCATCCGGGACATCGAGTTCGACGCC
>DASVAK010000286.1:0-20336 GCA_036376395.1 Candidatus Krumholzibacteriia bacterium
CGGCGTGGCGCGGTCGGCCACGGACAGCGTGACCTCGATGTCCGCCCCCGCAGGCAGGTCAGCCGCATCGGTGCACTGCACGGCGACGCCTCCCGGCGCCGGCGCGGTGCTCACCCCGCGCTCTTCCCCGTCGACGGTGACGGCGATGGACGAGGCGTCGATGCCCGAGCCGTCGTCGGTGGCGACGAAGTAGATGGTGGTATTGACCGGCACGCCGGTCGCACCCGCCGCCGGGGTTCGATTGGCGATCGTGGGCGCGGTGACGTCGGTGCCCTTCGCGGAGAGCATGACTTCCTTCGAGTACGCGCTCATGACACCGGTCGACGTGTACGCGCGCACCGCGAAGTAGTACACGCCGGCGCCGAAGCCGCACTGCGTCGCCGCGGCGTTGTTCCCGGCGTCGAACGACGACGCGTACGCGGCCTGCGCGCGCGGACGGGTGCCGTAGTAGACGCGGTAGCCGGCGACACTCGCGTCACCGGAGCGCGTCCAGCGCACCGACGCGCAGCCGGGCGTGCTCTCGCTCACCGCCGGGCTGGTGGGCGGAAGCGGTCCCTGCGTGTCCTGGTTCGTGATGGTGGCGCTCGACGGGTTCGAGGGCGCGCTCCAACGGTCGAAGGCGTTGTGCGCGCGCAGCGCGAAGACGTAGCTGCCGCTCGCGAAACCACACCGCGACGCGCGCCACGTCGTGCCGCGGGCGATGTCGAGCGCGTCGATCACGACAGAGTCGGTCCAGGCGCCGGCGGAGACTCCCCACAGGAGCGAGTAGTCGGTCACGTAGTCTTCGGGCGCGGGCGGCGTCCACGCCAGCTCGACGCACCCCGTGCTGGTTCCGGCCGCGGCCAGACCGGCCGGTTTCGCGGGGCTCACGGGGTTGAGCCCGCTCAGCGTGAACTCGTAGCGATCACCCGTGTTCGCCGTCGTCGCGTAGACGATGCCGCCGGCCGGCGACGCCACGGCCGCTCCTCCCGGCACCCCGTTGCGACGGACCTGGTACGACCCGGCCGGCGTGAGATTGAACAGCATGAGACGGGTCGGCGCGGACGCGGCGGGCGCACCGGCCGCATGAACACCCGCGGCGTCGACGGTTGCACAGGCGGCGAGAACGAGCGCGATGACGTGGCGACGCATGGGACTCCCTGCGCGGCGAGAGGCCCGCGCGGTCCGGGATTGGCCAGTTCGAAACGAATGAACGGGGCGGGTGGGCAGGCTGCAAGAAGCGTGCACGCGACGGCCGGCGTCGCGAGCGCGCGAAGACGGAAATATGTGCCGGGTTGCGGCGCGGGATCAGAACGGATAATCGAAGCGCTCGACGGCGTCGATGGCGGCGCGATCGCCCGACTCGAGCACTCTCACGGCGCCCGCCATCTCCCACGGCGTCACGAAATGAAGGACGAAGCGGCGGCCATCGTCGTAGCGCGCGAGCAGGTCCGCGAAGAGCGCCGGAAGACTCCCCGCTCCGTCGCCGAGCAGTCGCGCGGAGTTGCGCTCCTGCGCGCCGTGCGTGTGCGTCTTGACGAACACCCAGCGCGGGAATCCCGCCACGCCGATGCCGGCGCGCACCCAGGCGTCGGCGCGGTCGGGCGCGGGAGGATTGAGCCCGGTGAGGTCGCCGTTTTCGATCGCGGGCAGGATGCCGCGGCGGCGGCGCTTCCAGTTGAGCGCGAGCGGGCCGGTCACGATCAGCGGCCCGGCCGCACCCGCCACACCGAAGCGCGCGTCGATGGCACGGAAGTGCGCGCGCGGGCGCGAGCGGTCGCCGCCCGCGTAGTAGATGCGGTTCATCACCGCCGGTTGCGAAGGATGCGGCGCCGACGGCAGCGTGAAGTCGGCGTAGCATCCGGTCTCCTCGAGCACGCGGAGCTCGTCGTCCACACCACACCCCGCGCCGTCGCGCCCCGAGTTCCCCAGCACCCAGTTGCCATGGATGAAGCCGTACACCACGCGGCCGTTCACTTCGCGCAGGAGGCCGTGCCGCTCGCGCAGCACGCGCGTGAACTCGAGCAGCCGCGCGCGCATCGCGTGCGACGTGTCGTGGTCGTGGTGGAGGTGGACCTCGACGTCGCCCGCCCCGGCGCGAACGATCTCGGAGAGCATCGACACGCAATCCGGGAGGCGGTCGTAGTCCTCCGCCGGGTAGAAGAATGCGTGCCGCGGGGGCCGCCCGCCGCGGTCGTGGAAGCGCGCGGCGACTTCCGGGTAGCGCTCGCGCCAGCGTCGCACCCGATCGAGCGCCACGCGGGGATCGTCGTTCTTCCAGAACGGCTCGAAGTGATCCACGAGGGAGAAGAAAACGTGGCGCGGCGACTCCGTGCTCACCGGTCGCCGGCGCAGCGAGTCGCGCACGATGAGGTCGACGTTCCTGCGGCGCAGGAACGGCGCCGCCGCGGCCGCCGCCGCCAGCCCCCCGAGGACGACGCGGGCCAGGATCACCACAGCACCCGCAGGAAGATCTCCCAGGCGACCAGGCTGCCCAGTGTGATCAGCAGGCCGATCGCGAAGTCGCGCTTCTCGAGCAGCGCGTAGCGCTCGGTGCTGCCCGCCACGTAGACGCGCGTGATCGACGCGCACAGCCCGATCATGATGAAGAGGAGCGGATGGTACGTGCGCGAGAGCAAGAGCGCGCCCAGGAAGAAAATCGCCAGCGAGAGGTGCGCGGCGTAGGCGTACATGGCAAAATCACGCTGTCCCGTGCGCAGCAGCTCCTTTTCGACGAAGCGCGTGTTCCGGTACGACACGAAGAACATCATCAGCCAGGGGTACAGGCCGAAGATGCCCAGCTCGGCCACGCACAGGAGGTACGAGTTGTGGGCGGTGCGGAAGTGGTAGTCCATGAAGTGCTGGAAACCGATCCCGAACAGCGGCGAGCCCTTGAACAGGTCCATCGCGATGGACCAGGCCTCGAGGCGCCCGTACGACGACGCATCCTCGGTGGAGATCGTGTTCATGCGCGGCCCGAGCACCAGCACCGCTATCATGACCATCGCGCCCACCGGAATGCCGATCACCTTGCCGAACTTCCGGTAGAAAAGCAGCATCATCATCGCGGCGAAGGCAAGCAGCCCGCCGCGGGACTCGGTGAGATAGATCGAGTACATGAACACCATGCTGATGCCGAGGTAGTACAGCTTGGCGAGCGCGTTGCGCGACTGGATCACGATCAAGAGCGTGAGCGGCAGCACGGTGTTCATCACCAGCGCCAGGTCGTTGGGATCGGCGAAAATACCAACCGCCTGGATGCGCCCCTGGTACGACTCCTGTCCTCCCAGGCCGGCCCCGGTGAAGTACTGGATGATGCCCTGCACGGCGAGAACGAGCGAGAGGTGCGTCATGGTGATGAAGACCGCGCGCACGCGTGCGTACGTCGTCGTGAGCTCGACGAGCAGGAAGTACATCACGATGGTGGGCACGATCTCGAGCGTCGCCTCGAACGCACCGCGAATGTGCCCCATCGCCACCTGCGACATCACGACCGCCACGTACATCCACAACACGAAGATGTGCTGGGGCGCCTTCGCGAGCACGAGGGCGTGCTTGCGGAACGCGTCGTGGAGGAACACGAGCGCCGCGGTGCCGGCGCCCAGGATCAGCATGATCGGGAAGCCCTGCAGCGCGGGCATGAAGTCCTGCGGCCGGATGTAGAGAAACGCGAGGTAGTTGATCAACCCGACGAACGGCGAGATGAACAGGACGGTGAGGCCGACGATCCCGCCCCACGCGGCGATGGCCATGCCCAGCGAGCGCATGGCCAGGAGCGTGATGGCGATCGCCAGCACGCACGCGCCCACGAATGTACCCACCAGGATGACGCGTCGTTCACGCGGGACGTCCATTCACCACCTCCTCGAGGATCTGTTCGAGACCGGCGACGATCGCATCCATCGCATAGCGTTCCGTCCCCGCGCCGGAGAGCGCCGGGGCCGGATGCGCGCGGGCCTCGCGCACCAGCGCTTCGAGCCGGCGCCCGAGCGCTTCCGCGTCGGGATCGGCCAGCACCTCGCCGGCGTGCGCGTCTCGCACCAGGCGCGCCGCGTCGCCCTCGGGCACCAGCGCCACAATGGGACGCCGCGCCGCCAGATACCAGTACATCTTGCTGGGCACGCAGGTGCGCCAGCGCTCCTGCGGCGGGAGCAGCACCAGCAGCGCGCGCGCATTCTTCATCGCCGCGACGCTCTCCTCGTGCGACACGAATCCCCGCTGCTCGACGTACGGCTCCAGGCCCAGCTCGGCGATGCGCCGGCGTTCGCCCGCGTGCACGGTTCCGTAGATCGCGAGCCGCGGCACGGCGTCCGGATCGCGCGCGCGGATGCTCGCCACGGCGGCGGCGTAGCGCTCCAGCATGCCGCCGTAGATCTCGCCGACGTAGGTGAAATCGGCGGTCTCGCCGGCGCGCGCCGGAAGCGCGCCCGGCGCAAACAGCGCGGCGTCGTAGCCGTTGGTCGACACGCGCACGCGCGCCGGATCCAGCCCCGGGTTGGACGCGAGGAGCTCGTCGCGGTTGCCCGGCGTGTTGGCGATCACCACGCTCGCACCGCGCAGCACCGCCCGCTCCATGCGCCGCTGCAGCGTCGCCGACACCGGCGAGAGCACGCGCCGGGTGGGAAACATCCACGGGTCGCGGAACTCCGCCACCCACGGGAAGGGGTGCAGCGCGTGCACCGCGGCGATGGCCGCGTGCATCGAGTGGGGCGGGCTGGAGCTCAGCACCACGTCCACCACGCCCGACCGCACCAGCCGGTCGACGCGGCGCCCCAGCGTCAGCGCCCACGGTGCGTACTTGTCGGGAAAGCCGGTGACGCTCCGTAGCAGCGGGATACGCGAGACGCGCGGGCTGGTGATCGCGGGCTGGCCGTCGGCGCCGTGGCTCGTCGCGCGCGTGGTGCGGATCACTTCGATCCCCGGCACGCTCGTGGTGTCACCGCGCCGCGCGCCCGTTGCGGTGAGAATCTTCACCGTCCACCCGCGCGCGGCGAGCAGCCGGGCGACCGTGTCGAGGCGCCGGCTGCCGGGCGTCTGCGCCGGCAGGTAGTGATAGGTGACGAGGAGAACCGAACGACGCATGGATGGATAGGGGTTCACCGGGCGGCCGTCGCGCGCTCGATGGCGCGACCCACCAGGTCCCGGTAGCGGCCGGCCACCCACAGGCCGTCGAACGCCGCCAGTGCGAGCGGCCCGGCCGCCGCGGCGACGCGACGCTGCCTGAGGCAGCGCGTGAGCAGGTTCTTGAGCGTGTACGCGCCCAGCACGGCCGACTCTTCGCTCTCGCGCCGGGCCCGGTCCGCGCCGAAGTACCCGTCGAGAAACGGCGAGGCGAGCGCGCGCGCCGTGCGCCGGTCGAAGGCCGGGTAGCGCGGGTACGGATTCATCGTGTCGAGCGTCACCAGGAAGAACGTGATGTCGTCGTGCACGGGCGCCGAGGCGTGGTGGCTCAGGTCGAACACGCAGATTCCGTCGCCGTCGAGGTGCACATTGTCGGGGCTGAAATCGCCGTGGCGCACCGACACCGGCGCGGTCGCCGTCGCGAGCGTGGCCTGGATCGTCTCGAGCGCGGCCACGATGCGCGGGCGCAGGCCGTGCATGGAACCGCGCGGCGGAATGCGAGCGATGTCGCGGCGCATGATGTTCATGAAGCGCTCGTCGAGCGCGGGTCCGCGCCCGCGTGCCGTCGTGTCGTGGTAGATGCGCAACCATTCTCCGCACTGCCGCGCCGTGCACGCGAGTGAGTGGCGCGTTCGCCGCGACGAAAACCACCCGGGCGTGGACAGGATGCGCGCCGAGAAGCGCATGCCCGGGCGATGCTCGGTGACCAGCGCGTTGACGTCCTCCCAGTAATCGAGGGGCCGCGGCACGTGCAGCTGGCCGCGCGATTCGAGTCGCGCCGACATCGCGCGCAGGTTGGTGAACTCCGCCTGGCCCTCGCGGTGCGTCCCGAAGATGGGCGCGAACTTGACCACCACGCGCTGCAGCGCCCCCGTCCCCGACGCGATCTCGGCGAGATAGAGCGGGTACGACGACGTCTCGCGATAGGGGCGCAGGCTCACCGTTCCGCGGCGGTCCATGACGAGCCCGTAGTCACGCGCGCGTTCGGCGAGGCGTCCCGCCACCACGCGCAGCGTGTGCTCGTCGATGCGCGCGCCGGTGTCACCCGGCAGCGTCGTTCGCAGCGGCTCGGTCATGACCGCGACCGCCGCTTGCGCACCGCGTCCTCGAACACGCGATCGAGCACCCGGTAGTTGGCGGCCCACTCGTAGCGCTCCAGCACCAGCGTTCGCCCGGAACGGCCGATGCGCGCGCGCCGCGCGGGGTCGCGCAGGAGATCGACGATGTGGCGCGCGATCACCGCCGGGTCGTCGCTGAGGAGCGCGTGCACGTCGTGCTCGAGCGCGATTCCCTCCGCGCCCACCGACGTCGTGACCACCGGCTTCTCCATCGCCAGCGACTGGAAAACGCGGTGCTTCTGTCCCGATCCGATGCGGAGCGGAAGCGCAACCACCGCCGCGCGCTGGATGTATTCGCGGATGTCCGGCACCATGCCCGTCACTGTAACGCCGTCGCCCGCGAGGCGCTGGATCGCGGCCGGCGGGTTGCGCCCCACCAGGTAGAGCCGCGCCGACGGAATCTCGCGCCGCACGAGCGGAAGGATATCCCCATGCAGGTAGATCGCCGCGTCGTCCTGCGGGGGCCACCCGAAATTGGCGAAATAGATGATGGAGTTCTCCTCCACGGGGTCGGTGCGGGGCTGGAAGTATTCCACGTCCGCGCCGTTGGGCACGGTGGTGATGTCACTTCCCGGCGCCACCTTCAGGAATTCGACGCGGTCGTCCTCGGAGAGCATGACGACCTTGTCGGAGCGTTCGCCGACGCGGCGTTCCCACGCCACGAACTTGGGGATCTGCCCTTTCACGAAGGCGCGCATCAGCGGCGACTGCACCTTCGCGAACCGGTTCCAGAGGATGTGCTCGAGGTTGTGGGCGTCGTAGACAAATGCGGCGCCGGGGTCGTCCTCCACGTACTGGCCGACGTGGAGACAGTGGGCGTGGATCACGTCGATGTTCTCCTCGCGCACCAGCCGCGCGAGCGTCTCGCGCATGGAACGCGAGAGATACTCGGCCAGGACGAGCGGGCGCGATCCGCCGGCCCAGCTCCCGATGGCCCGGGCGGCGCGGCGCGCGCGCGGGCGTCGCGGGAGCTCGACGGTCTCGATGCGGCGGCAGTACGGCGCGAGCGCATTCACGTGGCCCTCGCGCTCGCCGGGCTGCAGGAAGGAGAGCGAGACGATCTCGTGGTGGCGCGAGGCCTCCTTGAGCAGGCTGAAATTGCGGATTTCCGCGCCGCCGTGGAGCGGCCAGATCGCCTTCGCGGTGAGTACGAGAATCCGCATCGTTTGACTACCGGCGCGCCTCAGCGCCGCGCGACCGGGGACGCGCCCGGCTCCCCCTCGAGCTCGAAGGAGAGAACGCCGGCCGCGGTGGTGTACCGGTCCCCGCCCTTCGCCACGGTGATGACGCGAACGTCGTCGTGGCGGGCCACGTCGATACGATAGCCGGTGGAAGGCAGGAGGTCGAAGAGTTTGTGCGAGCTCGGTGTGAGCGCGCCCACCTCGTAGATGATCGACCCGGTCGGGGTTGCGCCGTTGGGATCGGCAGAGAACATGATGACGTGGTGCTGCGCGGGGTCCTTGATGACCGCGCCGGCCATGCCGCCGTCCTTGGACGTCACGCGCTCGGTCGGAGTCATCGCCGCCACCGAGCTGCTGCTGGCCTGGAAAACATTCATGTAGAGGTACCCGGGCCGCACCGTGGCATCCCTGAGCTCGAGGCGCCACGTGTCGTGACCCGACGAGGCCTCGTCGACCCACGTCAGCGCCGGCGTCGAGGGCAGCACCACCTTGTGGAAGAGCTTCGAGGCGCTGCGCGTCTCGGTGATGAGATCGCCGGAGACGGCGGGTTTGTCGTACGGGTAGTGGAAGAGATTCTTGATGACGGCGTTCTCGAAGCCCGCCGCCGGCACCACGCGATCGAACACCGCGATGTAATTGGGAAGGATGTGAACCAGTTCGCGCTGGTACACCTTCAACATCTTCGTGTCGCCCTCACCGTAATGCCCCGGGTTGGTGTAGTAGGCGTCGCCCGCGTCGCCGACCGCGTAGACGTACCCCGCCTGCGCGTCGTACTTGAGGATCTTCCCGGTTCCGTTGCCCCAGCGCTGCTCGGTGTCGTTCACGATCAGCGTGTTGTGCGCCCACGTCCAGTCCGGGTTCTCGTCGGAGAACGGCATCACGTCGGTCATGAGCCAGCCGTCGCGGCCGCCGGTGCCGGCGTTGCGATAGATGACGAATGCATTCTGATCGCGGTGCTGGTGGCCCTCGATGCGGTCCGCGCTCACCATGACCACCGACACCGCGTCGTCCGCCCAGCCGGAACGACTGTGCGCCCACCCCGCCGCTTCGGCGAGGTAGTTGTTGGGGAGCGCCGCCTTGTGGTCCTGCTCGGGATACTCGCTGTGGTACAGGACGAAGTCCCACGGCTTCATGATGCTGATGTCGTTCATGTCGAGCAGCACGTGGTCGCACCAGTACTGCGCGTATTCGCTCTCCACGGTTCCCTTCATCCCCTCCGCCACCAGCAGCATGAAGTGCCGGCTGTAGCCGCGCACGGGCGCCTGCGCCACCGAAGGCTGGTCGCCGCCCGGGTAGCAGACACCGTCTCCCGGCTGTATCGAATACAGCTCGTAGTAGAAGGCCTGCTTCGGGAACGGGTGCGCCGGGTCGTTGAGAAGGTCGAGCCCCGCGGTCTGCTTGAGCAGCAGCAGCGACTCGAGCAGGTGGCGCTTGGACGCGCGGCCGTAGTTCTCGCCCTCGAACCAGCCGCCGCCCTTGCCGCGCGTGTCGAGCGACGGCCACATCTGCTGGTTGATCTTCGCCATCAGGAACTCGTAGAGGTCGGTGTAGCGATCGGACGACGCGTCGCGGCCCTCCATGAGGTAGTACGCGTCGTACGTCTGGCCGTTGTAGTCGAAGGTGCCGTGGTTCTCGCCCTCGGTGGCGAGCGCGACGTACGTCGTGGCCAGGATGTACGTGTAGTAGAAGTTGTTCATCGGATTCGACGTCATCCAGTCGTCCGTGTCGTAGATGTTGTGCGCCAGCGAATCCTCGTTCCACGTCAGCACGAGCATCAGGTTCATGTAGCTGATGTAGTCGTGCTTCTGCTGCGCGGTGAGCCGGTCGTAGAGCCAGTCGTAGACCAGCGCGACGCTGCGCATGTAATCACGCACGTAGAGGAACTGGCCGTGCGACTGCGCGACGCACGTGAAGCTGCACGCCACCAGCGCGTCCGCCTCCTGGATCGCGGTGGTCGCGGCCGACTCGTCGCCGGTGATCATGTAGAGCAGGGCCCAGTGCCAGGCTTCCGCCTCCTGGGCGTCGGTGGCCATGAAGTTGAGGAACGTCGACGCCTGCTTGCTGCGCGTGCAGCCCGGGATGGGGTTGCCGTTGTTGTCGTAGCACGCCAGCGCGCGCAGCTCTTCGAGGCGGCCGTCGATGAGCACCATGCGGGGATGGCCCGACGGAATGCTGGCCGCCGGCGCCGCCTTCTGCGCCGCGGCGGGGCTCGAGATCCACAGCACGCCCGCGCTGCACCACGCGGTGAGGGAATGCTTCAATGCAGGAATGCGGAACATGCGACGCCTCCTGGCGGGCCGTACCGGGCGGAATGGACGGCCGAGCTGCCTGGGTCAACGGTGATGCATTGGCTGCGGTCGACGGGGTGCGGCCCCGGAAGCAGCAATACGTGTACCAGCGAACAATGAAGCGGACGGGGGCGGACCGGCGGGAGCATGCCACGATCCCGGCCGCGGGCGCAACGCACAAAGGCGGCCCTCGGGGCGTCTGGACGGGCCTCCCCACCCGGGGGCCGCTCACACCGTGGTGACGGCGGGGGGCACCGCGGCGGCCGCGTAGATGGCGGCATACCGGCCGGCCATGGCCTCGAGGCTGAATTTCTCCCGTACCCGCTCGCGACCGGCCGATCCCATGGCAGC
The DNA here is from genome assembly GCA_036376395.1 of Candidatus Krumholzibacteriia bacterium. Taxonomy (GTDB): domain Bacteria; phylum Krumholzibacteriota; class Krumholzibacteriia; order WVZY01; family JAKEHA01; genus JAKEHA01. Next base: position 10,039 of record DASVAK010000286.1, read on the forward strand.
CGCCCGGCCGGGGTCGTCCATGAGGGCGCGGATCGCTCCCGCCAGCGCCGCGGGATCCCGCGGCGGCACCACCAGCCCGGTGACGCCGTCCTCTACCACCTCCGGGTTGCCCCCCACCCGCGTCGCCACGACCGGCCGGCCCGCGGCCATCGCTTCGAGCAGCGTCATGGCCAGCCCCTCGGTCACCGACGAGAGCACGAAGACGTCCATCGCGGCGAGGTACGCCGCGACCTCGCCCTGGGCCCCCGCGAAGTGGACGCAGTCGTCGAGCCCGCGCCGGGCGCGTTCGCGCAGCAGCTCGTCGCGCAGCTCGCCGTCGCCCACCACCACGCAGTGCGCATCGGGACGGGCGTTGCGCAGCAGCTCCATGGCCGCGAGCAGCGTGCGGTGGTCCTTGGCCGGCGTGAGCCGGGCCACGATCCCGCACACCGGCGCTCCGGCGGGAATTGAAAACGAGGCGCGGATGCGGGCGGCATCCGCCGCGGTGGCCGCGAGCGCGTGCACGTCGATCCCGTTCAGCACGGTATGAACGCGGCTGTCGTCCGGGATTCCCGCCGCGCGCGCAATTCCGCGCGCGTGCGCCGAGACGAACACCACCTCGTGCACGAGCCCGAGCCGCATGAAGCGGCGCGTGGCGCGCCGTCCCGACGTCTTCGCCCCGTGCACGGTGTAGACCACGCGCGGGCCGCGCGCCATGCGCGCCGCCAGCGCGCCGTACACCAGGGCGCCGTGATTGTGGCAGTGCACGACGCCCACGCCGTCGGCGCGCAGCCGTCGCGCGAGTCGAAGCAGCGCGGAGGCGTCGAAGCCGCGGCCGCCGCGGCCCACGACGTGCACGGGAATCCCCGCCTCCGGGAGGGGCTCCGCGAGGTCGCCGGCCCGGTCGAGGCAGTAGACGATGACGCGCGCGCCGGCCCGGTGCTGCGCGCCCGCGAGGGTGGCCACCACGCGCTCGAGCCCGCCCACATCGAGGCTCAGCACGACGTGGCCGATGGTGAAGGGGGCGGCGGGAAGGGTCATGCGCGCGGGCGGAAGGCGACGAAGCGGATGATGAGCAGCTTCTCGAACAGCGACGTGCGCCCGATGGCGCGGCGCAACCGCACCGGCAGCGCGGCCAGCACCGACTCGAGTGCGCCGATCGTCCCCACCGGAAGCGCCGCGAAGCGTCCCTTGATGCCGAGGCACGCGCGCGTTCCGGTGAACCCCAGCCCGCGGAAGAAGCGGTCGAGGTCGCGGTAGGTGTATTCCTTCATGTGCAGGCCGGTGGCGACGGTGTCGAAGAACTGCGAGATGTCGTGGGGGCCGTTCAGCCGGTTGGGCGTCACGCACACGTAGCACCCGCCCGGCTTGAGCGAGCGCAGGATGCTCGCGAGCTGCAGCGCCGCGTCTTCCGGGTGCAGGTGCTCGATCACCTGGTTGCTGTACGCGACGTCGATGCTGCCTGGCTCGACCGGCATCTCGCACCCGTCGAACACCTGGAGGCGCACGTTCGCGGGCGCGACGATGTCCTTGAGGATGGTGTCGGACACGTCGAGCGCGGTCACGCGGCGAACGTGCTTCGCGACGTGCAGCGACACCGCGGCGTCGCCGGCGCCGATCTCGAGGAAGTTCGAATCCGGCGTGATGAACTTCTCGATCAGCCGGAACTCGCCGAGGGTCTTCTCGCGCGAACGCTGGGCCGAGACCTTGCGCGTGAGCTGCGGGTGGTCCGGCACGCGCGCGAACAGCTCGTTGTAGATGCGGCCGTAGAGCGCGCGGCGCTCGGCGCCCGAGGACGCGCGCAGCTCGTCCGCGAGCGCGCGCTCGACCTCGTAGTGGCGGCGCAGGTCGTCCAGGTTGCGGCGCGCCTTGCGCCCGCCCACGACGTGCTCTTCGACGGTCACGGTGTCCCGGCGGTCCATGTGTCCTCCGCGGCTCCCGGGCCGACCGGCACGCGGCGCTCCGCCGCGAGCGCGATCGACCGCGCCTTGTGCAACCCGACTTCATCCCACGTGCGCGCCGCCACCGACGCCGCGATCGCGCGCGCATCCCACGACGAGGACAGCGCGTCGCGAAGCGCGCCGGCGAGCGCGTCGACGTCCTCCGGCGGGACCAGGCGGCCCAGCGCCGGATCGGTGACCAGCTCGCGCGTGCCGCCCACCGCGGTCGCCACCACGGGCCGGCCGCTCGCGAGCGCCTCGAGCACGGCATTGGGCATCCCCTCGTGGCGGCTGGCCAGCACCACGACGTCCGCGGCGGCGAGCCACCACGGGATCTCGTCGTGCGGCCGCGTCCCCGCGAAGGTGATGCTCGCCCCGGCGCCGCGCTCGCGCGCGCGCTGTGCCAGCGCGTCGCGCTCGACCCCGTCGCCGACCACGAACAGGCGCGCACCGGCATCCTGCATGCGCGCGAACGCATCCACCAGCACGTCGATTCCCTTCTCGTGGCTGAGCCGGCTCACGCACACCACGATGCGGCCGTCGTTTGCGATGCCGAGCCGCTCGCGCGCTTCCCCGGCGCGGCGGGGGAAGAACCGCGCGGCGTCGACGCCGTTCGGAATCACGTCAACGCGCGCTGCGTCCACACCGAGGGCCAGCGCCTTCGCGCGCATCTCCCCGCTCATCACCCACACGCGGCTCGACGCGCGCAGCGCGCGCGCGATGAGCCGGCCCTGCAGCTTCGGAGCGGTCATGAGGTTGATGTCGCCGCCGCGACAGCTGATGACCACCGGGATGCGGAAGAGCGCGCCGAAGAGCACCGCGGCGTGGCCGTACGGAAAGGCGAAGTACGCGAGCAGCGCGTCCGGCCGGAACATGCGGATCTCGCGCTTCATGGTCGCGAAAATCGACGCGAACAACTGGTAGCCGTGCAGGAAGCGTCCCGCCTTCGGCACCAGGAAGAACCGCGGATACACGACCGCAATACCGCCGATCTCGTCCTCGCGCGGGATCCCGGTGAAGGCACGGTAGCGACCGCGCGCCAGCGCTTCCGGCACGAACGGCACCGGCGCCACCACGCGCACGTCCGCCTGCGCGGCGAGCGCTCTCACGTTCTGGAAGACGTGGATGCCCCACGTCTCGTTGCGGCGGTTCGGGAAGATACCCGTGAGCACGAGGACACGCTGGCGGACTCTGCGCTCCGGGGACGTCACGCTTCCTTCGCCGTGTAGCCGTAGTACTTGTAGTCGTAGAAGTACGGGAGCACGTGGGTGGCGTTGTTGAGCACCACGCCGATGAGGTTGGCGCGGGAATCGTCGAGCACGTTCTTCGTCCGCTGCACGACCTCGCGCGGCGTCACGCCGGCCAGGATGACGAGGATGGTCGCCTCCACCTCCGAGCCGAGAAAGAGCGTGTCGCTCACCGGCAGCACCGGCGGGCTGTCGACGATCACGATGTCGTAGTAGAACTCGAGCTTGTTGAGCACCTCGCGCAAGTGTTCGCTCTCGAACAGGCGTCCCGGTTCGGACACGCGGTCCCCGGCCGTCACCACACCCAGGTTCGGGAGCGGCGTCTTCTTGATCACTTCCATCGGATCGAGGTTGTCGGAGAGGCAGTCCTTCAGGCCCAGCCGGTTGTCGAGACCGAACAGCTTGTGCGCGCGCGGACGGCGCAGGTCGGCGTCGATGTAGGCGACCTTCTTGGTCGGGAACTGGCCGATGGTGAGCGCGAGCCAGCTCGAGATCGTGCTCTTCCCCTCTCCACGGCTCGAGCTCGTGATGAGGAACGACTTGTAGTGCCGCCCGTCGGTGCTGCGCTTGGCGTTGTGGTAGATGCGCCGCAGCTCGGTCGCCACCGGCGACTCGCTGTCGTAGGTGTCGAAGATGAGCGGCGCTTTGGGGTCTTTGGGTGTCTTCACGGCGTCTTCGCCTCGGCTTTGGAAGTCATGGTGGGGTTCAGGTCGATCAACTGCTCGCGCGACGACTTCCCGTAGAAGTAGAACGCCGAGATGAACACGCACACGAACGTCACGCACACCGCGACCCAGATCACGGTGCGTTTTCGCGACGACTCCGAGACCCAGCGCGCGTTGCCGACGCGCGGGATCGTCCCCAGCACGCGCAGCCCGAGCTGGCGCTCGACGTCCTCGACGCTGCGGTAGCTCGAATCGGTGAACTCGGTGAGGAGCAATCCCGCCGCGCCCACGGTGGCGCCGAACAGGAAGCACAGCGCCAGGATCTTGATCTTGTCGGGGCGCACCGGCGCCACCGGTTTGCTCGGCGGCTCGATGACGGACACGGTCTGGCTGATCTCGGTGCTCTGGGCGCGCTCGCCGATCTCGGCCTGCGCCTTGCCTTCCTTGAAGGTGTTGTACATGGTGCGCGTGCGTTCGACCTCGTCGCGCAGGCGCGCCAGCTCGGTCTCGGTCTGCGGCGCCAGCGCCACGTGGTAGCGGAACTGGCTGATGTACCCGTCGAGGCGGTCGAGCTTCCTCCGGAACGCCTTCACTTCGCTCTGCTGGTAGTAATACTCGACCAGCAGCGGGCGGTAGTCGTCCGGGATGGTGGGATACGCATCGACGACGATCTGCTGGAGCCGGCGCTGCAGCGCCTGCTGGCTGATCAGCACCGGATCCATCGACGGGTCGTAGCCGCGCGATTCCGTGCTGCCGATCTCCGTCAGGAGCTCGCTCTCGCGCCGCTCGCCCAGCTCGTTCACCAGCTTGTTGACCTCGGGGTCGCGCCAGACCGGGTCGCCCGACGGCATCGAGCCCATCGTGCTCGAGATGCGGCTGCGGATTTTCGCGGTGGCCGCCTCCGACGCCTGCACGGTGAGACTCAGGTCGGCGCGCACCTTCTCCGCCTGCGCCACGTTCTGCTCGAACACCGGGTTGGCGGTGCCGACCGTCTGCGACGCGATCCTCTCCTGGTAATCGGTGAGCGACTTCTCCGCGCGGTCGAGCTTCTCCTTCTGGACCGCGAGCTGCTCCTCGCTGAACTCGCCGACGGCGCGGTAGGACTGCAACGTCTGGCGCTGCTGCATCTCGATGTAGAGCGACGCCAGCGCGCTGGAGATGACGTAGCACGCGTCCGGGTTGGGATCCGCGTACGAGATGCGGAACAGCTCCGGCGCCTCGACTTCGATCTTGATGCGCCGTTTGAGGAAATCGCGCAGCCGCCGGTACACGAGCTCCTCGGTGGAGAGCGCGGGAAAGTTGCGGTGCTGAAGCTCGGCGCGCGCGATCACTTCGGGATCGCGGTCGACGCCGAGGCGGCGGATCAGCTCGTCGAGGAAGGCGCTGCCCAGCATGTCGGCCTCGAGCTGCGCGAGCGTCTTGTCGTCGTGGTCGCGCCCGCCGCGGCCTTCGATGTAGCGGTTGACGTCGGTGTTGACCCCGGCGGGGCTGCCGATGCGGATGACGGAGCTGGCCTCGTACTCGGGCACCAGGAAGCGCACGCCGATCGACGCCACCATGAACGCGATCGCCAGCGGCACCAGTAGGAAGTACTTCTTGCGCCAAAGAATGCGCGCGTAGTTTCCGAGGTCGAGCCGGAAACCCTGTTCCTGTTCTTTCTGCTGGCCGATGTTACGCACTCTTCACCGCACCCTGGCTAGTTGGACGTGCTGGCTTCGTTCTGGATCGTGTAGTAGAGGAGCACCAGCGTCCCGAGGGTGGTGACGAAGCTCAGCACGAGGCCGAGGTTGCGCCCGGTGAACGTCCGCTTGCCCACCGTGACGGTATCGCCGGGCTTGAGCTTCGGGTTGGCTTCCATCTTGCCATCCTCGAGGAATCGCTTCACGTTCACCTTGTACTTCTGCGCCGCGTTGTCGCCGTTGGGCCGGATCAGGACCACGTCGGTGAGGTCGGCGGACTCGCTCGGCCCGCCCGCCATCAGGATCGCGCCCATCAGGTCCTGGCGTCCGGTCAGCCGGTAGTTGCCGGGTTTGATCACCTGGCCGGCCACGTTGACGCCGGAGACGCCGGTATAGGTCTCTTCCGCCCCGGGCACGATGATGGTATCGCCCGGACGCAGCACGGGGAGGTTCTCCACCGTGCCGTTCTCGATCGCGCTCTGCACGTCGACGAGCTGGCTCGCGCCTCCGCGTGAGCGATCCTGCACCACGCGAACGCTGCTGAGCGTCGCCGTCGGCACCGGGCCGCCGGCCTCACGGATGGCCTCCCATACGTTCACGTCCTGCGGGAAGGTGTACTTGCCCGGGAAACGCACCTCGCCGGAGACGAAGATCACGTTGCTGAGCGCCTGCGTGATGCTGACCTCCACGCGGTTGACGCTGGGATAATACTCGCGCAGCGATTGGAGCAGCTTCGACTCGATCTCGATCTTGTTGAGTCCGGCCACCGGCACGTTGCCGACGAGGGGCAGGTTCACCGACCCGTTCTCGGCCACGGCGAGCTGGCGGTTCAGATCCGGCCGTTGCGGCACGGAGAGGTAGATGTGATCGCCGGGCCCGACGCGGTAGTCGGAACCGAGCGGCGCGGTCGTCTTGGGCGTATCGACCCGCGACTGCGACTGCGTCTGTGCAAAGGCGGGCGACACGACGCCGAGGGTGAACACGAGCGCCACCGTCATCACCACGGCGCGTCCCGCGGGCGTCGTCAACCAGTGCAGAAAACAACTCATGATGGGTTTACCTCCGGTCAGCCGAGAGTCCTGAGGCCCACGGTCTGATACCACTGGACGGTCCGGTCGATGCCTTCCTCGAAACCCACATCGACACGGTAGCCGAGCTCCTGCTGGATCCGGTCGATGCCTGCCATCGAGTGCTTCACATCGCCCGGTCGCGGCGGGCCATAGACGGGTTCGGCATCGCTGCCGATGCGCGCGCGAAGCGCGGCGAAGAGCTGGTTCAGGGTGTAGCGGCCGCCGCAGGCAATGTTGTATACGCGCGCGCCCGATATCTTCGCCTCGCATGCAAGCAAGTTGGCGTTTACGACGTTCGAGATAAAGGTGAAATCGCGCGACTGCTCGCCGTCGCCGTGGATGGCGGGCGATCTGCCTTCCAGCAATGCCTTTACGAACAATGGAATGACCGCGCTGTACTGCGAACCGGGGTCCTGCCGGGGCCCGAATACATTGAAGTACCGAAGCGACACCGTGGGCAGGGCGTGCAGCTCGCCGTACACGCGGCAGTAGTACTCGGCGGCGAGCTTGGCCACCGCGTACGGCGACTTGGGATTGGGAGTCATCGACTCGACCTTCGGCAGCTCCGCGCTGTCGCCGTACACGGACGAGGATGACGCATACACCACGCGGCGCACGTCGTGGCGTTTCGCCGCCACCAGGATGTTCAGCGTGCCCTGCACGTTGACCTGGTTGTTCGCAACCGGGTCCACGATCGAGCGCGGCACCGATGCCAGCGCGGCCTGGTGCACCACGTAGTCCACGCCGCGCACGGCAGCGTCCACCGTGTCCTCGTCGCGCACGTCGCCGCGGATGAGCTCCACGCGCGCCGCGAAATCGGCCACGTTCTCTTCGCGACCGGTGGAGAAATCGTCCAGCACGCGCACGCGCTGTCCGCGACGCAACAGCTCGTCGACGATGTTGGAGCCGATGAAACCGGCGCCACCGGTGACCAGGTAAGTCGCCATTCCCTTCCCTTCTTCCCGGCCGCTACAGGCGGACGATCTTGTCCGAGTGGATGCCGTTGTACACGTTGCGGGTATCGACCACCACGGGAATGTGCTCGAGCAGGAGCTTGTAATCCACGCCTTCGTGGCCGGTCACGATCACCGCGCAGTCGCAGCCCGCGATCACCTTCGGCGTCAGCTCCACGGCGGGAACACCCGCTTCCACGACCTCGTGGTCGCGCGCGTTGGCCCAGGTGTCGTGGTAGACCACGTCGGCGCCGTGCCTGCGCAGGAGCCGCATCACGTCGATGGCGGGCGATTCACGCACATCGTCGATGTTGGCCTTGTACGACACGCCCATCACCAGCACGCGCGCACCGTTGAGCGCGCGCTTGCGCCCGTTGAGCGCCTCCATCACGCGCGTCACCACGTACTCCGGCATCGACCCGTTGATCTGGCCCGCGAGCTCGATGAAGCGCGCCTCGAAACCGGCCAGCTTGGCTTTCCACGAAAGATAGAACGGATCGATGGGAATGCAATGCCCGCCCAGCCCGGGCCCGGGATAGAACGGCATGAAGCCGAACGGCTTCGTCGCCGCTGCGCGGATCACTTCCCACACGTCGATATCCATCTTGTTGCACATGAGCGCGATCTCGTTCACGAGGCCGATATTCACGCTGCGAAAGGTGTTCTCCAGCAGTTTCACGGTTTCCGCCACGCGCGCGTTGGACACGGGAACCACCGTGGCCAGCGCCTCCGCGTAGAGCGCGGTCGCGATCTCGGTGCACTTCGGCGTCACACCGCCCACCACCTTGGGAATATTGCTGGTGTTGTAGCGGGGATTGCCCGGATCGACGCGCTCGGGAGAAAACGCCAGATGGAATTCCTTCCCCACGCGGAACGATTCGTCCTCCAGCATGGGCATGATGACTTCCTCGGTGGTGCCGGGATACGTGGTCGATTCGAGCACCACCAGCATGCCCGGGTGCTTGTACTTCGCGATCTCCTCCACCGCCGAGACGATGTACGAGATGTCCGGGTCGCGCGTCTTGCGCAGCGGAGTCGGCACGCAGATCTCGACCGTGTCGCACTCGCCGAGGAGCGAGAAGTCGGCCGTGGCGCGCACGTGGCCGCTCTTCACCACCTCGCTGAGAATTGCCGTGGGCACGTCCTTGATGTAGCTGTCACCGGCGTTGACGCGCTCGACCTTCTCGGCGATGACGTCGAAGCCGATCACATGGTAGCCGGCGCGGGCCAGCTCGACGGCGAGGGGCAGGCCCACGTATCCGAGCCCGATGACCCCAACCGTGGCCTTTCGGGCCTTGATTTTCTCGATCAATGTCATGGAACAAATCCCTTCAAGCGGACGGGGGAAGCCTAATCGCACCGTTGCAGTTGCGACAAGTCCCCAATTTACCCGGTCTTCAGGCCATTTCCTCGATCAATTGCTCGGTAGTAACCACGGTATTCTTCCCGGACCGTTTCGCCTGGTAGAGCGCCTTGTCGGCCGCTTCGATGATCTCGCCCGTGGTCTGGCCGTCGCGCGGGAACGTCGAGACGCCCGCGCTGCACGTGATGGTCTCCGCGCGCGTGCCCTCGAAGTGGTGCAGGCGCACGCCTTCCAGGATGCGCTGCGTCACCTTGGCGGCGCCGCCGAGCCGCGTCTGCGGCAGCACGACACCGAACTCGTCGCCGCCGTACTTGCTCACCAGGTCGATTTCGCGGCAGCTCACCTTGATGATGCCGGCGATCTCCTTGAGCACCTGGCTGCCGCTGATGTGGCCGTGGCGGTCGTTGTGCACCTTGAGATTGTCGACGTCGAGCATGACGAACGAGACCACCTGTTTGAAGCGGCGCGCGCGCTTGATCTCGTTCTCGAGCGACGCGATCAGGTGGCGGTAGTTGAACACGCCGGTGAGCCCGTCGGTGACCGCTTCCTTCTCGAGCTGCTGGTAGAGCAGGGCGTTTTCGAGCGCGATGGCGGCCTGGTTGGCGAGGAGCGTCAGGAGCCGTATGTCCTGCGGCCCGTACATCCCGCCGTCGCGGTGGATGGCGACGAGCAGCCCGAACATCGAGCGCTTGGCGACAAGCGGGGCGCTGATGATCACGCGGCTCACGTCGCCGCCCAGGCTCTGTGCCAGGAGCGGCACGTCGACTCCCAGCTCGCGCCCGTGGAACTGGTCGGACTCGGTCTCGCGCACCATCCAGCCCACCAGCACGGCCGCGTCATCGACGGTCTCGATCTTCATCCCCTCGCCGCGGCGCATGGTGTACTTGAGCACGGCCTGCCCCTCCACCTCGAGGAGATGGACGGTCTCCGCGTCGATCACCTGGAGCGCGCACTCCAGGACCTTGCGGAAGATCATGCGCTTGTCGTGCCCCGCGACGATCAGGCTGGTGATCTCGGAAAGGGTCGAGAACAGCACGTCGCCGTAGCGGATAATATTCTTCATATCAGCTGGTTGGCCCGTCCAGGTAAACGATTGCATGAAGGCCGGTGCGCCGGCGGCAATCGGCCTGCGGGAGGGAGCAAGTCGCATGCCATGGCCGCTTAAGTGAAAGAACGGCTTTTTGTTAAGTGCCGTCAACCCGCGCCTGGCCGGACTCGAGCGGGGTGCGCTGGATGGTGCGCAGCGTACGCAGCGAACGCAGCGTGGCCAGCGTCGCGAGTGCCGCGCCCAGGGCCAGGGCCATCGGCGCCACGCGGGCGACCTCCGGCGGCAGGTAGGCAACCCCCTGTTGCCACATGCGGTACGTCTGGGCGGCGCATACTCCCAGCGAGCCCGCGATGG
>DASVAK010000295.1:0-5851 GCA_036376395.1 Candidatus Krumholzibacteriia bacterium
CTTGTCGAAGCCGAACGATTCCGCGGTGGCCGCCAGCGCATCCACGTCGGTCATCTCGCCGACACGGTAGAAGTACACGTCGCAGGAATTGACGATGGCGGACATGAGATTCATGCCGCCGTGCCCCTCCGGTTTCCAGCACCGGAAGATGCGGTTGCCGAAGCGGTAGGTCCCGTCGCAGTAGACCAGCACGCGACTTGGATCGACGATCTGGTTTTCCAGCGCGGCCAGCGTCACCACCAGCTTGAAGGTCGACGCGGGCGCGTAGCGCGCCTGCGAGATGCGGTTGAACAGCGGCTTGGAGGGATCGCGCAACATCTCGGTCATCATCGACGACGAAACACCGAGCGCGAATTCGTTCGGGTCGTACGCGGGGCGGCTCGCGGCGGCGATCACGCCGCCGTCGTCGATGTCGAGCACAACCGCCGCGGCGGGATTGGGGTGCGTGGTCAGCAGTGAATCGAGGAACACCTGCATGTGGTAGTCCATGGCCAGATGCAGGTCGTGGCCGGGAGTCGGAGTGATCGACCACTCGGTGACCTCTCCCAGCGACTGTCCCGACGCCGTCACCTCGATGGCGCGCTGGCCGGGGACGCCGCGCAGCTTGTCCTCGTAGACGCGCTCGAGCCCCGCCTTGCCGATCACGTCGCCCGCAACGTAGAGGCCGTCCGAGGTGGACACTTCCTCGGTGCCGACCTCGCCCACGTAGCCCAGCACATGCCCGGCGACGCTGTTCGCCGGGTAGCGCCGGCGCAGGTGGGATTCGACCTTCAGGTGCGGAAACTCGGCCTGGTTCTCGCGCACGAACGAGATCACGAACTTGTCCGCGTCCGGGATGACCGGAAACGCAACACCGCCGTAGCGCTTCTTCCACGCGTCGAAGCGCGCCATCGCCCTCACGGTGTCGACGGGAAGGTACGCGGAGAGTTTCCGCACCGCGAGCTCGACGTCCTCGCGTTTGCGCCACGGCATGACGACCTGGAAGTTGAGCGTGTTGTCGACCACGACCTGACCGTAACGGTCGCGCAGGACGCCGCGCGGCCCCTGGATGCGCTCGCGCTCGAGCTGGTTGTCGCGCGCAAACTGCGCGTACTCCTCGTGGTGGACGACCTGCAGGGTGAACAGTCGCGCGAGCACGGTGATGAAGCCGAACGCGCACAGGACAAGGAGGGTACGGAGGCGGCGCGGCCCTTCGGCCAGGCTCTTACTGTCTCGTTTGGCCACGGGCCGTCACCACCCTGGCTCCCAGCAGGGCGAGCAGTCGCTCGACCAGGATGCCCGCCACCGCGGTGTAGAGCGCGGAGGGGAGCGCGACGGTGAACAGCGTCACGAACGCGCTGCCGACATGCGGCCACATGAAGACGATCAGGTACAGGATGTCGTGCGCGAACGCGGCCACGAAGAAGACCACGAACAACACGATCACCCCCGGCGACGTCGCCGCGCCGAGGCGGCCCGCGCCATAGCCGAGCACCGACTTGGTGAGCGCGTTGAGGCCCAGGAAGCCCGGGTTGCCCAGGTCGACCACCAGGCCGACCACGAAACCGAAGAGCGAGCCGAGGATGGGGCCGCGCTGCAGCCCGAACAGCACCACGCACACGACGACGAAGTCGGGAGCGACCGACCCGATCGCGATGCGCTGCGCCACGGCGGCCTGGAGGGTCAGGTACACCAGGATGCCGATGATGGGTCCCAGGACTTTCATCGTCGCGACTTCCGCATCAATACGTCGCGCATCAGCGCGGTGTCCGCGTTTTCGTAGAACAGCGATCTGTCCCAGGGAATTTCCTCGGTCATGACGAATACTTCCTCGAGACCCATGAAGTTCACCGGGCTGCGCGCGTCGATGCGCAGCGACAGTCCGTCGCTGGCCGGCGAGACGCGCGTGACGATGGCGGCGACGTAGCCCTTTGGAATAGTGCCGCCGAAGCCGCTCGTGAGCAGCGTGTCGCCGGCAACAACGTCCTCCGAGGCGGCCACGTGCCGGAGCTCGAAGAAATTGCGGTAGCGCCATTCCAGCACGCCGACCACGCGGCTGCGCTTGTCGATGCAGCTCACCGGGTGGTTCTTGCTCGAGAGCAACTCGACCCACGAGGTGGTGAGGAACACCCGCGAGAGACTCCCCACCAGGCCTCCGTAGGAGAACACGGGCATCTTCTCGCGCAGCCCCTCCGCCGATCCCTTGTCGATCACCAGGTTGGCCTGCAGGCGGTCGAAATCGCGCCCCACCACCTCGGCGGCGACGAGTTTGCGCGTCTGCTCCTCCTTGAACTCGGCCAGCCGGCGCAGGCGCTCGCGCTCGTCGCGGAACTGCAGGAGGCGTTCGCGCTCGAGCGCGAGGGTCGCCACCATGCGGCGCAGCCGCTCGTTCTCCGAGCGGACGTGGCGGTAGTCATCGACGAAGGTGGCCGCGCGCTGGGCGGGGAGCATGAGGCGCGCGAGTGCGCTGCGCCCCGCCTCGAGCTGGACGGGTTCGGGCAGCGCCATCAGGCCAAGGGACAGGACGATCAGGATAGCGAGGACCGTTCGGTCGCGATGCTTCTCAAAGACCGCTTCGAACAGGTGCATGCGTTAGCTCACCGGCATTCTGTCAATCGCGCGAGCTGGACATCAGCACCCGTTCGTACTGGTGGATGTTGTCGAGCACCTTGCCCGCGCCGAGGACCACGCACAGGAGCGGATCGTCCACGACGTTGATGGGCAGGTTGGTCTCTTTCTTGAGCAGCACGTCGAGCCCCTTGAGCATCGCACCGCCGCCGGTCATCACGATGCCGCGGTCGACGATGTCGGCCGCGAGCTCGGGCGGCGTCTGCTCGAGCGCGTTCTTGAGCGCCTCGACGATCTGTGAGATCGGCTCGGCGATGGCCTCGCGGATCTCCTCGCTCGTGAGCTTGAGGTTCTTGGGGATGCCGGCCACGAGGTCGCGGCCCTTGATCTCCATCTCGAGGGGCTTTTCCAGGCGCGACGCGCACCCGATGCGCATCTTGATCTGCTCGGCGGTCTGCTCGCCGATGAGCATGTTGTAGGTGCGCTTGACGTAGTTGACGATGGCCTCGTCGAGCTCGTCGCCCGCAACGCGGATCGAGCTGTCGGCCACGATGCCGTCGAGCGCGATGACCGCGATCTCGGTGGTGCCGCCGCCGATGTCGATGATCATGTTGCCCGAGGGCTTGTCGACCGGAAGGCCGACGCCAATCGCCGCCGCGATGGGCTCCGCGATCAGGAACACCTCGCGCGCCCCGGCGTGCTCGGCGCTGTCGCGCACCGCGCGCTTCTCCACCTCGGTGATGCCCGAGGGCACCGCGATCACGATGCGCGGACGGATGAAATGTTTCTTCTTCTGCGATTTCCGGATGAACTCGCGCAGCATCATCTCGGTGATCTCGAAGTCCGCGATGACCCCGTCCTTCATGGGGCGGATCGCCGCGATGTACTCGGGCGTCTTGCCGAGCATCGTCTTGGCCTCGAGGCCGACCGCGTACACCTTCTTGGTGCGCTGGTCTACCGCCACCACCGACGGCTCGTTCAGCACGATGCCGTTTCCCTTCACGAACACAAGCGTGTTCGCGGTGCCGAGATCGATGGCGACGTCGTTCGTGAGATAGTTGTTCAGCCTGGCAAACAGCGACATTGCAACTCCACGGCGCGGGTCAGAAGTACCCGGCTTCCTTGAGACTCTGGAAACGGTCGGATCCGATCACGATGTGATCGAGCAACTCGATGCCGATCAGGTCGCCGCACTTCGCGAAGCGCCGCGTGAACTCGATGTCCTCCCGGCTCGGCGTCGGGTCGCCGGTCGGGTGGTTGTGCACCAGGATGATGGACGCCGCGCTCGCTGCGATGGCCGGCTTCAGGATCTCGCGCGGGTGCACGATCGACGCGTTGAGCGAACCGATCGACACTGTCACCACGCGGATCACACGATTCTTCGTGTTGAGAAACGCGGCCTTGAAGTGCTCGCGATCGTAGTCCTTCATCTCGTCCATGAACATGCGCGCGATGTCCTTCGGCGCCCGCACGGACGATCCGCTCGTGCGCGATTCGCGCGCGAACCGCCGGCCCAGTTCAAAGGCGGCGGCGAGCTGGCACGCGCGCGCGAACCCGATGCCCGGAACCCGGCGCAACTCGTCCACGCCGGCCCGGCCCATGGCGATCAGATCCCCGAACTCTCCAAGCAATCTCAGCGCCAGCACCAGCGCCCCCGAGCCTCTCGTTCCCCCGCCAATCACGATCGCGAGCAGTTCCTGCAGTGAAAGTTCCGATGCTCCCCGCGCGTAGAGACGTTCGCGCGGCCGATCACTCGATGGAAGCCCGTTAAGCGACCCGTTTCCCATCTTCCCCACCTCCCGCACAACCCCGTGCCGCAGCCTTCTAAAGGCCCGGCGTACGCTACCACCGGCCCGCGGAAGATGGCAAGAATATTACCGAAAAGGGCGGCCAGCGATGCGCCGCGTGCGTCAGGATTTGCCGCACGCGCATGGTCAGGAAGCAGCCAGTCGGCGCGCGTGCTCGGTGGCGAACTCCGACCACTCGCTCTGTGGATAACGGGCCACGAGCTGCTCGTAGCAGAAGCGCGCCCGATCGAGCCGGCCGGCCCGGGCATGGATGTTCGCCGCGCGCAGGAGAGCGAACGCCGCCTCGGTGTGACCGTCGTAGACACCGACGAAGCTCTCGTACGCCTTGAGCGCGGCGACCGGCTTGAGGTTGCGCTCGAGACCGAAGGCGAGGTCGAGGTGCGCGTCGGGGCCAAGGGCGAAACGGTCGAAGGCGCGTGACGCCTCCATGTACACCGACTCGGCGCGTCCCCGCTGGCCGCTCGCGAGCAGTTGCTCGCATGCATTGCGGTACGCCGCGTGCGCGCCCTCGCGATCACCGCACGGAAGGCTGGTACGCGCCAGCGACGCCTGGGCCTCGCCGTCGTGCGGGCGGGCCTTCGCGTAGCGCGCGAACTCGTCCTGCGCACCGTAGTATTCGCCGCGCCGCAGGTAGCGCTTCGCCTTGACGAGATGGCCCTCCGCGCTTCCGCGCGCCCACCCCCCCGTCACCAGCATGGCCGCCAGGCCGAACGCGAAACCGGAGACGTGCGTGAGATAGGCGACGTTGCCCCCCGCGCCCTCCAGTTGCACCAGGCCGCGCACGACCTGGATCAGCACCCACATTGCCATCGCGAAGACGACGTGAAGCTCGGAGCGGCCGGCGCGATTGATCGCCATCAGCGGAGCGAACACCCAGTACGCGATGCGCACATTGTGATAGCGCAGCCGCACGAGGAAGGCGCCCATCAGGCCCGAAACCGCCCCCGAAGCGCCGATGATGCCGGCGTTGGTGTGCAGCACGTTCAGGTTGTACCAGCCCTGCACGAGGTTCCCGAGGATGGCCGAACCGGCGAAAACGAGCGCGAACACCACCGTGCCGAGCCGGTCCTCGAGGTAGCGGCCGAACAGCACGAGGTACACCAGGTTCGAAATGATGTGGAACCAGTCAAAATGAAGGAATGCCGCCGAGAACGTGGTCAGGAAACCGGAATAGCCCGGAAAGTAGATCCACTCGCTGAAGTTGAACGGCAGGGCGGTCGGAAAGAACTTGTTGGCGACGAACACGGCGACGCAGGCCACGGTCGCCAGCACGGTGGCGAACGGAAATCGCCGCGTCTCGGCATCGATCCCGACCGGAAGGTAGTAGAAGAAGTACATCCCGCGGCCACGCTGCAATTTCTGCGCCCGGTGGCTCGCTCGCGTCGGCGCTCCGGTCTTTCCGGAAGCAGAAGTATGTCGGTCCGTGCGCCGGGGACTCGCTCGCGTCGGCGGCTCCGCTCCAGGTCTCCGCGCGCAATGTCATCTGTCCGAAGCGC